>CALMZR010000351.1 GCA_937870845.1 uncultured Chloroflexota bacterium
TCGAGCGAAGCGTGTCATTCCGACGAGGAAGGAATCTTGGCCGGCGGGAACGTCGCTCAGATGGCGGAAAGGCTTCTACGCTTGGTGTGCATGGCGAAAGGAGGTCTCCGGACGTTAGGCTGGGGTTGCTGTACCCGCCTTTCGGCCAGGAGCCCCGCCGTGCTCGACCCGGAGACCTTCCTGACGGAGTTGTACGTGTGCGTCGACGCGTTTTGCAAGGAGCACCTCCCCCCGGAGCGGTGTCGGGGCCACCGGCCGTCGCTGAGCCGCAGCGAGGTGGTGACCTTGGCGGTGTTCGGCCAGTGGCGGCAGTTCCCCTCGGAGGCGGCCTTCTACCGCTGGGCGGCCAAGCACCTGCGCGCGCTGTTCCCGACGCTGCCCAGCCGCCCCCAGCTCAACCGCCTCATGCGCCGCCACGCCGACGCGGTCACCGCCCTGGCGCTGCACCTGGGGCAGGGCTTGGCGCGGCCGCGCGACGCCTACGAGGTGCTGGACGGCACCGGGGTGCGGGTGCGCAACGCCAAGCGGCGCGGGGCCGGGTGGCTGTTCGGCCTGGCCGACATCGGCAAATGCAGCCGTTTGGGGTGGTACGAGGGGATGCGGCTGCTGCTCGGGGTGCTGCCGGGCGGGGCGATCACCGGCTGGGGGCTGGCCCCGGCCTCGACCAACGACCGCGCCATGACCGACACGTTCCTGGCCGCGCGCGCCCATCCCGAGGCGCGCTTGCCCGGCGTCGGCCAGCCGGTCGGCGAGCGGTACGTGGCCGACATGGGCTTCAGCGGCGCCGAATGCCAAGCCCGCTGGGCGCGCCAGGACGGGGCACTGGTGGTGGCCCCGCCCCAGCCCCACGCCAAGCAGGCCTGGCCCAAGCCGCTCAAACGCTGGCTCTCCGGCCTGCGCCAGATCGTCGAGACGGTCAACGACCGGCTGCTGGCCGACTTCCGCCTCGACACCGAACGGCCGCACGACCTGGGCGGCCTGCAGGCGCGCCTCGCCGCCAAGATCGCCCTGCACAACGCCTGCCTCTGGCTCAACCGCAAACTCGGCCGACCCGACCTCGCCTTCGCCGACCTGATCGACTGGTAGCCTTACCATGCCACTGCACACCAAGCGTTTTGGCCTCCGGCGGGAGGGGCGCGGTGGCTGAGGTTGGCGGCGGCGTTTCCATCATGGAGCCGGGCTGCCGCGCCGCCCGACCTTAAAGGGATCGGGCTGATCGAACGGAAGGACCCTGATGGCGTTTGCGAAAATAGGGCGGATACCGTGATTCGATCGGATGCTGACCGAGGAGGTGCCCCGATGCCCGCCCCGCTGGCGGTCTGCTTGAGTTCCGCCCAGGCGCAGGAGTTGGCGCGCGTGCGCGACCACGATCCCACCCCGTACGTCCGCGAGCGGGCGGCGGCGATCCTGAAAGTCGCTGCCGGGCAGTCGATCCGAGCGGTCGCGCGTCGGGGCTTGCTGCGCCCGCGGCGCCCCGAGACGGTGGCCGCCTGGCTGCACCGGTATCTCGCCGAGGGGGTGGCGGGGTTGCGGATTCGGCCTGGACGCGGACGCAAGCCCGCCTTTTTCCCCCCTGAGCGTGGCGGCGGCGACGGTCCTGCTGCGCGAGGTGACGCGCCGCGCGCCGCGGCTGTTCGGGCTGGAGCGCAGCCGCTGGCGGCTGGCCGACCTGGGGCGGGTCGTGCCCTGGCTGCGCAACCGCGCCGCCGGCAGCGTCCATCGCGTGCTGGACCGGCTGGACGTACGCTACAAGCGGGGCCGCGCGTACTTCCATTCCCCCGACCTGGCCTACGATGCCAAGCTGGCCGCCGTCACGGCGGCGCAGGCGCTGGCCCACGCCCACCCGGAGACGGTGGTGCTGCGCTACGAGGACGAGTTCACCTACTACCGCCGCCCCACCGTCAGCCGCGCCTGGGCGCCGCGGCGCACCGACGCGCCACGGGTCGCCCAAGGGTTGGGCGCCAACAAGCGCCGCCGCATCGCCGCCTGCCTCGAGGCCGCGACCGGGCGGGTGCATTTCTGGCAGCGCCACCGCTTCGACCGCAAGACGTTGCTGCGCTTTTACGCCGCCGTCGTCGCCGCCTACCCTGCGGCCGAGGCGATCTTCCTGGTCCAAGACAACTGGCCGGTCCATGTCCACCCCGACGTGCTCGCCGCGCTGCCGGCGCCGCTCGTGCTGCTGCCCTTGCCGACCTATGCGCCCTGGACCAACCCGGTCGAGGACCTGTGGCGCGCCTTGCTCGGCGACGTGCTGCACCACCACGATTTCGGCGACGACTGGGCGGGACTCCAAACCGCCGTCGCGAACTGGCTCGCCGGGTGGAGCGAGGGGTCAACCGAGCTGCTCCGCATCGTCGGGCTGTGCCCGGATTAAAAACGCAAACGCCATTAGGGTCGGGCGGGGCGGCAGCGCCGTTCCCTCTGCCAAACCCGTTGGCCCCAATGTCCGTCCGAGCCCCTTCGCCGGAGGCGAAAGACCTCCGGCTGACCCAGACGGGAAGCCCCGTCAACGGGGCGGGAGGGTCCTGGACGGCTCCGCCATGAGCGTGCCCACGACATCGCAAACGGTCGTCGCCTGTGGGGGCTATCGCTTCTATTGCCGCAACCGCGAGGAGTTCGAGCGCATCTGCGAGGATGTGTTCGGGAGCCACGAGTACCGGTTCGAGACGAGGCGGCGGGCGCCGTACATCATCGATGCCGGGGCGCACGTCGGGGTGGCCACGGCGTACTTCAAGCAGCATCACCCTCGGGCGCGCATCCTGGCGCTCGAAGCCAATCCGGTGACGTTTGCGCTGCTGCAAGAGAACGTCTCGCACAATGGGTTCGACGATGTCCACCCCATGCACGCGGCGCTGGCGCCAGAGGCGGGAGAGATCACGTTTTATGTTGCCGCCAGCGATGATGAGCCCGGCGCCTGGGGGGATTCGGCGGTCCAGCAGCCGTGGCACGAGGGCGAGGATACGATGGTGGTGACGGCGCCGGCGGTGACGCTGTCGTCGCTGCTGACCGAGCCGGTCGATCTGGTGAAGCTCGACATCGAGGGGTTGGAGACGGCGGTGCTGCAGGAGGCGGCGCCGCGGCTGTCGCTGGCGCGGCGGGTGATCCTGGAGTTCCACGGTACGGATCGCAACCCCGGCAACGACATCGAGACGGTGCTGGAGGTGCTGCGCGGGGCAGGGCTGACGCCGGAGATTCGCCAGTGGGGCGAGGTGGTGCAGCCGGACGACATTCAGCGAGACGAGCCGTACTGGCTTTCGATCCGGGCAGAGCGGCTGAATCCGTGGCAGCGGGTGCGGCGGGTGACAGGTTTCGGGTGACGGGCGACGGGTGTCGGGGTGTCGGGGTATCAGGCATCGCGGGCGCGTCGACTCCTATAACCCGCCACCGGTCACCCGTCAGCCACGGCCAAACACACGAACCCGGCCACCGGGGCCGGGCGCGTGCGGGAAGAGTGGGTTGAGGCGGGCGCCTCGAACGGCGCAGTTAGGGACCTGGGCCGCTCACTCGTGTTGACGCATGAGGGCGGGGGTTCGTTTCGGCGGCGGGTGTCAGGGTGACGGGGCGCCTGGGTGACGGGAGCTACGAGAGCGGTTCTCCTGACATCCCGTCACCCGTGTCGCGCCTCCGCGACGGCGGCGGCGACCGCTCGGGCGCGCACGGTGATGGTGTCCCACTCTTCGCTCGCGACGGAGCCGGCGTCGACGAGGTTACTCCCCAGGGCGACGGCGGCGGCGCCGGCGCGGATGAAGTGGCCGGCATTGGCGACATCGACACCGCCGGTGGGGATGAGTTTGACCTGGGGCAGGGGGCCGCGCACGTCGCGCAGGTAGCCGGGGCCGCCGAGGCTGGCGGGGAAGACTTTCACGTACGTGGCGCCGGCTTGCCAGGCGGTGAGGATCTCGGTAGGGGTCAGGGCGCCGATGGTCGTCGCCACGCCGTACCGGTTGCAAATCTCGATGACGGGGAAGGAGACGGTGGGGGTGACGACGAAGGCGGCGCCGGCGAGGATGGCGATGCGCGCCGTCTCGGCGTCAAGCACGCTGCCGGCCCCGATCAGGGCGCGGTCGCCGAGGGCTTCGCGGGCGGCGGTGATGGCCGCGGCAGCGGCGCGGTTGCTGAAGGTGAATTCGACGGCGCGCACGCCGCCAGCGACGAGCGCCTCGGTGAGGGCCGCGGCGCGGGAAAGGTCGTCGAGGCGGACGACGGCGATGACACCGTCTTCTTCGATGGGTGACAGGGTCACAGGGTGTCAGGGTAACAGGGACGAGCGGCCGATGGCTTCCGAACCGGATGCATGAACCCTCCTCCTGTCACCCCGTCACCCCGTCACCCCGTCACCCTGTCACCACGCCAGGCAGGAAGCGGAGCCTTCGAAATAGCCTTGCATGAAGGCGGTGAGGCGGTAGTCGCTGGAGCCGTGGGCGTTGTCGGCGAACTCGTCCATCTCGATGGGGTCGCCGCCGAGGATGGTCATGACGGCGGCCTCGGTGACGTCGCCTTCCTGGAGGTAGCCCATGTGCAGGGCATGCTGAGCGTAGGCGCCGGAGAAGCAGTCGGCTTGCAGCTCGCGGTCAATGGTCAGCTCGGGGGTGACGCCGAGGACGGTCTGCACGTGGTGGCCCCACTCGTGGGCGAGGACGGCGATCCAGGCGAAATCGCCGACGGTGGCCTGGATGTCGACGCCGAGGGGGACGGAGTAATAGACCGACTGGTCGAGGGGGCAATAGGCGGCCGGGTTGTCGTAGGGGCCGAACTCGCCGCAACTGGAGGCGATGACCTCGGTGACGGGGACCATGCCGGCGGCGTAGTAGTCGTAGCCCTGGGTCGATAGCTCGCCGGCCCAGTAGGCATCGATGTCGCCGAGGACGGAGACGGTGAGGTTGTCCGGGGTGAGCCCCGGCATGGTGAAGGCGTTGAAATCGTCCTCGACGAGCGGTTCGTCCTGAAAGCGCGGCGCGGCGGCGGGGGCGACGCTCGACGGGGACGTTGGGGCCGCGTGAGCCGCGGCAACGCTCGCCATGCTCACGACGAGTCCGATCAGCGCCGCCGTCGTATGGCTCGAAATCATCAATTCCCTCCGGCCGGCGTGGTCTCAGCCATGACCATGCGCCGGGTCTGCGTCGAACTGTACGCGACAGGACCGGCGGGCGGCGATGTTGACCGTTGCCCACAACGTCCCATTTGATCCGATTCCCGTCGCGATCGCACGCTCTCCTTCCCCGAAGAGGATAGCGGTTCACGAATCATGACGCGCCTCGCGGCGAGGAGGTTCCGCGTTGCGTCCGGGCGAAGCGACCTCCGTTGCAGGCAGCGGCCAGGATGCCGTCCACGGCGCCGCGGCATTGCATGGCGCGACGCGGGCGGGGAAAACGGACGGGATGTGCGAAGCTTTGGAGACGATTGCCGGCCGTTCCGCCCAGCCACTCCAAGGAGGTCACCCGTGGTCCACGCCGCGCCACCGCGAAGCAGCGTTCCCGCGTTCCGCACCATGCCTGATTGGGAGCGGCTTCCGCCGGGGTACCGGCGTGGGGATGTGGTCGGGGTTGGGGTCGATTCGCGGGATCGGGTCTTGATGCTCACGCGGCGGGACGCGCGCGTCCTGGTGTTGGAGGCGGATGGCGCGTTCGTGCGCTCGTTCGGGGAGGAGGTGCTGACCGAGCGCGCCCACGGGTTGACGATCGACGACGAGGATTTCGTCTACACCGTCGACGATGGGGACCATACGGTGCGGAAGTGGGCGCCGGACGGGACGCTGCTCATGACGCTGGGGACGCCGGGCGTCCCCTCCGACACGGGGTACGACGGGACGTCTTCGGCGAGCATCGCGCGCGTTGGCCCGCCGTTCAACCGGCCGACGAACGCGGCCATCGCGCCCAACGGGGACATCTACGTGGCCGACGGGTACGGCAATGCGCGTATCCACCGCTTCACGGCGGAGGGGGAGTTGGTCGGGGCGTGGGGCGAGCCGGGGCGGGGACCTGGGCAGTTCGTGGTTCCCCACGGCATCTGGATCGCCGACGGGCGCGTGTTCGTGGCCGACCGGGAGAACGACCGCATCCAGGTCTTTTCGCTCGGCGGGGATTTGCTCGAGATTTGGGATCACGTGCAGCGACCGACGGCGATCTACGTCGATGGGAGAAGGTTGATGTATGTCTCGTCGCTGTGGTGGCGGGGCGGCGAGGCGGATCTGGGGGGCATGCCGCGGCGGTACGACCTGCCGGGGGGTGTGTACGTGCTCGATCTCGACGGGAACGTGCTGTTGCATTGGTGCAGCGCCGACCGCTGCGCGCCGGGGGCGTTCGTGGCGCCGCACTGCATCACGGCCGACTCGCAGGGGGATGTCTACGTCGGGGAGGTGACGTGGACGTTCGGGGTGCAGCGGAGGGATATCCCAGAGGGTTGCCACAGTTTGCAAAAGCTTGCTCGCGTGGCTCCCGGCTCCTTATGAACCATTCCCGTCCACGGCCGCGTCGGGGCAGACGGCATTACGGCGTGGCGCTGGATCGCTGACGCAGCAGGAATCGTTGGATTTTTCCGCTCGGCGTCTTGGGGAGGGCATCGAGGAACTCCACCTCTCGCGGGAACGCGTGGGCGGCGAGGCGGCGCTTGACGTAGGCGCTTAGCTCTTCGGCGAGTCCGTCGTCGGCGGTCACCCCGGGCCTCGGCACGACGAACGCCTTGACCGTCTCGCCGCGGAGCGCGTCGGGCACGCCGATAACCGCCGCCTCGGCGACGGCCGGGTGACCGATCAGGACGCTTTCCACTTCGAACGGGCCGATACGGTAGCCCGCGCTGTTAATGAGATCATCGTCGCGCCCGGTGAACGCAACGTATCCGTCCGCGTCCTGGCTCGCCGAATCCCCGGAGAGGTAGTAGCGGCCATCGGCCGTGAAGCGCCGCGCGCTTTCTTCCGGCGCCTGGTGGTACCCGGTGAACCAGAACAGCGGCGACCGGCCAACGTCAATCGCCAATTGCCCGATCGCCCCCGGTTCCAGCTCCGCCTCGTCGGTCCCCACGATCGTCACGCGAAAGCCCGGCATTGCGTGGCCCATCGAGCTGGCGCGCACGGGGCGACGAACGGCGGGGTGATGGAAGGGCTTATGCGCCAGTTCGTGAGTCGGGGGGAGGGGGCGGCTTTGCGAGGATGAGGGTGATCGACCCGTTCACCCACCGCAAAGGAGCCCGTGATGGAGTCTACGCCGGTTCCCGCCCCGATGTCGGTTTCGCCCGCGAGCTTGGCCGCCGCCTTCGCCGCCGTGCCCGATCCGCGCCGCGCGGCCAGCGTGGTCTACCCCTTGGCGGCGATGCTGGCCCTGGCCGTCGCGGCCATGGTGGCCGACCACCGCTCGGTGCTGGCCATCGCCGAGTGGGGCGCGCGCCAGGAGCCAGCGATGCTGGCCGCGCCCGGCTTCCCGCACGGGCGCACGCCCTGCCAGGCGACGTTGCAGCGCCTGTTGCGCCACCGCGACGGCGACGCGTTGGCCGCGGCGTTGCGCGCCTGTTTCGCTCCCGGCGCTGCTGGACCGGGTCGATTGGCGCGGCCGGGTGCTGACCGGCGACGCGTTGTTCTGCCCCACGGCGCCGTGCGAGCAGATTCTGGCGGCGGGCGGCGATTATCTGCTGCGGGTCAAGGAGAACCAGGGCGCGCTGTATCGCGACATCGCGTTGCTGTGCGATCCACCCCCGACGGTCCCCGCCGCGCCGCTGAGCGACCGCCGGGCGGCGCACACGCTGGAGAACGGGCACGGCCGCACCGGGGAGCGGCGGGACCTGGCGGCCTCCACCGACCTGAACGACGATCTGGCGTGGCCGGGCGCGGCGCAGGTCTTCCGGTTGGAGCGGACGTGGCGCGAGCACGGGAAGCCGAAGCGGACACCGCGCTACGGCATCACCAGCCTGCCTCCGGAGCAAGCCGACGCGGCGCTCAGCCTGCTCCATCGGGCCGGGGGCCACCGCGTCGCCTCGCGCCTACGCGCCCACAGCCAACGGCCCGAGCAGGCCGTCGCCCTCGTCCTCGGCCCGCTCCCTCCTGGCGCATAAGCCCTTGGAGGCGGGAGTACGCACGTAAGGGCACGGCATGCCGTGCTCACCGCGGTAGACCTCGCAGGGTCAGGATTCGGCTAGAGTGGCGGCAGGGTCGTCTCCCGGAAGACCGAATCGCCGCTTCCTTCTTGTCCCGGCT
>CALMZR010000352.1 GCA_937870845.1 uncultured Chloroflexota bacterium
GCGCCTTGAAGTAGAGCCCGGTGCCGCCGACCAGAACGTCGCTCGCGTTCTCGGTGAGCGTGCGCGACGACCTCGGGATCAAGACCGTCCGCGTGCGACTCAGCGGCGGCCTGACGAAGGCGATCGACACGACGTTCACGATCACCCCGTCCTTGCGGGCGACGTTGAGCGCAATGCGCGCGAAGGTGCCGGGGCGCAGCAGACCCTCGCGATTATCGACCTCCACCCGGATGCGCAGGGTCCGGGTCTGCTCCTCGATGACATCCGACACCCACGCCACCGTTCCGTCGAAGCGGCGGTCGGGATAGCTCTGCACACTTACCGATGCCTGCTGCCCCACCTTCACCCGCGTCACGTCTTTCTCGTAGATGCTGCCGATCACCCACACGGTCTCGAGGTTGGCGATCTTGAACAGCGCGGTGGCGGCGGCAACCTTGGCCGTCGTGTCGCCGGAGGTGAGGATGCTGCCTTCGTATTTCAGCGGCGCGCCGTAATCGATGGTGACGTCGGTGCGCAGCCACGTGGTCTTGATGCCGAAGCCGACGCCGCCGAACATTCCGTCGCCGAGCCTGTTGTCGGTCGGGCTGGCGAAGGGCGGCGCCGAGTCCGCGCCGCCGATGATGCCCCAGCGGTAGCCGAGGTCGCCGCGCAGATACCAGCCGGTGTTGAGTTCGACGAGCCGCGGGCGCAGGGGCGCAACGTAAGGCGCCGGCAGCGTGTCGGGCATGTCCGCGGCCAAGGCGCCCGAAGGGGCGCCCGACATGGCGGCGGTCATTCCCGCCAGCACGCCGGCAACCGCGAACATCCTCAACCGACTCATGACCACATTTCCCTTGCTGCCGACACGAGGCCTCGCGGCCGCGCCGGTGTCGCTACGCGCTTACGTGACGATGCCGGAGAGAGGTTAAGGCGCGTTTAACCATAAATTTTCACCATGACGGCGCGGGCGTTAACCTCGAGCCTCTCGATGCGCACGCGCGCGTCAGCCCTTGCTGTGCAGCGGCGGCGGCGGCGTGTAGACCGGCGGCGGCGTGTAGACGTAGCGCGGCGGCGGCGCCGGCAGATCGCAGCAGGTCCAGCGCAGGCCGAGCATGATGTCGTGCGAATAGAGCTTGTCGAACTTGTACGAGTCCGGGGCAGTGCAGCCGCCGACGCAGTCGACGGTATCGGTGATCGAGCCGTAGTTGAGATAGCGATAGGCGAGCTCGATCTTGAAATTCTTGGTCACTTCGTAAGCGACGCCGGCATGTAGCGCCCAGGCGAAATGCCATTCGCTCGGATTGCGCCCAAAACCGCGTCCGCTCAGCGTCTGATTGGTATCGATGAAATCGGCTAGCGTATTGCGCGCGGCGCCGACGCCGATGAACGCGGAGGCGACCGACATAACGGCGCCAGGGTGGGAGACGTTGCCGTCGAGCAGCAGCGCGTTGGCGGCGATGTAGGCCGAGGCGGTGCCATTCAGGACGACGATGGCGGCCAGCAGCGCGGCGGGGATGGTGGTAACGAGGATTCCAGTCAGCAGCAGCGCCGCCCCGGCCGAGGCCAGCATCGCGTAGAGGACGGCGATCGGGTCGAAGCGGCGCAGCAGCGGCGGGGTGAGGTTGTTCGCCAGCATCTCGGTTGCCCCGGCGGCCAGGAAGAGGATGCTCAGCACCGTGGCCGACGCGGCGAAAACCTCCGCCGTGTACGCGCCGAAGTAGACCAGCCACCCCGAGTAGAGCCCGAGATTGAGCCCGAGGGCGACCAGCAGCGCGCGGGCGCGGCCGTCCCCCAGGACGGCCCGAAACGCCGCCAGCGGATGCGGCCGCGCGGCGAGCGGCGGCGGGGCCTGTCCCACGGGCAGCGCGAAGGTTCCCGCCAGGAGGAGGAGCGCCGGGACGGCGATGGAGGCGAAGGCCGCGCGCCAGCCGAAGCGCGCTTCGATCAGGGCGGCCAGCGGCACGCCGATCGTGAAGGCGAGGGTCGTGGCCGAGACGACGATGCCGATGGCGCGGTTGCGCCAGACCGGGTCGGGGAAGAGCTCGCGGGCTCCGGTCATGCAATTCGCCATCAGCACTGCCGAGCCAAAGGCGGAGATTACGCGCCCCGCCAGCAGCCACCCGAACGTCGGAGCCAGCGCGGAGACGACGATCCCGGCCAGCACCAGCGTCCCCTCCAGGCGGAACCACGTCCGCCGGCTCCAGCGGTCCATCCAGGGCGTGGCGGCGAGCGAGGAGGCGACCCCGACCAGGGAGCCGAGCGTCGCCAGTTGCCCCGTAGTCGCGTCCGACGTGCCGAACGCCTGCCCGATAGGGCGCAGCAGCGGGCTGAGGATGGCCATGTTGAGCAGAGTGACCGCCGCGCCGAGGCAGAGCACCGCGAGCCCGACCCAGACGCGCAAGGGATAGCCGGTTCTCGTCTGCACGCCGACCCCACATCGAAATCGATCGAGCTTCGCCAAGGCGGGCAATGGTACGCGCTGGCGGCAGGCGGTTGACGCCAGCCGTCGCTGCGGCGCATGATCGGCGGCGGAGGTTCCGATGCACGCGTCCCAGCCATACCCCGACGGCACGGTGACCTTCCTCTTCACCGACATCGAAGGGAGCACGCTCCTCTGGGAACGCGACCGGGAGGCGATGCGGCGCGCCGTCGATCGCCATCTGGCCCTCATCGGCGAGGCGGTCACGGCCGCGGGCGGCGTTCACTTCAAGACGGTCGGCGATGCGGTGCAGGCCGCGTTCCACACCGCCCCGGACGTGCTCGATGCGGCCATCGCCGCGCAGCGCGCCTTGCTGGCCGAACCGTGGCCGGGCGAGATCGGGAGCCTTCGCGTGCGCATGGCCATGCACGCGGGAACGGCGCGGGTGGTCGACGGCGACTACCTGGCCCCCGCCCTCAACCGCCTGGCGCGCACGCTGGGGATCGGACACGGCGGGCAGATCCTGGTCACCGAGGCGGCGCGCGGACTGCTGGCGGGGAATCTCCCGCCGGACGTTTCGCTGCGCTCGCTGGGCGCGCACGCGCTGCGCGGCCTGCAAGAGCCGGAGGAGGTCTTTCAGGTCGTCGCGGCGGGGCTGCGGCACGACTTTCCGCCGCTCCGCTCCCTGCCGCATCATCCGACGAATCTGAAAGGTGCAGCCGACCCCGCTCATCGGCCGCGACGAGGAACTGTCGCTGGTCACGCGCTGGCTGGGCCAGGGAGAGTCCCGGCTAGTGACGCTGACCGGACCCGGCGGAACGGGCAAGACGCGGCTGGCATTGGAGGCCGCCGCCGAGTTGCTCGATGCGTTTCCGGGCGGCGTCTTCTTCGTGGACCTGTCCGCGCTGCGGGACCCGGCCCTGGTGATCCCGACCATCTGCGCCACGGTCGGCGTGCGGGAGGCGCAAGGCCACTCGCTGGTCGAGTCGCTGCGGGAGCTGTTGGGCCAGCAGGCGATGCTGCTCGTCCTCGACAATTGCGAGCAGGTGATCGAGGCGGCCCCGGACATTGCGGCGCTCCTCTCCGCCTGCCCCACGCTCAGCTTGCTCGCCACCAGCCGGGAGCCGCTGCGCATCCGCGCCGAGCGGGAGCTTCCGGTGTCGCCGCTGACGTTGCCCGAGGATGCGGCATTGCTCCCGCTCGAAGCGTTGGCGCGGGTTCCGGCGATCGCGCTCTTCGTGGCCAGGGCCGAGGCGAGCAAACCGGGGTTCGCCCTGACCGCTGAGAACGCCGCCGCCATCGCCGAGATCTGCCGGCGTCTCGATGGCTTGCCGCTGGCCATCGAGTTGGCCGCGGCCCGGACGCGCCTGCTTCCTCCGCCGGCGTTGCTGGCCCGCCTCGATCAGAGCCTTTCCATCCTCACCGGCGGCGCCCGCGATCTGCCCGAACGCCAGCGCACGCTGCGGGACACGATCGCCTGGAGCCACGATCTGCTGGACGAGGAGCAGCGCACCCTCTTCCGCCGTCTCGGCGTCTTCGCCGGCGGCTGGACGCTCGACGCCGCCGAAACGGTCGTCAACCCGGACGGCGCCCTCGATGTCTTCTCCGGCATGGAGAGCCTGGTCGAACAGAGCCTGGTCCGATTCGACGATCGGGGGCCGGAGCCGCGCTACGCCATGCTGGAAACGGTTCGCGCGTTCGCCGCGGAGCAACTGGCTTCCTCCGGGGAAGAGGAGCGTCTGCGAGAAGGACACGCGGCGTTCGTGCTGACCTTGGCGGAAACGAACCGCGGCGAGCAGATCCCTGGTGACCCGGCGTACACGGCATGGGTGGAGCGCCTGGAGCGCGACCAGGACAATCTGCGCGCCGCGCTGACCTGGCTGACGGGGCGCGGCGACGGCGAACGCGCCCTTCGCCTCGCGGCAGCGGCCGGCGCATTCTGGCGCTGGCGGGGGCAGTGGGCCGAGGGTCGCGCCTGGCTCGAGCGCACGCTCGCTATGGCCCCGGACGCCGACCCGGAGATTCGGGCGGCGGCCATCGCCTTTGCCGGGAGGTTCGCCCAGTCCCAGGGGGACAATCGGGAGGCGATTGCTCTGCTCGAAACCGGGCCGGAGATCCTCCACACCCCCGAATCGCGGCGCTGGTCGATGCAGATCGCGCTGACGCTGGCGCGGGCGCACAGCCAGCTCCGCGAGTTCGAGCGAGCGCTGACGCACTATGAGCGTGCCCTCGAACTCGCCCTGGCGCTGGCCGAGCGGTACTCCGCGCTGCAGGTGCGCTGGAGCATGGGCTACACCGCTGTCTCGCAGGGGAACCTGGCCCGAGCCAGGGAGATCGCGGAGGAAACCCTCGCCGAGGAGCGCGCCCACGGCGAGCCGATGACGATCGTGGCCACGCTGGAGCTGCTGGCCTGGGTCGCGCTGGCCGAGGATGACCTCCACGAGGCGGCGGCGTGGCTCGCCGAGGCGTGGCGGCTGGTGGACGACATCCCGCTCTGGGCGGAGGCAGTCAGGACGAACCTGCTGATCGACGAGGCGGTGTTGGCCTACCGACAGGGGGACTACGCCCGCAGCGCGGCCAAGGTCGGCGAGTGGCTGCCGCTGGCCCGCGCCCGCCATTCCCAACAGGATCTCCTCCTTGCGCTGCTGCTCTTCGCCAGCCTTGCCAGCCGGCGAGAGCGCGCCACCGAGGCGGCGCGGTGGTTCGGCTCGCTCTATGCCGCGTTGGCGGGGGGCGAGCATGGGATGCACCTGGAGCCGGCCATCCGGCCCTGGCACGAGGCGGACATCGCCCGCACGCGTCAGGCGCTCGGCGAGGCGGAGTTCGATCGCGCCTGGGCGGCGGGGACCCGTCTGCCGCTGGAAACGGCGCTGGCCGAGGCGGAAGAGATTGTCGCGCTGTTGGCCGAAGGGTCGGAGCGAGCACCGGCCGGAGATGCGCCGGCCATGGAAGTGGTGGAGAGCTGATGGACCAGACGCGACGCTACACCGCGGCGGCCGTGCAGGCGACGCCGGTCTTCCTCGACCGCGAGGCGACGACGGACAAGGCGCTTCAGCTCATCGAAGACGTCGCGGCGGCGGGCGCGCGGCTGATCGCCTTTCCCGAGGCGTTCATCGCCGGATATCCCTACTGGCTGTGGGGCCGCGACCTGGACGACGAGCCGGGGTTCGAGCAGAAGGCCTTCGCCGCACTCTGGCGGGAGGCGATCGACGTGCCGGGGCCGGAGACGGAGCGCCTCGGCGAGGCCGCCCGCAAGACCGGATCGTGCGTGGTCATCGGCGTCAACGAACGGGAGTCGGCCTTCGGCCGCGGCACGCTCTTCAACACGCTGCTGACGTTCGGGCCGGATGGGCGGTTAATCGGCCGGCGGCGCAAGCTCGTGCCGACCTACCGCGAGCGGACGGTCTGGGGCCAGGGCGATGGCAGCACGATGGCGGTCCACGAGACGCCGCTTGGACGCATCGGGGCGATGATCTGCTGGGAGAACTTCATGCCCCTGGCGCGCTACCACCAGTACGCCCAGGGCGAGCAGATCCACGTCGCGGCCACCGCCGACGACAGCCCCGCCTGGCAAAGTCTCATGACCGCCATCGCCGCCGAGGGTCGCGTTTACGTCGTTTCGGTCTGTCCGTACTTTTCCACCGCCCAGTTTCCCGGCCACTCGATGCTGCGCGGTTTCGGCGCGGACGACGTGATCCACCACGGGCGGAGCCTCATCATCTCCCCCAGCGGGGCGACGTTGGCGGGGCCGCTCGAAAATCAGGAGGGCGTGGTGACCGCGGAGATCGATCTGGACCGGATCATCGAGGAGAAGCACAGCCTCGACGTGACCGGGCACTACGCCCGGCTGGACATTTTCAGCCTGGCCGTCAACGAAGGTTCGGCGCTGCCCTATCGCTGATCGGTGCGCTCGACCGGCATTCGGCTATTGTTGTCGCGAATCCATATGCGGGAGAGGGGATGACTGACGAGCTCTTCGGGCTGCGGCTTGGACTGGTCCTCGCCATTGTCGCGGTCCTCGTCGCTGCACTCGGGCCGTGGCGTCCTTGGACCCGGCTGCGGCGCAGATTCTCCATTCCGCCAACGAGAGAATGGACCCAGGGGACCATCAGCGCCGACGCAAGCTCGGATGCGCCCTCGGCCGATCAGGCGTATTTTGCGTTCGTCGAGCGTCTTCTCGACTCCCAACTCGCCACCAGCGATGTGCTGGATACCAAAGCGGCGGGAACGATCGGGGTCGGCAGCACGGTCCTTCCGCTCACCTTCGGCCTCCTCAGCATCTCCGGGAGGGCTTTGCCGGGATTGACCGTGGCCGCGCTGGGAGCGGCGATTCTGGCGTACATCGTCTTGCTCGCGAGCGCGGCCAGAGCATTTCACATTCGCGCTCTGGAATACCGCCCCGACTTGATGACGCTCTGGCAGAACAGCCAAACCACCGACGGCGTCACGCTCCGCCGCTGGATTGCCGAGGAGTATGCCGCCTCGACGGAGATCAATCGACCGCTGTTGGTACGGAAGGCGCGTTACGCCGGAATCGCCAACGTTGCCTTGCTCATCGAAGGCATCTTGATCTCGTTTGCCGCGGCGGCGGCGCTTTACTGGTAGGGCCTATTGCCAGCGAACGTCCGTCGGCGGCGGCAGCGGATTCGGCGTCCTGATGATCACGCTCGAGGGACCCGGCGGCGGCATCGGTTGGGAAGACGGTTCGGGCCGAGGCTTGGTCGGAGGGGCGGGTGGCAATGCGCTCATGATCTCCTCCATGGCACTGGTGCGGGAAACGTAACGTCATACTCCTGAGTATAGCGGGAGAGACGCCGCCCGCGGAAACAGATTACCGGCGCATCTTGGCGAGGCGAAACGACAACCACGGCGAGATGCTACGTGAAGTTGCCCCTATCGGCGCGTCGCAAAAGGCGATGCTCCATGCAGGCAATGGCGATTCTACGACTGCTGGCCTGTAAACGAGGCCCAGTGGGTTGTCAAAATCCCGGTCCATTACGAACGAAGCCGGCTCGATGTCGAGTATTGTCGCGCTTTGCCTCAGATCTTTCAGTGTGCAATTCGGTGTGCTTCAGTTCCATCAGCCACCAAAGTTGCCAGTCTCAAGGACGGACTCTTTGAAGCCCCGCTCCCAGCAATTGCTTGCACCCCTACCCATGCACGTAGACCGGCGTGCCCAGCTCCGCCCAGTCCCAGAAGAAGCGGGCGTCTTCGAGCAGCAAATTGACGCAGCCGTGGCTGCCGGGGCGGCCGATCGTCTCCTTGGTGCGCCACCAGGCGAAGTGCAGGGCGTGGCCCAAATCCGTGAAGTACTGGGTGAACAGCACGTCGTCGAGGCGGTAGAAGGTCTCGGCCCCGATGGCTCCGGAGGTCATCGTCTCGTTGGCGACGCGGCGGATGATGGAGAACAGGCCGGGCGGCGTCTCCCAGCCGGCCATGCCGGTGGTGGTCTCGGTCGTGCGCACCGGCGCCGTGCCGTCGTAGGCGGTCACCAGCTGCTGGGTGAGATTGACGTCGATCCACGTGCCCCAGACCGGGGCGTCGGCGGGTATCGCCGTCGGCAGCACCGGGGCGGTGCGGCCGATGGTGCGCGCGTAGACGTAGCGGCCGTCGCCGATTTTGGCCCACATGTCGGCGCCCGCGACGACCTCCTCGCCCGTGACCCACGCGCTGACGGTGACGGGCGCGGCGTAGGCGAGCGTCTCCAGGAGGGGGGCTTTGGTCGTCGGTTCGCGGCGGACGTTCGTCTCTTCCAACGTCGCGCCCTGCCAGACGGCGGGGTCCCAGTCGGCGGCCGGGAGCGGCGGCAGGGGCGGGCGCGCGGCCAGGTAGTCGGCCGCGACCCAGCCGGAGCGGCCGTCGGCGTAGCCGGGGATCCACTCGCCGCTGGAGCCGGCGGCGGCGATGAACTCGGTGGTGTCCGGCAACACGGCCACCATCCCGGCGGCGACGTTTGGCGCGGCGCGCAGCCGCAGGCCATCGGCGGCCTGGACGAGAAACGCCGCGCCGCCGGTGGGCGGGGCCGGCAAGAAGGCGGGGTCGCCGAGCAACCCGTCGCGTTCGGCGAGGCGGCGGCCCATGGGCCGGGGCGCGACAATGCCGGAGCGGCTCTCCAGCACGGCGCTCTCGAAGACCTGGACCTGCGCGGAGGGGTCTTGCGGGTCGGCGAACGGCTCCGAGACGGGCGGGCCGAAGAGCGAGGCGCCGGCCCACTGGTTCCAGAAGGCCGCGAACGGTTCGCTCAGCGTGTGGCCCGTCTCGGCGAAGAACTGGCAGTCCGCAGCCGTGCATCCCGCTACCGGCGTGGCGGCATCGTCGGGAACGAGCGCGGCCCAGACGGCCTTGCCCAGCGGCTGGCCGCGCACGTC
>CALMZR010000353.1 GCA_937870845.1 uncultured Chloroflexota bacterium
GGCAGGGGGCGCGCCTCCTGGGCGCCGCCCACGCCCTGGGGGCGGGCGCCGGCGTGCGCCGCCTGGCGCACCACGTCCAGGCCGAACGGGTCGCGGCCAACCTGCGCGTCTCCCTCGGGGATCACATCTTTGCCGAGGCATGGGCGGCTGGGCAGGCGTTCACGCTCGACCAGGCCATCGCCGAGGCCGAGGCGATCACCGCGATCGCCGCGACGACGGGCGTGGCGCCGGCGCTTCCAGACGACATCCCCGAGGCGGCGCCGGACAACGTCATTCCTCTGCGCGCCGGTTCCCGCCGTCCCCGCCGCGCCTGACCTTGTCGAGGAGTTGACCCGGCTCCTGGGCGTTTCGCTGAGGCGCAAACGCGCGCTGGCATTCCTGACCGGAACCAAAGCGTCGCTTGGGCTGGCGGCGAATCCCGCGGCCAAGCGCAAGCGGCGCACGACACGCCCCTCGGGAGACGGAGGAGTTGCCGCCCAGGGCGGCATCATCTGCGGTACGGCCTGCGAATCCGTCAGCGACTGCGGCTCATGCGACGCTGCGGTCTGCTTCGGCGCCGATGACCAGGGTGCCGCGGGGGTCAACGGTGCGACCGGCGTCTGGCTCAGCGAATGCGATCGCCTCTGCTTCTGGGATGAGGAGTGCGCCGCGGCCTGCGGCGGGGGCCGGTTGACCGGCGGCCGCCGTCGCTGCCGTCGCCAGGGTCGCCGCCGGCCACGCAACCGACCCACCCGCGGGTAGTCCCGCAAACGGCCGACTCGAGCATCCGGGCCTAGCGGGCCGCTGGAGCCCAAGTCGGCCGTGGTTCGCCTCGCGGCGTCTCGCCAACCGTTGTCAGAGTTTTGTCAGATGCCGCCGATAAGGTGGAGCGGTCCACGATTGGGTTTTTCTGCCCGCGCAGGAGGTTGGCATGGACGGGACGCAGTTCGACGCCTGGACGCGGCGGCGGTTCGGTTTGGCGGCGGGGGGCATCGGCGCCTCGCTGCTTGGCGTGGCGGCGCTCGACGAAGCGGAGGCCAAGCGCAGCGGCAAGAAGAAGCGGCGCAGGAAGCGCAAGCGGCGCAAGAAGGGACCGCATGTCTGCGCCGGGAGGAACAGTTGCGAGACCCAGGCCACCTGCCATCGCGCCTCCTCCGAGGTGCAGTGCTTCTGCTTCGTGACCGCGCAAACGGGCAAACCGTATTGCAGCATCGGCGCGGTGCAGGTGTTCGACTGCTCGGAATGCGAATCCGGTCAGACCTGTGTCGATCTGAGCACAGAGCGCTGCGGCAACCTCGGGATCGGCTGCGCCGAACCCTGCCCGAGTCCCAAGCGACGGTAGCGGCAGCGTTCCATTTTCAGAGCGTTGTCAGATGCCCTTGCCGAGGTGACCCCAACGGCGGGCCGACTCGACGCGAGTTCCCGTGCCGGGGGACGTCCGGCTCCTGGCGCCTGCCGCCTACCTAGTTCGGTCAGGAGGATGTCACGCGCGTCACTCCCCTTGCGGCGCTCACCCGCCGCTCGCTGCTGTCGCTCGGCGGGGCAGGGCTAGCCGCGGCGCTTGGCGGTTCCCTGGCCGTGGCCAAGCCGTCCGGCAAGATGAAGGGCAGGCGGCAGGTCGGCCAGTGCGACGGGTTCTTCACCAATATGTGGCAGCAAGGCGGGGCGCCCGGAGGCGGTCGCATGTTGCGGGCTGCTGGCGACGTGCAACGCGGGCGGATTCGTCGCGTGCCTGGGTGAGCTGGGCAACGAGCGATTCACGTCTCCGGTTGCGTCCGCCGTCAGAGGTTTGTCAGACACGATCGCTAGGGTGCGTTGGGCGACAGGTTGGTTGAGAGGAGGCCTGTCGCTCCCGCGTCGTAGGCGTGGTCGTGTTTCGTGTTCCTCTCGCTGAGGAGGTTCCCATGGGCCAGCAAAGCTTCGATGCCTTTACCCGGCAGGCGGCGGCGGAGATTTCGCGCCGCCGGTCGCTGGCGGCGTTGGGCGGCGCCGGGGCGGCGCTGGCGGCCGGGCTGGCCGGGCCGCTGGGCGCCGACGCCAGGAAGAGCGCCGCCAAGAAGGCCAAGAAGAAGATCAGGAAGAAGTGCAAGAAGCAGGTCGGGCAGTGCAAGACGTTCATTCAGAACCTGTGCGAAGAGCAGAATACCGAGCCCGAAGAGTGCGAGGACGTGCTGGAGTGCTGCGAGTTCCTGGGCCAGTGCAATACGACCGCGTTTCTGCAATGTCTGGTTGCCGTGCAGTGAACGCGTCGTCCGGAGCGTAGGCTGGCGGCGGCGGCGATGATGCTGCCGCCACGAGCCCACTCAGGAACCGACCTTGGGACTCACTCGCACAGAACGCCAATCTGTAGCGAGATGATCGTGGTGATCCAGCCCTGCGCGGCGTGCGCGTCTGGGAAGATCCGCGTGGCGTGCCTCGGTCAGGACGGGTGCCCGCAGTCCTCGCCAACCCGCGGTAGGAGCCGTATCAGGGGGAGCTGTCATGGACGACCGACGCTTCGACGCCATTGTCCAAGCGCTCACCGGCGCGACGCCGCGGCGCACCGTCGTGCGGCTGTTCGCCGCGCTCATCCTGGGGGTGATTCCAGCGCGGTCGGCGCGGGCTGGCGCTCCCGACGGCGGGGCCTCCACCTGCCGGCCGGCGCAAGAGCGCTGCAAGCGAGGGAACCGATGCTGCTCGGGCGTCTGCAAGAAGACGCGAGGGAAGGGTCGGAAGCGGCGCAAGAAGAAGGGGACATGCACCAGTCTCGGCCCGTTCGCGGCGAACTGCCCGCCGGTAACGACCTGCTCATTCGACCCGGAAAGCCCGGAGTGTCAGGTCGGCGACGTGGAGGGGCGATGCACCGTGACGGCCTCGGGGGAGCCCTTCTGCGCGCGGGTTTCCACATGCTTTGGCAACGAACCGATTTGCCAGACGGATGAGGACTGTTTCGAAGATTACGGGTCCGACGCCAAATGCCTGCCGTGCCCCGACAACCCCGTGGCCAACTGTCACGGGGACGTCATGTGCGCGGTCTACGCCGGTGATTGACCCCGGTGGCTGAGATTCTGGCGTGGGGGTGAACCGCGCGATGCCTGAGGAGAAAGAGACGCGTCCACGGCGGGACGTGCGTGCCGCGTTGTCAGAGGTTTGTCAGACGGCCTCCTTACGATGGCGGCAACGACGGAGGTGGTCGCGTGTTCCTCCGTCGCGGATTCGACGTTCTCCCCGTCGTCGCGCTGTCCTGCCGGCTGGGTGTGGCGTCGCTCGTTGCAACGTCTCCGCTCGTGGAGGCGCTGTCCCAGAAGGAGGACCATCGTGGACGCCGATCGCTTCGACCGTCTGACGCTCTCGTTCGCCGAGATCCGAGCCCGCCGGGGATTGCTGAGATCGGCCGCCGCCGCTGTCGTGGGCCTCGCCGGCCTCACTGGGCTTGGCGGCCCCGGTTTCGGGTCGGATCCAGAGGTCGCGGCCAATCGGAAGAAGAAGGGCAAGAGCAAAAACAAGAAGAAGTGCAAGGGCAAGAACAAGAAAAAGTGCAACGGCATCTGTGCCAAGATCAAGAAGGACCCTGAGAATTGCGGCGACTGCGGCATCGTCTGCCCGGACGATGCACCGTCGTGCCAGAAGGGGTCTTGCACCTGCCTCGACGAGTGCTGCGTCGACGAGGACTGCGAGGGAACGGAGGTCTGCCAGAGCGGCTCGTGCGTTTGCCTTGACGAATGCTGCGTCGACGAAGACTGCCCCACCGGCGGGGTCTGCGATCCGAACGGCACATGCGATTGCGGCCAATGCTGCTTCAACGACGACTGCGCGCCGAACGAAAACTGCGTTCTTGTCGGCGACTCCCGTTTCTGCTTCTGCAAGCCGGAGCAGGTGTGCGGGCAGGTGTGCTGCCCGGCGGGCCTCGACTGTGTCAATCCGCAGACGAGCAGTTGCACCTAGAGCGGGCGGCAGCGACTGACCTGGGAAAGGGAGGCTCCCGTCGTCCCGGCTTCGGGACGACGGGAGCCTCCCTTTCCCACCGCAGGAACAGCGATGCCACCAAGGAGCCGAGCATGGACCACGGGACATTCGCAGGGGAGTTGCGGACTGGGGGATAGGCGTGTGGCCAGTCATCGATGCGATGCCTTCGCAACGTCTGTAGCGGGCGCGGCATCACGTCGTTCGATCCTGAGGGGTCTGGTCGCCAGCGGCGGCGGCTCGCTGGCGTGCTTCGGGGTGACACAGAGCGGCGACGCGTGTTCCTTCTCCACGGCCGATGCCTGTGTGGCGGGCGCGTGTGTTTGCGGCGCCGAGCCCGAATGCAGCTGCGGTCTCGTCTGCATTGGCGGGCAGTGCGGCACGTAGGGCATAGCCAGACGAGATGCCGGCGCACGCGCGATCATGGCCGCGTTCGACACCACGCCGATGCTCCCGGGCCAACAGCAGGTCGGGGAGCGGTTCGAAAGCGATATCGTCGATGAGAAGCGACCTGGTGACTACAGACAAACGTCTTCCACACGGTTCATTCCTTGAGAGATAGAGAACGTCCGTCCTTGTCGTAGGGATGGGGAGAGTGGGGATAACCGCCCATCTCCCCGTAACTACGCCGATTCGGCGGCGGACAGGGTGGGGATACCTTCTCCACATCTCCCCGGCGGGGGCGATGCCCGGCGGGCCAGGGGTGTGCCAATCCACGCACACCCCGGATTATCCCCATGCTCCACCCACGCCTCATCCCCAGCGGATCTGCGGTTTCGGGACGGGTTTTCCCCAGCTCCGCGCGGTTATCCACATCGGCTATGCACTTATCCACATCTGCCCGATCTCTTGTGACCTGCCGACACGATCCGTGCCTGGAATGCACGCGTGGTTCCGGGGAGGCGAGGGGTGTGCCAGGCGGTGACAGGGCGGCGACCGGCGGGCAACGGGTGTGGATAACCGGTGGACAACGCCGCGCGCCGCGCATGGGTGATTGACTGGACCGCAATTGGGCCAGAGGATGCGGGGATCCATTGCGGCCCCGAATCGCGCCTTGACACGGGTTGGGAAGGGTGTAGCGTAGCGGGAATCGGATGGGCCTGGCGGCGAGGAGCGCCAGACCCGCCAGCCGGGAGCGATCGGAAATGCGATGACCGTTGGCGGCGCCCGCGTCCGTCTGGCCGAACCCGTCGCCGCCCTGTCGCTGGCCACCGACCTGGGGATGGGGCAGCCGCTGGAGCAGGCGCTGCGCACCTGCCTGCTCGCTATCGCGGCGGGGAGCGGGCTGGGGCTGGACGGCCCGACCCGCTCCGATACCTTTTACTTTGCGCTGCTGCGCTTCGTCGGATGCACGTCCGACGCCCACGAGCAGGCCGCCCTCGTCGGCGGCGACGAGATCGCCTACTACGCCGGCGTGGCGCCGGCGGTGATGGGCGAGATGTCGGAGTACCTGACGTTCCTGGTGCGGCGCTTTTCCGCCGGCGCCCCGCTGGTGACGCGGGCGCGCACTGTTGGCCGCGTCCTGGCGGATGGGACCGGTGGGGCGAAACGGTCGCTGGCCATCCACTGCGAAGTGGCGCGGATGCTGGCCGTCCGCATCGGTCTCCCGCCGCGGCTCGGGGATTGTTTCGCCCACGTCTTCGAGCGGTGGGATGGCAAGGGGCTGCCCGGCGAGCGCTCGGGTGAGGCGATCCCGGTCCCGGCGCGCATCGTGGCCGCCGCCAGGGACGTCGAGCTCTTCCACCGGTTTGGCGGGTGGGAGGTCGCGGCGGACGTGCTGCGCCGCCGGCGCGGGAAGGCCTACGACCCGGCGGTGGCCGATCTGTTCCTGGCCGACGGCGAGCGATGGTTGGCGCAGTGCGCGGGCGACTCCGTGTGGGATGCCGCGCTCGCGGCCGAGCCAGCCCCCTGGATCCGCATCGACGACGCTCGGCTCGATGCGGTGCTGGAGGCGCTGGCGCACTTCGCGGATCTCAAGTCGCCGTTCACGCGCGGTCACTCGCCGGGTGTCGCCGCGCTGGCCGAGGGGGCGGCGCGCCACGCCGGGATGGACGAAGGCGAGGCGGTCAGCCTGCGCCGCGCGGCCCTCGTCCACGACCTGGGCCGGACGGGGATCCCGAACGGCATCTGGGACAAGCCGGGACCGCTGACACGCGCCGAGTGGGAGCGGGTGCGCCTGCATCCCTACCTGACCGAGCGCGTCCTGTCTTACGCACCCGCGACGGCGCCGATGGCCGCCCTGGCCGGCGCCCACCACGAGCGGTTGGACGGGTCCGGCTACCACCGCGGCAGCCCAGCCGCGATGCTGCCGCCGGCGGCGCGCATCCTGGCCGCCGCCGATGCCTACCAGGCCATGACCGAGGAGCGGCCGCACCGCCCGGCGCTCTCGCCGCAGGCCGCGGCCGGCGAGCTCGCCGCCGAAGCGGATGGCGGCCGGCTGGATGGCCACGCCGTGCAGTGCGTGCTGGCGGCGGCCGGGCACGATCGGGGCCGCCGCGCCGCCTGGCCGGATGGGTTGAGCGATCGCGAGGTGGAGGTGCTGCGGCTGATCGCCCGCGGCGCCTCGTACAAGGACGTGGCCGGGCGGCTCTCGATCTCGCCCAAGACGGCCGAGCACCACGTGGCGCACATCTACGCCAAGATCGGCGTCTCGAGCCGGGCGGCGGCGGCGCTCTTCGCGATGGAGCGCCATCTTCTCGCCGACTGACGCCACATCCGCATCGATCCAGCAAATAGGGGAAATCCCCGATGGCATGGCGACGGCCGCGGCGTAGGCTGTGGGCATCGGGTTCAGCCGGCGCCGGCTCGGCCAGCGGCGCCGGCGCACGGACCGTTGGCGACCGGCTATTCGGAAAGGAGAGCGCCGTGACCGCACGCTCGCGAGGGACGACCGCCGCTGATACAGTGGACCATTCGGCCGGTGGGGTCCCGGTGCTCTTCTTGCCGGGGATCATCATGCCGGCGGCGCTGCGCTACGCGCCGTTGATCGCGGCGTTGGGCGATTCGGCGCGAGCCGTGACCAAGGAGCTGGAGGTGTACAGGGCGGAGGCGCCGCCGGCTGGGTATGCGATCGAGGATGAGGTGGAGGGGATCTCGCGGGCGGCGGATGCCGCCGGGTTCGACCGGTTCCACCTCTACGGCCACTCGGCGGGCGGCGCGTGCGCCCTGGCCTATGCGGCGACGCGCCCGGAGCGGGTGCTGAGCCTGGCGCTGGATGAGCCGGCGAGCGATTTCAGCGCCGAGGATCTGGCGATGGTGCAAACGGCTATCGACAGCACGTCGGAGCTGCCTGTCGCCGAGAAGATGACTGCCTTCCTGCGGTCGAACCTGGCGCCTGGGGTCGACCCGCCGTCCCCCCCGGCAGGACCTGCGCCGCCGTGGATGGCGAGCCGGCCCAAAGGCATCGATGCGTTCCGTGGAGCGTTGCTGCGCTACCGGTTGGAGCCGGAGCGGCTGCGCGCGTTCGGCCGCCCCGTGTACTACAGCCACGGGAGCCTGAGTCATCCGCGCTGGGCGGCGATGCGGGAGCGGCTGGCCGGCGTCTTCCCGGACTTCACGCCAGAGCTTTACGAGGGGATTCATCACCTGGAGACCTCGCATCAGCGGGAACCGGCGCGGGTCGCGGCGGCGCTGCGGCGGCTCTGGGACCGCGCCGGGTAGGGGAGCTCCAGCCCGAAAGGAGCGTGTCGATGCCGTACGCCGAGGTCAACGACATTCGCGTCTATTACGAGGAAGCGGGCGCGGGCGAGCCGCTGCTGCTGCTGCACGGGGCGCTGGGGGCGGTCGACCCGGCCGTGACGTCGGGGTGGTTCGCGCTGCTGCCGGCGCTGGCGGGTCGATACCGGACGTTTTCGGTGGAGACGCGGGGGCACGGCCGGACGGACAACCCGGCCGGCGAACTCTCCTACAAGCAGTTTGGCGAGGACGTCGCCGCGTTCATCGAGCGGCTGGAGCTGGGGCCGGTGCATCTGGCCGGGTTCAGCGACGGGGCGACGATCGGGCTCGTGCTCGGGATGACGCGGCCGGAGCTGCTGCGCTCCCTGGTCGCTGTCGGCGCCAACTACCGGATCGACGAGCATCTGCGGGAAGGGATGGCGCTCTTCGACGCGGAGATGCTGGAGCGTGAGAGCCCCGAGTTCGCCTCCGAGCTGGCCCGCCGCCACGACGCCCATCACCACCTTGGGTACTGGCGGGAGCTGGTAGGGCAGGTGCGGGAGAACGTCGCGCGCGAGATGGTCTGGACGGAAGACGACCTGCGGCGCATCCCGACCCCGACGCTGCTGGTGATGGGGGAGGGGGATTTTGCGCTCAGCCTGGGGCAGATGCTGGAGATGCGGCGCAGCATCCCGAACGCCGAGATGCTGATCCTCAACCACGCCGGGAGGGACGGGCTGGACAACCACCGGGTGCAATCGACGCGGCCCGAGGCGGTGGGGCCGGTGATGCTCGAGTTTCTGGCGCGGCAGGGGGGAGCGGACGGTCCCCGCGCGTGAGCCTCTCGTGCTGGATCGGCAGACCTGCCGGGGCGCGGAGAACGTGGGGAACTTCGGGAACTTCTCGGGGATAGGGGCGCCGTGTCGACGGTGCTTTGGCGCGCCGATGACGGTGCATCAGGCTGAGCCGCTCTCGCGACTTTTCGGGACGCTCTGCTACACTGTGAACATGACATAAATGCCGACTCCATGAGTCGGATATGCGGCGGATGCCCCTTGTGCGGGCCGCATCGCCCCGGAACTGGACGACGCATGGCGGGGGAGCAGGGCTACGGGGCGCGGGGCAGGGCGGGGGTCGTCGCCGAGCGGGACGCGGCCGCCGAGGAGGCGTTGTTCTCGCCGGCGCCCGAGGTTGTCGTGGCGCCGGCATCCCCAGGATCGACATTGCGATCGCCTGCTGCGCCCGCTGGCGCACCGGGGCGGCGCGCGGTTGAGACGGAAAGCCTGTGGGAGCGCTGGAGCCTGGCCGGGGCGGCGGCGCTCTGCTGGCTTTCTCTGGGGATTGCCCTCGTCGTCGAGCATTTCACCTCGTTGCCGCCAAGCGTGGCCGTCGCGTTCTTCGTCCTGGCCTACGTCGCCGGCGGCACGTTTGCGGCGGCCACGGCCCTCAAAGACCTTTTCCGGGAGCGGACGGTCAGCGTCGATTTCCTGATGATCACCGCCGCCATCGGGGCCGCGATCGTCGGGTACTGGGAAGAGGGGGCGATTCTCCTCGGGCTCTTCTCGACCTCCAACGCGCTGGAGCACCATGCGCTGGGGCGGACGCGGCGGGCGGTGCGGGCGCTGATGGCCCTCTCGCCGGACGTGGCGACCGTGCTGCGCGACGGCGAAGAGCGCGTGGTTCCCATCGAGGAGTTGCGGCTGGGCGAGACGGTGCTGGTGCGGCCTGGGGAGCGGGTGGCGGTCGACGGGCGCGTGCTGGCGGGGGAGACGGCGATCGACCAGGCGGCGATCACCGGCGAGTCGATCCCGGTGAGCAAGGGCGTGGGCGACTCGTGCTTCGCCGGGACGATGAACACCTATGGCGCGATTCGGGTGTGCGTGGAGCGGCTGCACCAGGAGAGCACCCTGGCGCGGATCGTCCAGTTCGTGGAGCAGGCGCAGGCGGAGAAGAGCGCCACGCAGCGCTTCACCGACCGCTTCGAGGGTCTCTATGCGGTGGGGGTGATCGTCTTTGCGATCCTGGTTGGCGTTGTCCCGCCGTTGCTGCTGGGGGAGGGATGGGAGCCGTCCATCTACCGGGCGATCACGCTGCTGGTGGTGGCCTCGCCGTGCGCGCTGGTGATCTCGACGCCGGCCTCGACCTTGTCCGGGCTGGCCAACGCGGCGCGCAACGGGATCCTGTTCAAGGGGAGCGCGGCGCTGGAGGAGATCGGCGAGACGCGAACCATCGCCTTCGACAAGACGGGGACGCTCACGCTGGGCAAGCCGGCGCTGACCGACGTCGTTTCCCTGGCTGCCGGGTGGAGCGAGGGGCGGCTGCTGCGGCTGGCGGCGAGCGCGGAGCGGCTTTCGGAGCACCACACGGCGGCGGCGATCGTGCGGGGGGCGGGGGAGCGCGGGGTGCCGCTGGAGGAGGCGGTGGCCTTCCGGGCCTTCCCGGGGAAGGGGATCCACGCGCAGGTCGACGGTGACGAGGTGCTGGTAGGCAACCTGATGCTCTTCACCGAATTCGGCGTGTCGGTTCCGGTGGAGGCCTCGGCGGCGGCGGACCGGCTGCGGGAGGAGGGGAAGAGCGCCGTCTTCGTGGGGGACCGCGAGGGGGTGCGCGGGGTGATCGCCGTGGCCGACACGGTGCGGCCGAGCGCGGCGGGGGTGGTCGCGGCGCTGAAGGCGGAGGGGATCGGGCGCATCGTGATGCTGACCGGGGACAACCAGCGGGTGGCCGACGCCATCGGGGCGGAGCTGGGCATCGCCGAGGTCTACGCCGATCTGTTGCCGGAGGAGAAGCTGCGCCTGATCGAAGAGCTGCAAGCGGATGGTTCGGCAGCGATGGTCGGCGACGGGGTGAACGACGCGCCGGCTTTGGCGACGGCGCGCATCGGGGTGGCGATGGGCGGGGCCGGGACGGACGTGGCGCTGGAGACCGCCGACGTGGTGCTGATGGCGGACGACCTGACGAAATTGCCGTACGCGGTGGCGCTCAGCCGGCGGACGCGGCGCACGATCCGGCAGAACCTGGCCTTTTCGCTGGGGGTGATCGTGGTGCTGGTGGCGGCGACGTTGACGCGGGGGATTCCTCTGCCGCTGGGGGTGGTGGGGCACGAGGGGAGCACGGTGATCGTGGTGCTCAATGGGCTGCGGTTGCTGCGGACGAGGTAGCTGCCCCATGGGCTTGTGTGGTGCGCCGGCCGGATGTAGGGTACGAGAAGAACATGGCGCT
>CALMZR010000354.1 GCA_937870845.1 uncultured Chloroflexota bacterium
CATCGTAGTCGAAAGTCTCCGAACTCTGGGTGGCATGAAGAAGCGGGAACGCAATGCACTCCCGGCGGGGGCAAGGCCGAGAACGGGGCGGAACCTTAGATGCGCCTCCGGCGCGATGTCAAGCAAAAGCAACGCTCGCTGATAACGCCCTTCCCGCGGACGATCCTATCTCGTAACGTAGTCGTACGCCCCAAGGTTCCGAACCAGCACCATGCCCTCCATCGTCACCAATCGATTCGTTCCTGCTCCAGACCTTCAATTGCCATCTTCCCGACCACCCGCTGCCCAATACGCCGAACCATTAGGGGCCTGTGTGGAAAGGGCGTCAACGGGCCAGCCGGCGGAGCAGGAGGCGGGCCGAAGCGGCATCGATCCACGCCTCTTCGCTGGCCGGCAGCGCCTCGTAGTCCTTGCTCAAGCGCCGGTTGCGGCCGAACCAGGCGAGGGCGCGCCGGGGGCGGCTCCTGCCCGGGTCGGACCCACCCCCAGCGCAGCCCCGCGTCGGGGTGCTGGACGGGTTCGGCCCTCCAGCCCAGCTCGGCCGCGACCCACGCGGCGAAGCGGCGCTTGTAGCCGCCGTCGACCCAGACGAGCGCCATCCGCAGGAAGACCTGGGCCAGCCCGGCCAGGAGCGGCTTGGCGCCCTCGGCGTCGGTCTCGTCGGCGCGATCGACGCGCGCCTTCATGAGCAACCCCTCGGTATCGACGAGGAAATGGCGCTTGCGCCCGGTGGTTTTCTTGGCCGCGTCGTAGCCGCGCGGCCCCCCTTTTCCGTCGTCTTGACCGATTGGCTATCCAGGATGGCCGCACTCGGGGTCGGTTCCCGCCCCACACGGACCCGCGCTCGCTCGCGCAGCGCCGTGTTGATCGCCTCCCAGACCCCGGCCTCGCGCCATTGCCGGAAGTACCACCAGACCGTGCCCCACGGCGGCAGGTCGTGCGGCAGGGCGCGCCACTGGCAGCCCGTGCGCAGCACGTAGAGGATGGCGTTCACGATCTCGCGGCGGGGGTGGCGCGGGGGACGGCCACCCGCCAACGCGGCCGGCGCCAGCGGCTCCAGGATCGCCCATTCGGCATCGGACAGGTCGTAGGGATACGGCGAGCGGGGCATGGCGGACTCCCGGCAAATCGGCTATCGTGCAGACCTCACGACCAGTCTATACCCTTTCCACACAGGCTCTGACACCGGATCCGGGTGAACGGTTCCGGGATGATGGGCACTCGCGCGGGCATAGCCCCTCTCCCTGCGCACAGGGAGAGGGGTTGGGGTGAGGGTCGTTCGAGGAGGTGAAGTGAGCGATACCTACGCCTTCAGCGCCCCTTCCTGCAACCCCTTGATGTACCATCGCTGGGCAAATCCAAAGGCGATCAGTCCCGGCAAAATCGCCATGATGTAGACCGCGGCCAGACGCGGCCACACCCACGCCCCCATGCCGCCCGTCGCCGCGGCCAGCACAACCGGCAGCGTCTGCGCCGACTGGTTCGTGTTCAGCGTCTTGGCCAGCAAGTACTCGCCCCAGGCGGTCACGAAGTTGACGATGATGACGACGACGATGCCGTTCTTGACCAACGGCAACAGGATCGTCAGCAGCATCCGCACCGGCCCCGCGCCGTCGATGCGCGCCGCGTCGTAGATCTCTTTTGACACCGTCTGGAACATGCCGCGCATCACGAAGACGGAAAGCGCCAGCGACAGCGTCACATACGGAAAGATCAAGCCGGCCGGGACGTTGAGCAGCCCCAGGTCCTTCTGCGTCTCGAAGATGGCGATCACCGCCGTGACCCGCGTCGGGAAGAACATCGAGGCCACGAGCAGCGCGAAGACGATACGAATCCCGGGTACCTGGAGGAAGACCATGGCGTAGCCGGCAAGCACGGCGCACACCGTCGTGACCACCACCGTCCCCAGCGTCACCAGGATGCTGTTCCAGTAGTTCTGCGGCAGGGTCGGAATCTTCTGCAGCGAGTACCCGTAATGCGTCCAATCGAACGTCTTGGGCCAGATCTCGTTCTGGTAGGCGTCCGGGAGCGACTTCACCGATAGCAGTAACACCCAGACGAGCGGCAGGATGATGATCAGGGCGAAAATGGCGAGGATGACGTGCCTGGCGATCGCGCCCCACTTGATCTTCGGGCGCTTCGATCCGCGGGACGCGGACGCCTGAGCCCCATATGCCGGTAACGCTGCCTGAGTCGCCATGCGTCGCTCTCGCCCTTCAGTCTCGGGACCGGAACGCCCAGAACATCACCGCAACGACAACCAGCATGACGATCGTGCCCACCCAGCCGATCGCCGCTCCGTAGCCGCGGTCCTGCACGCCCTGGAACGCGGTGTCCCACATGTAGACGGTCCATGTGTACGTGGGGCGGTCGCGCATGAACCCGCCCATGATCAGGTACTCGTCGATGACCGCCATTGCCGTGCCGAAGCGCAGCACCACCAGCACCAGCGTCACCGGGAGCAGCCGCCAGAACGTGACGGTCCAGAACATCTGCCATTCGTTCGCCCCGTCCACCTTGGAGGCGTCGAACAGATCGCGCGGCACGCTGGCCAGTCCCGCCAGGAAGAACATGGTGTGGTAGCCCAGCCCCCACCACCACTCCATGATCGTCAGCCCGGGAATCACGAGCTGATTGCTCAACCATTGCGGCTGGTTCTGAATGGTGAAGATACCCAGTACGTCCACCAGCGCGTAGTTAATCGGGCCGATGTACCCATCGTACATCCACTTCCAGAGCAAGAAGATCAACGGTCCCGGAATCATCGCCGGGATGAGCAACACAAGGCGGTAAAACGTCGCCACCCGCGCGTTGGTGATGCGGTCGATCAATACCGCCAGGAACATCGGGATGAAGATCATCCCCGGCAGGAAGAGCGCGGTGAACGTCGCGGCGCGGATGATCCCCACTTGTAGCAGTGGGTCGGCAAACGCTTCGACGTAGTTCTGCAACCCGATGAACGTGACCGGCCGATCCGCCTGGATCGGCCGGTAGTCGAGCAGCGAGAACCACGCCACGCGGACGATCGGGTAGACCGCCCAGCCGATGAAAAAGATCATCGTGGGCAAGAGGAACACCCAGGGGACGCCGTATCGCGACACCCAATCGCCGACACGCTGTAGCCACGACCGCTCGGCGCCCGAGCGGCCATGCTGCGGCTGAGCAACGGTCAGTTGCGCCATCGGGTCCCCTGGTGCGTTCCCGCGGTCGATCCGCGTGCCGGCATTCGCCGTCACGCCAGCGAGTGTACGCGGAAGGCCCGAACATCGACGCCGGGCCTCCCGCGCGACCGTCTCTAGGCCATGGCGTCGTCGTAGGCCGCCTGCACCGTGTCCATCGCCTCGGTCAGCGCCGCCCGCGCGTCGTCCGTCTCGCCACGAAGGTACGCGGTGTAGAACGGCGCCGCCAGGTCGAACTGCTGGATGGAGAGGATGGTCGGCGTGATCGCCTGAGCCGAGCCGAGTCCGTCCTTGATGGCGAACGCCCAGTCAGTGATCCACTCCGGCCGGTTCGCCTCGTACTCCTCCCAGAGGCTCTGGTAGACCGGGAGCTGGCCCACCGCCGGCGAAGCCGGCATGTTGCCCGTGATCGAGTTCTGCCAGATCGCGTTGTCCTGGTTCAGCTCGTGCATGAACTGCGCGGCCTGCTCCTTGTTCTCCCCGTACTTCAGCAGCACGGCGCCGGTGGTCCAGAAGACGGTGCCTCCGGCGCCGCCCTCCGGCGCCGGCAGGGCGCCGAAGCGCAGCGCGCCCGGGTCCTCCCAGGTGCTGGCGAAGCGCAGGTGCGCATTCTGGTACTTGATGTAGTACGCGACCGCGCGGGCGGCGAAGGCCTGCTCGTCCGGCGTCTGGTTCACGCCGCCATCGGTCGTGCCGGGGTTCAGCACGTCCGGGTTGGCCAGCGGCATCATCCGCTTCATGATCTCCAGCGCCTCGACCGCTGGGTCGCTGTTCCACATGAAGAGCCCCGTCTCCGGATCATAGACATCGAGGCTGATCGAGTGCGTGATCGGGATCAGCGAGCGCCAGGCGTGGAAGTCGAACGTGCAGCCGAACGGCGCGGCCCCGCTGTCGATGACCTGCTGCGCGTTGGCCAGGTACTCGTCCCAGGTGGCCGGCGCCGCCTCGGGGTCGAGCCCGGCGGCCTCGACGATCTCGGCGTTCCACCCCTGCACAATGATGTCCAGCAGCCACGGCCAGACGTAGAACTGGTCCTGGTAGGTCCCCTCGGCCCGAACCGGCGGGAACAGATCGTCGAGGACGCCCTCCGGCAGGTATGGGTCCCACGGCTCGATCACGTCCGACTCGACGAGCTGAATCATCTCCAGGAACGGGGTGACGCCCGTGTAGAGATCCCACGTGCTCGTCTGCTCCGCCGCCTCGGAGAGGAAAACGTCGGTGCTGAAGTTGGCCGACGGCGCGATCTCGGCTTCCGTGGGGACCGTCTCGCTGAGGCGAGCGACGAACTCAGTCAGGCCCGGGTGGTTGGCGTACTGCCAATCGTAAGAGGTGACCTCCAGCACTTCCGGATCACCGGCCAGCGCCGTGCGGATCGACGACTGGGCCAGCGCCGCGGCCACGGGGGCGCTGATGCCGAGCGTCGCCGCCCGGGTCAGCACGGTGCGCCGGTCGAGCCGGCCGGCCAGGGCGTCGGCGAACAACGCGCGTGTAGCGAGTTTCTTTGACACGAGATCCTCCTGTTCCGTTGGCCGCGTGCGAAACGCCGCACGCGCACGTCGCGGGGCCGGGTGGTCGGGTGACGACGAACGCCTCCCTGGCCGCTCGCATGGATCCCGCTAGGTTCCGGGATTGTATGAACGTGCAATTCCCGGTGTCAATGCGGCCCCGCCAGAAAGCGTCGCGGCCGCGCCCCGGTCGGGATATGATACGGACCGCTCAGGCAACGCGGCCTGGGACGCTTCTCACACGGTTCGCGCGGTAATCAACGGAAAGGCAAGCAATGATCGCCCCATCCCTCGGTCCGGCCCGCTCGCTCCGATTCGCGGCGGTCGCGGCCATCGGTGTTCTGACGCTGATGACGCCGACGTTGGCCGCCCAGGACGGCGACGCGCCTCATCCGGCGCATATCCACGCCGGGACGTGCGCCGAGCTTGGCGACGTGGTCTTCCCGCTCAAGGACGTCGCCGTCCCCGACGGCGAGAGCAGCGGCCCCGAATCCGCCCATCCCGTCAAGATCAGCGAGACCGAGGTCGCAGCGTCCCTCCAGGACATCATCGACGGCGGCTACGCCATCAACGTGCATCTGAGCGCCGACGAGATCGGCACGTACATCGCCTGCGGCGACATCGGCGGCGTCGTCCACGAGAACGAGGACGGCCGCACCTCGCTCGTCATCGGTCTCGGCGAGCTCAACGAGTCTGGCCATACGGGCGTTGCCTGGTTCGGCGCCGACGGCGACGTCACCGAGGTCGCGATCATGCTGATTGAGCCCGACAGCATGGGTGACGCCAGCGCCGACGCCGCCCAGGAAGCCTCCCCCGACGATGCCGCCGCGACCGACTCCACCGCTGTCACCATCCAGGGCTTCGCCTTCAACCCGCCTGCGATCGAAATCCCGGCCGGCGGCAGCGTCACCTGGACCAACCAGGACAACGTCCCCCACACCGCCACCGGCCTTGACCGCGATGCGCTGCAGTCGGGCACGATCCCCTTCGGCGAGTCCTTCACCCAGACCTTCGACACGGCCGGAACCTACGAGTACTTCTGCGAGTTTCATCCCAATATGGAGGGGTCGATCGTCGTGCAGTAGGGCTGCTGGCCGTTGGCTCTCGGCTCTTGGCTGTTGGCCCCACTCCGTAGGGGCACGGCATGCCGTGCCCTTCGGCTCCCCTCCCATGGGCAATGCGCCGGGTCTGGGGTGAGGGGCAGTCGGAGGACAACGCCATGACGTTCGTCGGAATCGCGCTCATCGGGGTGTTGCTCGCTACCATGCCCCTCGCACAGGCAACGCCAACCCCTCCCACGGACTCCGCGATCCCCCCCGTCGTCTGGGAACTCGTCGCCTTTGCCGAAGCCGAAGCCGATCCCGTCGAAGTTGCCGAGCCCGAGCGCTACACCGTCCAGTTCCTGCCTGATGGCCAGCTCGCCATCCAGGCCGACTGCAACTCCGGCGGGGCAACGTACACCGCCGAAGAGGGCACGCTGCAAATCTCCCCGATCCGCACGACTCTCATCGGCTGCCCGTCCGATTCCCAGGCGGATCCGTTCCTCATCTTGCTCCGCGCCGCGACGACGTTCGAGTTCGACGACGACGGCATGCTGCTGCTCACCGGCCCGGAAGGAATCCTCACCCTGCGCCCGGCCTTGACCGCGGTCGTCTGGGAATGGCGCGAGTTCCGAAGCGGCGACGACTCGGTCGTCGTCCCCGATCATCCCGAACGCTACACGCTGGTCTTCCTCGACGATGGCAAGCTGGCCGTGCGCGCCGACTGCAACCGCGCCACCGGCACATACACCGTCGATGGCCCGACGCTCGAGCTCGACGCCGCCGCCATGACCCGCGCCATGTGCCCGCCGGCATCGCTGTCGGATCGCTTCGTGCGCGACCTCGGCGAGGTGCGCTCGCACGTCTTCCGCAACGGCAACCTCTACCTGGCCCTCTGGGCCGACGCCGGCATCATGGAGTTCGTCGCCCAGGCGCCCGCGCCGGACGAGGCGACGCCGACGTCCGGGTAGCCCCCGGCTGCGACCAATGGACGACTCCACCCCATTGGACTTTACCTCGGCCGTCGAACCGAGCGACGGCGCGCAAGAACCGTCCACCGGCGAACCGCGCGGACGCTGCTTCGCCTTTCGCGGCTCAGATATGCTGATGCTGACCATCGAGCCGGCGCCGCACGTGCCCAGTTGGGACGATCTTCGGCAATGGTCCGTGGCGCCAATCCGCCATCAGTACCTGGGCACGCTGGCGGGAGAACATTGCTGGTCCGCCGAGATCGCCCCCGATACGCCGTTTCCCGACGGCGCCGGGCTCACGAACCTACGGGCGCTCTACGACGCGCTGTCAGAAACGCACTACGCTATCGCCGGGCGCGCGGCCCAGATCGTCGCCTGGGAACGCGACCACCAGTTCTGCGGCCGCTGCGGCTCTCCGACCGCGCGTGTCCCCGGCGAGCGCGGCCGCCGCTGCGTCGACTGCGGCCTCACCGCCTATCCCCGGCTCTCCCCGGCGATCATTGTCCTCATCGAGCGAGGAAGCCAGATTCTGCTCGCACGTGGGCACACCTTCGTTCCGCGCCGCTTCGGCATCGTCGCCGGATTCGTCGAGCCCGGCGAATCACTCGAAGACGCGGTGCGCCGCGAGGTGCGCGAGGAAGTCGGTTTCGAAATCGCCGACCTCGTCTACTTCGGCAGCCAGCCCTGGCCTTTCCCTCACGGCATCATGATCGGCTTCCGCGCCAACCACCTCCACGGCGAGATCACCCTCGACGACGGCGAGCTCGCCGAAGCCGGCTGGTACGACGTCCACGACCTACCGGAAATCCCCACCAGGCTCAGCATCGCCCGCCGCCTCATCGACGACTGGGCCGGCCGCCAAGGCGTCGCGATCGACCGCCCATAGCGAGGCGGAAGGCGGAAGGCGGGAGACGGGAGGAAGTTGGCGCTCATCCGAGCCGGGCAAAGACGTGCTGCTAGCCGTACCGAGCGCGCGGCACACTTCGCCCCTCGTCCTCCCGCCTCCCGCCTCAATCCGCCGCAGCGCTCTCGCTCGCCCCGTGGATCGCCCGCCACACCTTTTCCGGCGTGCAGGGCACGTCCAGGTGGGTAACTCCCCACGGCTCCAGCGCGTCGATGACCGCGTTCGCCGTCGCCGGCGTCGAGCCGATTGTCGCCGCCTCGCCGATCCCCTTCGCCCCGAGCGGGTTCAGGTACGTCGTCGTTTCGGTGTGGTGCGTCTCGAACATCGGGAAATCGAACGCCCGCGGGATGGCGTAGTCGTTCAGCGTCCCGGTGATCAGCTCTCCCGACCCGTCGTAGACCACTTCCTCCAACAGCGCCTGCCCGATGCCCTGCGCCAGTCCGCCATGGACCTGACCCCGCACCAGATTCGGGCTGATGATCTTGCCGCAGTCATCCACCGAGACGTACCGCACGAGCTTGACCACCCCGGTCTCCGGAAAGACCTCGACCACCGCGATGTGTGTCCCGAACGGGTACGTCTCCGAATCGGGCCGGAAATACTCGGTCGCCTCCAACCCGGCGCCAAACTCGGATGGCAGGCTGTCGGAGTAGGCCGCCTCGGCGATCGCCTCCAGGCTGACGCCCCGATCGGGCACGCCGCGCACACGGAACGAGCCGTCGGCGATCTCGATGTCGTCCACGGACGCTTCCAGGAGTTGCGCCGCGATCGCACTCGCCCGGTCGCGGACCTTGTTCAGGGCCAGCACCACGGCGCCCCCGCCGACCGCCAGACCACGGCTGCCCATGGTGCCGTTGCCTTGCGGCGTGTTCAGCGTGTCGCCGTGGTTGACGCCGACGACGTCCATCGACACCCCGAGCCCATCCGCCACGATCTGCGAGAATGTCGTCTCCTGCCCCTGCCCGTGCGGCGAAATCCCGGTGTAGACCGTCACGTCGCCGTTCTGCTCGACGCGCACCGTGGCGCTCTCGTAGGGGCCGAAGCCGCAAATCTCGACATAAGAGGCCATGCCGATGCCGAGGTAGCGGCCCGCCTTGCGCGCCTCCGCCTGCTCCTTGCGCAGCTCCGCGTACCCCGAAACCTGCAGCGCCTTGGCGAGCGCCTTCTGGTAGTCGCCGGTGTCGTAGCCCTGACCGGAAGCCGTCGTGTAGCCGTGCTCAAACGGCGGGATGAAGTTCTTCGCACGCACCTCGGCCGGATCGAGCCCGGCGGCGTCCGCCAGCAGATCGATGGCGCGCTCCACGTAGTACGCCGCCTCGGGCCTCCCCGCGCCGCGGTAGGCGCCCACCGCCATCTTGTTCGTGTAAACCCCGACCGAGCGGAACTCTAGCGCCGGGACGTCGTAGCAGCCGGCCGACATGCGCCCGGTCAGCTCAGGGAGGTCCGTACCCTTCGGGTAGGCTCCCAGGTCTTGCACCACGTGCATCTTCAGCCCGCGGATGCGCCCGTCCTTGTCGCCGGCAATCTCGATATCCGCCCATTGGTCGCGGCCGTGGTGCGTGCAGAGGAAGCTCTCGCTGCGGGTTTCGATCCACTTCACCGGCCGCTTCAAACGCAGCGCCAGGGCCGCGACGATGAAGTCCTCCTGATACGCCCCGATCTTGACCCCGAAGCCGCCGCCGACTTCCGGGGCGACCACGCGCACCCGCGTGGCCGGGATGTTCAGCGCGTCGGCGATGCTGTTGCGGTTCCAGTGGGGCGCCTGGGTCGAGGTCCAGACCGTGATGCCGTTGATGAGCGGGTCAGGCGCCGCCGCCACGGCTCGCCCCTCCATCGGCACCCCGGAGAGCCGCTGCGAGCGGATGCGCGCCTTCGCCGTCACCGCCGCGTCGCGGAAAGCCGCCTCGATATTGCCGTGGTCGCGGTCCCAGCGCGGGCCAAGGTTGTTCGTCACCCTCGGGTAGAGCTGCGGCGCGCCGTCCTGCATTGCCTCTTCGGGGTCGGTCACGCTCGGCAGCGGTTCGTAGTCGACCTCGATCGCCTCCGCGGCGTCCTGCGCCTGGTAACGCGACTCGGCCACGACCGCCGCCACCCCCTCCCCCACGAAGCGGACCCTGCCCCGGGCGATGGGCCAGATCTCGGGCGATTCCTCGGCCTCCTCTTCCCGCTCCTCGTACTCCGCGGTTTCGCCGCTGATCCCCTCCGAGGCGCTCTCGGAGAGCGGTCCCACCTGCTGCGCGAGGTCGTCGCCGGTAACGACCGCGATCACGCCCGGCATTGCCCGCGCCGCGGCGGTGTCGATGCTGCGGATGCGCGCGTGGGGATACGGGCTGCGCAGGAGGGCGACGTAGGCCATGCCCGCGATCGGCACATCGTCGACGTAGGTCGACGAGCCCGTGATCAGGCGCGGATCCTCCTTGCGCCGCACTTCCGCGCCAACGAATCGACTGAGGACCATCGCGTCTTTTCTCCTTGTGCTGCCCACGCTTGCATGGCGTCGACCGATTCATCCGACGAGCATTCTAGCCGCGCCGAACCGAACCTCGCGTGCATGCGCTCCCCACGCTTCATCCACTCCTCGGCGCCTTGTGGGATCCGGCCAACGGGGCCAGAGCGTGGTTTCGGGTGCAATCGGCCTGGACCGAAGATGGTGCGGTTCGTACGCCAGTGCGCCGGTCGCGACGATGGCCGGCCCCGAGCGAATCGCGGGACTTCACAAACGACCGCGAGTGGGCCAATGCCGCCGCTTTTCGACTATCGACCAGGCGCTCTGCTCCCGGTACATGTCGCCGACGTTGTAGGCATTGAGGTAGAGCGGGTTCGGCGTGAAACCGTGAATGTCGTTGCGCAGGACCGTGTACCACTTCATCTCGCCGTAGTTGATGACGGGCGGGTCCTGCTGCGTGAGGATGTTCTGGATCTCCTTCAGCCAGGCAATCAAAACCTCGTCCGACTCGTACACGGCCGAGCGCCTACAGCTTGCCGACGCGGTCATTGATACAGAATTCGGGGGTAGACAAGGCTGAGCCGAACACCGGCTTCGATGACCTGTCGCCGGCTCAATCGGCCAAGCGCAGCCTGGCGCTAGAACGCTGGCATTTCCGAATACTGCACGGCACACCGCCGTTGCGTGCGCGGCACGCCCGTCTTGGCTGACGGACGGGAGGTCGTGTATGCGCTGTCGATCAATCGTTGGCCACCCCGCACCAGTCGAGGATGAACGCGCCGAGCACCTTTGCCGCAGGCGTCATGGAGCGCACGTCGAGCCACTCGTCGGCCCCGTGGGCGTTGCCGCCGCCGGCGCCGTAGCAGCCGCAGGGGATGCCTTCGAAGTTGTAGTAGCGCATGTCGTTGATGCCGGTCCCGGCTCTCGGCTCCATCGGGGCGCCGAAGACGCGCTCGTGCCACTGATTGAGGAGCCGGACCGATGGTTCGTCCATGGAGACGGTCGAGCCGGCGCTTTGAAATCCGTCCCAGGTGATGCGCGGCGGGTGCTCGGCGAACCAGGGATCATCGGCGACGGCCTTTGCCACGGCAGCTTCAATCTGACGCCGTGTCTCGGCCACGGACTGGCCGGGATAGCAGCTCAACCGGCAGTGCAGCTCGCAGGCGCCGGGAACGGTGCTGGGCCAGTCGCCGCCGTGGATGACGCCGATGTTGAGGTTGATGGGATGCTCGACGCCGGCGAAGGCGGGGTGGGTCTGCTGGTTGAGGCGGGCGTCGAGGGCTTGCAGCGCCTCCATGATCGGGATCGACCTGGTGATAGCGTTGATGCCCTGCCAGGCCTGCATGGCGTGCCACGACTTGCCGACGACGGCGATGCGGAACCAGAGG
>CALMZR010000355.1 GCA_937870845.1 uncultured Chloroflexota bacterium
GGGGGGGGGGGGGGGGGGGGGGGGGGGGGGGGGGGGGGGGGGGGGGGGGGGGCGGTGGGGGGGGGGGAGGGGGGGGGAGGGGCGAGATCGGCGGCGTCTCCACGTCCGTTCTCTTGTCCTCTTCCCCCCTCTTCCCCCCTCTTCCCCCCTCTCTCCCCCTCTCCCCCCCTCCGTGATTCAAGTGGACGACGGCCTCGCCCTGGCCGACCGCCTCCCCATCTACGTCGTCGTCGAAAAGATCCTGGAGCCGGGCGAGGCCCTCCCTAACGACTGGGCCGTCCACGGCACGGTCGGCTACGAGTTCGCCCGCGTGACGACCGGGCTCTTCGTCGACCCCGCCAATCAGCGCGCCTTCGACGACCTCTACACCCGCATCGGCGGCGAGGGGCGGCGCATCACCTTCCCCGGCGTCGCCTACGAGACGAAGGGGCTGATGCTGCGCACCGCCCTCGCCAGCGAGACGAACGTGCTGGCCCGCGTCCTCAACCGCATCTCCGAGCAGAACCGCCGCACCCGCGACTTCACCCTCAGCGCGCTGCGCAACGCGTTGCGCGAGGTGATCACCGCATTCCCGGTGTATCGGACGTACGTGACGTGCGAGGCGGAAAGCGGGAGGCGGGAGGCCGGAGGAGAGAACGAGACGGAAGGCCGGCGAGACGGCGAGACGGCGACACCAAGCGGTGAAATCGCGGACACCGTCGTCGATCCTCCCGCCTCCCGCCTCCCGCCTCCCGCCTCCGTCCCCGACCGCCGCGCCATCGAGCAGGCCGTGGCGCTGGCCAAGCGTCGCAACGCCGCCTCCGACCTGACGGTGTTCGACTTTCTCGAAGACGTGTTGCTGTTGCGGGACATCGACGCCCTGAGCGACGCCGAGCGCGCGGAACGCTGTCGCTTCGTGATGAAGTTCCAGCAGCTCACCGGCCCGGTGATGGCCAAGGGGGTGGAGGACACCGCCTTCTACCGCTACAACCGCCTCATCGCCCTCAACGAAGTGGGGAGCGACCCCGCCGCCTTCGGGGTGAGCGTGGCCGAGTTCCACCGCGCCAACGCCGAGCGCTCCCGCCGTTGGCCGCACGCGTTGCTGACCTCCTCCACCCACGACACCAAGCGCAGCGAGGACGTGCGCGCCCGCGTCGCCGTGCTGTCCGAGCTGCCGCGCGAGTGGCGGGCCGCGGTCAACCGGTGGGGGCAACTCAACCGCCGCCGCAAGACCCGCGTCGAGGGCGCCCTGGCCCCGGACAGCAACGACGAGTACCTCTTTTACCAGACCATCCTCGGCGCCTGGCCCTGGGGCATGGAGACCCCGGACGCAGATTTCATTGCCCGCGTCGAGGCCTTCATGACCAAGGCCGTGCGCGAGGCCCAAGTCCACTCCGGCTGGATCAACCCCGACGAGGCGTACGAAACGGCCCTCTCGGATTTCGTCCGCGCCGCCCTCGACGCCTCCCACCCCAACCCCTTCCTCGACGCCCTCGCCCCCCTGCGCGACCTCGTCGCCCACGCCGGGGCCGTCAACGCCCTTGCCCAGCAGCTGCTCAAGCTGACCGCCCCCGGCGTCCCGGACATCTACCAGGGCACGGAGCTGTGGGACCAGAGCCTGGTCGACCCCGACAACCGCCGGCCGGTCGACTACGCGCTGCGAGCCCGATTGCTGGACGAATTGGCCGAGGCCGAGCCAAGTCCCGCCCTGGCCCGGAACCTCGTGGAGCACAAGGCGGACGGCCGGATCAAGCTCTTCCTCACCTCCCGCGCCCTCGCCTTCCGCGCCGCCCATCCCGACCTCTTCGCCCGCGGCGACTACGTGCCGCTCGCCGCCGAAGGGGCCGCGGCCGATCACATCATCGCCTTCGCCCGCCGCTCCGAGGGCGAGGAGGTCATCGTGGCCGTGCCGCGCCTCGTGGCCGGGCTGCTCGGGAAGGAACATACGGGCCCCATCGGCCCCGAGGTATGGGGCGACGCTCGGCTGGTGATTGTCGATGCGGTGACGGGGACTCGGTATCGTGATGTGTTCAGCGGGGAGGCGATCGACGCCGAGGTGGGAGAGGCAGGGCCTTCGTTACGGCTAGCCGAAGTGCTTTCGCATCTGCCGTTCGCGTTGCTGGTACGGATAGCCTGAGTCTGGTCCGTCTGCAGGGGCGCTCATCCGAGTAGGCGAACCGGCGCGGCCCACCGAGCACGTGAGGCTCATCTCCCTCCGGCGCGTCTACGGCAGGGGCTCTTGCACCGCGGCGTGCGCATCCTGGCGAGATGAAGGATTCTCCTCACCACGATGGTCGTGTCGTCAGGCTGGTAGATAACATGCTGCTGGGCCCGCATGCTGCGGCGCCCGCGGAAGAGGTCGTCCCGCGGCCGGCCAACGTGTGGGTACGCTCGCAGCATCCCGAACGCCCTCTCAAGCGCGGCGCGGTAGTCGGCCTGCTGTTCCGTTCCCCAAACGCGCTGGGTCTACGCCGCGATGTTCCTCAGATCCCGTCTGGCGGCAGGCGTGAAGCGAACGTCCCGTTCAGGGACAGACATCAGGGTCCGGCTCCTCGCCGCGCAGTAGCATCTCCGCTGCTTCGCGATAGATCTCGTCCATTAGCTCCGGCGTGTAGGTGATCAACTCGCCGCGAAGCTCCTCTTGACGCCCGACCTCCAGCAACGCCCGTAGACGCTCCAACCGCTCGTGCTCTTCCAGCCGGCGCATCGCCTCTTCCACCACGGCGATGGCGTCGCCGTAGCGGCCGGACTCGACCCGCTCGCGGATCATCTCTTCGACGTGAGGCGGCAGGGTTACGCTCATCGGCGCACCTCCTGCCGGGACTATACAAGGCTCGGCGCAGGCGACGACAGCGGCGCTTTCGCCGGCGCACATCCTCCATGGTTGCGCACCGGCCATGCAACCCTTTCCATGCGCACATCGTCACAACCTGGGGTGGAGAGGGGAACGAAGATGCAACGGCGCGTCGCCTTCCTGTTGGTGCTGGCGTTGGTCCTGGCGACTGTGGCGACCTCCATCGTGCCCGCGACGCCGCCGCGCGCCGCACTGGCGTCCCAGGATGCATCCCCGGCAGCAGCCCCGGCCCTGGCGGCCACCCCGGTCGCGCCGCCACAGGCTACTCCGGTCCCGGTCGTGCTGCCGACCGCGGCCGAGCTTGGCCTGGTCTTTCCGGCCGGCATCGACGTCACCCCGCTCGCCGTGGGGACGATCGACCAGCTTCCGCCCGACGCCATGGTGCTGCGCCTGGAGCGCGTCACGGTCCCCGCTGGCGACGAGCTCGCCACGCGGACGCCATCCGCCCCGGAGCTGCTCTTCGGCGAGTTCGGCACGGCCACCATCGTCGACGCCTTCGGGTTGAGCGCCCCCTTGTCCGCCGGCGGGCAGGCGATGCTCACGGCGGGGAGCGCGTACACCCTGCGCAACACCAGCTCTGGTCCCGCGACCCTGCTCCGCCTGGGCTTGGGTTCGGCGGCCACCGATCCCGCCGCACAGGTCCTGCTCGAAAGCCAACTCTCCGCCGCGCCGGCCGCGCCCGCGCGCCTGGTGCTTGCCCTCTCGTCGTGGCAGCCAGGGTCCGACACCGGCACGTACACCGCGGTCGGTCCCATCGGGCTCCTGCTCAACTCGGGCACGCTGACGATCAGCAGCCCCTCGGGACTGGAAGCGCCGCTTGGTCCAGGACAGGGACTCATCTTCCCGGCGGGCGTGCCGCAGCGGGAGCGCAACGCGGGCAGCGAGCCAGCACAAGCCTTGCTGATCGCCGTTGCCCCGATGGGTCAGCCTGCCGTTGCCGCTGTGCCAACCTCAACGCCAGTTCCAACGGCAACCCCAGAACCAACGGCAACGCCTCTGCCGACATCGACCCCAGAGCCGACGGCGACCGCGCTTCCAACATCAACTCCGCTGCCGACTGCGACTCCTGAGCCAACGCCGACGCCTGTGCCTACTGCTACGCCGACTCCTACTCCACCGCCTGAACCCACTCTTTATGAAGCTGGTCCGAATGGAGGATTTGAGGCGTGGGGCAACTTCTCCGGCTGGACCGTCCTCGACGGCGAACTGATCAGCGATGGCTCCAACTGCACGTCGCTTGTTGCGCCCGTTGATTTGAGTAATGTTCGCGACTATGCGGTCGAAGCAGAGATTCAGGTGATTGCTGCGTCCGACGTGTATGGTATTGGCTCTTTGCCCGGTGGAACGGAGGTGATCGGTACTGGGGCGGATACGATAGACAGGTCTATGACTCTGAAACCGAGTTCATGATTGCGTTGGGTTCCGAGTTACCAGCTTACTACTTCAGCCCAACCGAAAAGGTTGCTACTACCAGAGGAGTCGTGCTGGACTCCGATTGGCACACTTATCGACTTGCTGTCGAGAAGAACACAATGCGGCTCTACATCGACGGCTCGGAAGTAACACGAGCGACCGACAACCGGTTGCTGACTGCTGGAGACGCCGGGATTTGGTGCAGTGGAGACGTCCAGATCGGTGTGCGGAGCTTCAAGATCGTTCCGCTTGGGGACAGCGCTGTCTCTGCGGAGGACAACGAGATCGACGATCTTGTTGTGGCGGGCGAGGACATTCAAGACATCTTCTCGCTGCTACCCACCGCGAATGAAGCACCTCCTGGCCTCATCCTCTCCGAAGAACGGCAGCGATCGCTGGACGAAGTCAGTGAGGCATTCTCAAACCCCGAGGAGGCCGTTCAGCGCTTTCAGGAATGGGGCTGGCAAGAAAACGCCTACCGGGAATTCGCTCCGCCAAACGGGGAGCCCTTATCCCCTCTTGACCTCGATTACGCACGCGTTGGGATACACCGCTTCGGCGGTGTTTCTCAATCTGCGGCGGCCGCGGACTACATCGCCCAGGACGTCGTCGCCGGCATCGGCGGCGGGGGCGGGCCGGGACCGGACATCGGGGACGGCTCCATCCTCCTCTCCGGGCAGAACCAGAACGGCAACTGGGTCAATCTGCTGGTCTATCAGGGGCCATACCTTATCTCGGTCAGTACGTCGTCGCCCCAAGGCGATCCTGCTGGAGCCGCGTTCGCGTTGGCCGACGCCGTTCTTGCCAAAGTCGGCCAGTCCCCAAGTGGCTGATCAGTTGCTTATCCTCGCGGATCTCTCACCGCGGCACCGGCATCCTGGCGCTGATGGAGGATGCGAATCACTTCGATCTCGTCAGGGCCAGATTGGTAGAAGTAGATGACGTGCTGCTCGACCTGAAGGCTGCGGCAGCCCGGAAAGCGGTCGTCGCGCGGGCGACCGGCTTCGGGGAATCGCGAAAGCGTGTCCAGAGCCCGCTCGATCGCGGCGCGATACCTCGCGCGTTGGCCGGCTCCCCAGGTGCGCCGCGTGTACAGCAAGATGTCGTCGAAGTCGCGCTGGGCGTCGGGGGCGAGCCTGACCGTGCGTTTAGGGACAGACATCTGGATGAGGCGTTGCGCCGGCCGCTGCTCGTTCACGGGCGATGCAGGCCCGTTCGGCGCTCCACTGGGCTGAGTAAACGATCCCCTCGCCGCGATCGAGCTGATCGATGCCCGACTGCAGCTTCGCCCGCGGTTGATCTATCAGCTCGTGTTCCTCGAGCAGGTCGAGCGCCTGACCGATGACATCGTCGGCGTTTTCATAGCGTCCAGAGGCGATGATCCGTGCGACCACTGCCTCGTGCTGGGGAGAAAGCTGGCGTGACATCATGGCGATCCTCCTGCGTGGAAGCCTACCAGAGATTGGGCGGACGGGCAGGCGGGCAGACGGGCAGACGGAAGGAGAGGCGGGCAGGCGGGCGGGCGGCGAGACGGAGAGACGGAAAGGCGGGGAGAGGCCCCGGTGGGTGCCCAGGACTGAGGACTGAGCGGGGGGCGAGGCAGGAAGCAATCAGGCAAGCGGAGGAAGGCGAGGGTTCAACGGGCCATTGCGGCGTCGATGTCTTGGCGCTCGTGAAGGATGCGGGAGACGCGCAATTCGGTGTCGGTGAACCGGTAGATCACGACATGGTGTTCGATCGGGAAGCTGCGGATGTCTGATTCGTAGTCCGGCCGTTCTTTGCCCATTCCGGGAAAATCGGCAAGTTTGCGCAACCCCGCGAAGAGCGCCCGACGATAGACGTCTCGCTGCCGCTTACCCCACTGTTGGTAGGTGTACAGCAGGATGTCGTCCAGGTCGTCGCTTGCGCGCGGCGCGAGGACGATGCGCCGCCTACGGGCAGACATCGGCGTGGGGCGTTTCGCCGCGGCGGGCGCGCTCCTCTGCTCGGCGGCCGCGCTCGTCCATGAGTTCGGGAGTCAACTCGATACCCTCGCCGCGGTCGATGGCAGCGAAGCCCTCGGCGACGGATTCGCGCAGTTGTTGCACGCGCCGGTCGTGGGCATCGAGCAAATGAAGGGCGCGTTCGATCACTTCGCCGGCGTCGTGATAGGAACCGGTCTCAATCTTGCTTCGAAGCAGCGCCTCGGCTCGGGGAGTCAGGGTGACGGTCATCGGTGCAGTCCTCCTACGCCGTAGCCTAGCAAAGATCGGGCGAAAAGGACAGACGGGCAGACGGGCAGACGGGCAGACGGAGAGAGGGGCGGAGAGGACTGAGGACTGAGGACTGAGGACTGAGGACTGTGGTGTGAGCAAGTGCTTTGAGGCGAGTGGGCAGAAACGCGGCACAGGGTCGTGGGGCTTTACCGG
>CALMZR010000356.1 GCA_937870845.1 uncultured Chloroflexota bacterium
CGCGCGCCTTGATCACCAGCTCCAGCGCCGTCGCCTCATTCGGCCCGGCCCCGATGGCGTACATCTGCCGCGCCAAGGCGTCCTCGGCCACGAGCTGAACCTCGGCCTCGCGCGCGAGGACGCCGGCGATCTCGTCCGGGAGCCGATCGAGCGAGTTGCGGAATCCTGCAACTCCCGCGGAACCCCGATCTTCCCCGAGCGCCGTCGCTGCCTGAGCCATCACCGTCATCGCCGCCAGATGCGACGCGGTGTAGGCGGCGGACTGCTCCCGCTCCACGGTGCGCAGGATCAGCCCCGAGCCGGGGTGCTCCGCGCTGCGGCTGCCGACGGAAACGACCGTCGCCCCGGCGTCGTTGGCGCGCCGCATGGCGACCGCCGAGTACGTCTTCACCCCCGTGTGGGCCATCACCACGACCGCGTCCTCGGCGGTGAGCGGATACGAGTCGGGGTAGAGGGCGAAATCGAACGAGGGAACCGCCCGCGCGTCGCTCCCCGCCGCTCGCAGCAACCAGGCCCCGACCATCGCCGCGTGCAGACTGGTGCCAATCCCGGTGACGAAGACGCGCCGCGCGCTCGCGAGGCGAGCCGCGGCCTCCGCCGCCGGTCCCCAGCCCTCATCCAGCAGGCGCTGGACGTCGGCCGGCTGCCGCTGCATCGTCTGGTACATCTTCGAATCGGTCGTGGGCGCGCTCACGCGGTCGATCCTTTCGCGGCCGCTCGCCGCAACGTCGGAAGCCGGACGATCGCCAACCCCGCCAGCACCAGCGCCGCCCCCAGCAGCTTCAGCGGGCCGAACGCTTCCCCGAAAAAAAGCGCCGAGAGGACCCCGGCCACGATCGGGACCAGCAAGCTGAACGAGCTGGCCGCGGCCACGCCGCGGCGGGCGATGGCGAAGTTCCACAAGATATACGCCAGGTAGACGGGAAAGATGGCGAGATAGGCGATCGTCGCCCACTCGCCCCCGGCGAGCGCCGACCAGTCCTGCCGCAGCGCCTCCGGCAGCGCGACGAGCAGCAGCGGGACCGCCCCGGCGAACACGCTCCAGGCGGTGTACGTCGCCGCCGGATACCGCCTGGCCAGCGGCCGGGTGACGATGCCGTACAGGGCGAAGCTGATCGCCGCCCCGATGCTCAGCAGATCGCCAATCAACGTGCCTGAGCCCGCTCCCCGTTTGTCGAGGAGAAAGATCGTGACCCCGATCAGAGCCACGCCCAGACCGATCCATCCTTGCAGCGGCGTCGGCTCCCCCAGCACCGCCAGGATCAGCACGGTGAAGAGTGGCACCATCGCCACCAGCAACGACGACGAGAATGGCGACGTGCGGCTCAGTCCGACGGCAAAGAAGAGCTGATACAACGCATACCCGGTCAGCCCCGCCGCCGCGAAACGCGGCCAGTCCTCACGGCGCACCCCCCGCCCGCCGGGACGCTGCACCGCCAGCAGCACCGCGAACGCCACGGCGACCATGATCGCGAACCGGGCGAAGAGGAAGGCGAGCGGGCTGACCACGGCGAACACCGCCTTGGCCATCACGTACGTCGACGACCAGAGCATCACCACAGTCAGCAAAGCAAGCTCGGGGACGAACCCTACCCCACGCTCACCGAGCGACGGCCGCTCCCCGCTTCCCTCAGGCATCGAGCGACGTCTCGGCCACCCCGTTCCCACCGAGCAGCGCCACCCGGCAGCTCGCCCCGAGTCGGGCGCCGACCGCCTCCGCCAAGTCGCCGCAGGCCGCGAGCAGCTCGTCGGCCGTGCGCGGAGGCAGCGCCTCGATCACCAGCACGGCGCGCATCGTCTCCGGGGTGAGCTTGGTCCGCTCCGCCTCGCGCCAGTTCCAGGCGCGGCAGACGATCCCCGCCTCGTCGGCGTACACCACCTCCCCCGGCCCCGGCGGCGATTCTTCTTCCGATCCCAGCGGCACAAACGATTCGCCGCCCTTCGCCAGCGTCAACCGCAAATCGCCCTGAATGGCGTCGAGGTCCTCCCCGCCGCACGGCAGCAAATGGCGCAGCGACACGGCGTTGTACAGATCGACCAGCGGGCTGATCGACCGCGGCCCGCCCGCCAGCACCGACCGCAGCAACCCCTCGATTGAAGACCGATGCCGCGACGGCTTCACCCCGAACCGACGATACGCCTCCCGCCAGGGCGCCACCGCCGGATGAGCCGCGAGATCGTCCCCGCCAATCGCCGTCGCCGCTTGAGCGGCCGCCGCGGCCAGCGCCTCCCCGGCGCCGACGTCGCGCCGGTTGTCGATGCCGTTGGCCACGACGATGCCGATGTGCGCCTCCGGAAAGAGCGCGCGAAACGGCTCCTCGATGACGAATCTCACCTGTCACACATCCCTTCAACCCCGTGCGCCTGCGCCGCGATGGTACTCCGTTTCCGACGCCACCCCGCCGCCCCCCAACCCCGAACGCTCTGCCTTTGGCATACTCCCCCTCCAGAAGCCGCAGGGCTATCAGCCCGGCAACAACGCCAATAGCCGATAGCCAATAGCCGATAGCCTATAGCCCGTCACCAGCGAGGACCCATGGAAGCACAGCAATCGTCCGGACCGAACCCCCTCTGCGAGATCGGCCGCACCCACCCTCGCGACCGCCACCGCATGAAACCGCTCCCCGGCCACCCCGGCGTCTGGGAATGCCCCCGCCACGACCTGTACGCCGCCATCGTCCCCGAGGACGCCGCCGCCCTCGACCGCGGCGACCCCTACCCCATGCACGACGGCCGCCCCGGCGTCGTCGTGCGCCACGGCGACGAGCGCGGCGGCGGCGTGCTCCTCTATTACCGGGCGGAGGGGTAGGCCCTCGCCTCGCCGCGCTGCTCCAGCCCCGTGCACGGGGCTTCCCGTCCGGGGCAGCCGGAGGTCTTTAGCCTCCGGCGGAAGCGGCTCGGCGCCCAACATTGCCCATGCGCTTCACCCTCGACCTCAGCCACCACCCCTGGACGCGGGACAAGTCCCACTCCGCCCCACGCCGCATGCTCGCCACGGCCCACGCCGCCGACGCCGCCGGCATCGACGCCATCTGGGCCAGCGAAGACCCCGAAGGCTGGGACGCCTTCGCCGTCCTGAGCGCCATCGCCGCCGTGACGCAATCGGCCGCGCTCGGCACGAGCGTCACCAGCCCCTACCCGCGCCACCCGAACATGCTGGCGGCCTCCGTCGCCACGCTCGACCGCCTCTCCGGCGGCCGCGCCGTGCTGGGCCTCGGCCGCGGGCAGCCGGAATGGCACGGCAAAGCGCTCGGGGTCGAGATCGGCGACCCGCTCGCCGCCCTGCGCGAGACGATCGACCTGCTGCGCGCCTGGGAGCGGCCGCCGCATCGCGCGTCCTCGCCGCCCGACGGCCATTTCGCCGTCCGCAACTGGGAACGGGCCACGCACCCGACGCAGGAACGCGTGCCGATCCTCCTCGCCGCGGCGGGCCCGAAGGCGACCGCCCTCGCCGCCGAGGTCTGCGACGGCGTCATCTTCAACCTGATGACGTCGCCGCGGGTGCTGCGCGATGTCATCCCCCGCGTGCGATCCGCGGCCGCCGCGGCGGGCCGCGATCCCGACGCCCTGTGGTTCGTCCTGCGCTCCACCGCGACAGTCATCGACTCGCCCCAAGCGGAGCGCGCCGCGCTCGACCGCGGCAAGCACCACCTCGCCCTGGTGGCGACGCTGCCGGGCATGCACCGCCTCTACGACGTGGACGGCTTCGACGTCCCCGCGCTCCTCGCCGAGATCCGGGCCGTCATGCGCACGGAGGGGACCCTCGCCGCCGGCGGCGGCTTTCCCGCCCTGCGCCGCGCTGGCGATCTGCCCGCCGCGCGAGCCATGATCCCCGACGACCTCATCCGGGATCTCGGCATCATCGGCACGCTGCCGGAGGTGCAAGCGCGGTTACGAACGCTGGGTCAGCTCGGCGTAACCCACGTCGGCTTAGCCCCTCCGCCTGAGCCAACATCACCCGAAGCGTGGCGCTCGCTCCTGACGGCCCTCCGCGCCTGACTCACTGGGTGTCATTCCGGGTCACCGGGTGTCATTCCGAGCGAAGCGAGGAATCTCGGCGCCACCGACACGATGTCTCAGGAAAGCCGAGATGCCTCCTGCGTCGGCATGACACGGTCCCACGTCGGAATGACGCGATGTCCTTTCGGGCGGCGCTCTCCGCGCAGGCTCAGTCGGCGCGGCGCTCAGCACCCCTCCCCAAGACTCGCCCGCCTCGCCCGCCGCAAAAGCCCCGACCGCACCGCCGGCACGCCCGGAACCCCGCGCACCGGCAGCAGCCACGAATAGAGCGATTGCATCACATACACCCGCCTCGGCACGCGGCCCGCACGAGGCCGCGCAACGGCGCGCGTCCGCCGCTCCCGCAACGCGGCGATCAGATCGTCCGCCGTCTCACCGGGGAAAAGCGTGGCGTGCTCCCCGATCTGCCCCGGCGCCAGATGCGCGTCGCTGCCGCCCAGGACGGCCAGGCCATACCGCTGGGCCGCGCGCTCGATCGCGGCGCTCCGATCGCCGCCGAACGGGAAGCGCGACTCGATCGCGTCCGGCAGCAGACCGGCGCGGGCCATCCGCCGCAACTGCCCCCGCCACAAGCCCGGCAACGGATGGACCAGGACGACCAAACTCCCCTCGATCCCCCGCGCCCAATGCACCAGATCGAGCAGCGGCGTCCCCGGCCGCGGCAGCGCGCAGGGGACCTCGCCGGTGAAGAGCACCCCTAGGTGGACGATGCGGCCCCGCGCCGTCAGCTCTACGCCGGGGATGACGTGCCGCGTTCCCTCCGGGTCGCGGCGCTTCCACTCCCGCACCGTCTCGATGTGGTCGTGGTCGGTGACGGCGAGGACCTGGATCGCCGCCTCCCGCGCCGGCTCCAGCCACTCCTCCGCGCGAAGCAACCCGTCGCTCCCCTGCGTGTGCAAATGCAAATCCGCGTACGAGTGCCCCTCGGGCGGCACTGGAGCGGCGTCCCCGACCCGTGTCATTCCGACGCAGGAGGAATCTCGGCGCCCAGGACGCATACGTTCGCGGAGCCATGAAAGTCCCCGTAGCGACCGGGTTGGCACACCGTTCGCGGCGCCGTCTTGACCCGGTTCCTCGTCGATCCAGATCGGGGTGAGCATCGCCCACTGGCTCAGGTTGCGGGCGATCAGGTCCTGCAAGGAAGCCGCCATCCGGTGCATGTCTTCCTTGACCGATCCGCGAGGTTCCAGCGGCTCGGCCAGGGTGATCTTCATCCTGCCGTGCCGCTCGTAGGAGGCGAGCGTCGGCACGATCACCGATTTCGTGGCGCGGGCGAGCCGCACCGGCCCCAGGGGCATGACGATAGCGCTGTCGAAGAAGGGCGCCGTGGCCGACGGGGTCGGGGTCGGCTCGTCGACGAGGAGGACGACGATGCCGTTGTTCTCCAGCGTCCGCGTCAGGCGGCTCCCCATCGTGCGCGGCGGCTCGTGGACCGAGACGACGTTGATCCCGGCGCGGGTGAAGTAGTCCATGAACCACGCCATCAGCGCCCCGGAGCGAAACGGCCGGAACATGCGGACCACGACCGTCAGCTCTCCGGCGAACCCCTGTGCCCCCAGCCAGCGGCGGGCCATCAGCCCGAGCATGATGTACGGCCCGGCGTGGGCGGAGACGATGATGATCCCCCGCTGCCCCAGGTAGGGCCGCACCCCCTCCAGCCCCTCCAGCAGCAGGCGGTTGGTCGTCTCCGGCAGGCGGTAGCCGGCGCGCAAGGTGCCGATCACGACCCGAAAGTGCGTGGCGAGCTGCCCCGAGCCGATGCGCCAGGCCTCGATCGGATGGGGCGGGTTGGCGTAGCGGGCATGCCGCACGTTCGCCAGCACCGCGTGGCGCCGCCGCGTGAACATGGCCACGAACCCGAGGACCGACGCCAGCGCCCTCCAGACCGGCCACGGAATCATCCACGCGGCGCGGGCCAGCCCCTTCAGGACGGCGAGCACGACCCGATCGCGACGCGGATCGTTTCTCTCTGCCCCGCCCCCTCCTGCCGTGGTCATGAACGCTCCCGCCAGGCGCGATCGCTGGCCGCATCCGAACGTGCCGACTGTCTCCTTGCCGCAGCGAGTATAAGCGCAGGCTCCGCGCTCCCCGGACCGCCTGCCCACGACGCGTCATGCCCACGGCGTGTCATGCCCACGGCGTGTCATTCCGAGCGAAGCGAGGACTCCCAAGAATCATCTCGGCGCCACAGGACGCCGCCCGCAACACCCGACACTCCTCCAGCGTCGACTCGACACGACTCAGGCGCCCCACATCCCTACGGAGCCGCCGTCTCCCTGACGAACCGATTCAGCCGCAGCCAGCCGATGTCGTGCCGCGTCTCGCCAGTCTGGGCCAGGTCCGCCAGGATCTCCCCGATGACCGAGGCGAACTTGAACCCGTGCCCGGAGCAGGGCGAAGCGACGACAACCTGAGGCAACCCCGGCAGCACATCGAGGATGAAGTGCTCGTCCGGGGTGTTGGTGAACAGGCAGGTGCGCAACGCCATCGTCGGGCCGTTGGCGGCGGGGAAGTAGCGCTCCGTCGCCACGCGCAGCGGCGCCTCGTCAGCCGGCCCCGCTTCACGGTGGAACCCGTCCGGATCGACCCGCTCTTCGAGGTGGTGGTACATCCCGATCTTGAACCCCGGCACGTCGTACTGGGGAAATCCATAATAGCGCCCCTCCGGAACCAGCAGGTTGAAAACGGGAAAGCGCGCCGGGGTGAACAACGCCGGTTCGAGCGGGGCGAACCACCCCAGCACCTGCCGCTCCGGCTGGGCGATCCCCGCCAGCGCCGGGACCAGCGATGCCATCCAGGCCCCCGCCGCCAGGATGAGCCGGCCGCCCTCGTAGACGCCGCGCTCCGTCGTCACCCGCACCCCATCCCCTGCCGGCTCCCAGCCAAGCGCCCGCTCGCGGGCGCGGATATCCGCCCCGGCCGTCAGCGCGCCCTCGACGTGGGCGCTGATGCACCGCTCGGGCAAGAGAAACCCGCCGCGCGGCTGAAACAGCGCCATGTGCCCCCTGGGGAGCCGATAGCCCGGATAGCGCACCGTCAGTTCGGCCGAGGTGAGGACCTCGTGCTCCAGATCGAAGCGCCGGCAGGAGGCGAGCGACTCCACGAAGACGACCTCCTCCGGCCCGCTCGCGTCGATCGTCCCCGTCGCCTCCAGCAGATGGCGGCCGCTCTCCCGCTCCAGCTCGTCCCACAGCGCGAAGGCGCGCAGCAGCAACGGGACATACGACGGATGCTCGTAGTAGGCGAGGCGGATGATGCGCGTGATCCCGTGCGACGACCCCATCGCGTGCGGGATGTCGAACCGCTCCAGCCCCAGCGTGCGCAACCCCCGCCGCGCCAGGTGGTAGCACGCCGCCGACCCCATCCCCCCAACCCCGACGACGATGGCGTCGTAGACGCCTGCAGGGGTTGCCATCATCGCTCGTCCTCTCCCATCAGCTCGCGCGGTCTGGCCGCGTGACGCCTCCCGAAGCACGCGGTCTCGCCATGGTTCCAGGTTCGCTGGCCCGGTGGTTGCATAGGCTACACGGGGCCAGGATGCCCCGTTGCTCGTTTCACCGGGTCGAAGGAGGTTCCCGTGTCTGCTTTGACGGTATTGACCCGCCTCGCCGCGGGCGGGGCGATTGTGGTCATGGTCCCCATCACCACGCCGGTCGCCGCACAGGATGCCACGCCAGCGGCCACGCCGGCAGCGATCGCCTGCACGGCGGAGCCGCGCGACGTCGAGGAGCTGGTCGGCTTCTACTTCGATCCGCAGGGAACCCCGGTGGCGACGCCGATCCCGGAGCCGGTCGTCGCAACGGAGGATCAACTGCCGACCGGCGAGCCCGTCGACGCCGAGATCGAAGCGGAGCTCAACGCCGTCTTGATCGAGATCTTCACCTGCTTCGAGGTGGGTCAGTACGCTCGCGCCTTCGGCTTGATGACCGAGAACCTGGCGCGCCAGACCGGCCCCGACCTCGCCAACCCCAGCGAGGACACCGCCGAAGAGGTCCGCGCCCTGCTGGAAGCGCAGATCGCCGGGACCCCGATGGCCGACGAGGAGCAGGCGGGCGAGGCGCTCCCGGCCGCGGAGCTCGGACAAGGCCGTGACTTCCGGATGCTCGACGACGGCCGCGTCGGCGGCATCTGGACCGCCCAGGGCGAATCGGTCTTCGTCGTCTTCGCGCAGCAGGACGGACGCTGGCTGGCCGACGCCTTCGTCGGCATCGAAGAGGCCGCGGCGACCGGCACGCCGACGCCGTAACCACAGACGAAGTAGGTGAAAGGGCCGCCCGGTTTCTGCCGGGCGGCCGCTTCTGTCAGAGCGGAGCCCCAGAAAGGGTGTGATTCTGAACCCACGGGCGAAGACTCTCGGCGCCAGGGAAGAGTCCGTCTCTTGAGTCGAGATGCTTCGCTCTGCTCAACATGACGCGGCTTGAGCTTGCTGCTTCAGATGGGGCGACAATAGCCCCCATGAAGCTCGCCGTCCTCGGCGGCAGCGCCGCCAGCCCCAACACGGGCCAGGGCTGCGCCGGATTCCTGGTCGAAACGGCATCGGCCACGATCGTGCTCGACCTCGGCCCAGGGACGCTGCCGGAGCTGCGCCGGCACGCGGACTTCCGTACCCTCGATGCGGTCGTCGTCTCCCACATGCACGTCGACCACGTCCTCGATCTGCTCGCCCTGCGCCACGCCCTCGCCTACAACCCCATCCCCGCCCCGGCGCCCGTCCCGGTCTGGCTCCCGCCCGGCGGCATCGACATCCTGGACAAGGTCTCCGCCCCCTTCGATGCGTGCGACGAGCCGGGACGATTCGCCAGCACCGTTCGCGTCGCGGAGTACGATCCATCGCGCCCATTGCCGATCGGCGATGCCGTGGTGACGTTTGCCCCAGCCATTCATTACGTCCCGGCTTGGGCAATGCGGGTCCACGCCCCCGGTTCAGCCGATCTCGGCTACACCGGCGACACCGGCCCGGCAGCGAACCTGGCCGCCTTCTTCGCCGGGGTCGATGTCCTCATCGCCGAATCAACGCTCCTGGAACCCGGCGACACGCCGGTCGCCGAACGCGGCTCCCTCACCGCCGCCGAGGCCGGGGAGCTGGCCGATGCGGCGGCAGCGCGGACCCTCCTGCTGACGCACATGTGGGAGGAACTGGGATTCGCCAACGCTCGAGCGCAAGCGGCAAGCCGATTTTCGGGCCGCATCGAGGTGGCGACACCGGGTCTCACCGTGCGCTGGTAATCGACCTGCCGCGTTTCTCGCCGCGATGCTTGTGAATCATTCCGCCGCTCCTGGCGCGTTCATGCTCAGCATGCCGTGTCGACTCGCTCATACGGAATCCGCGTGAACAGCCCTGCTCTCCGCAGGCCGGGCAGAAAGCCCCCTTCTCTCCCACGCCCCGTGGGAGAGGGGGGTTGGGCGGTGAGGGCACGTCACGACAACGCGAGCGCGACCATCCGGATCCGCTATCACTCCCCTCGGGTCAGCGCCATGATCTCATCGGTACTGAGTGTCCCATCACCACGGCCGCGTAAGTTGGCCACAAGGCGGTCTCCCCGGCTGCGGCGATCGTCTGCCTCGACCCGGACGATGCGCACACAAGCGCCGTCGAACTCGAACTTGACCTCCGTGTGCGGCAGAAGTCCAGCCTTCTCCCGGATATCTACAGGAATGGTTACCTGTCCCTTTGAGCTGATCCGCATACGACCCTCTTTACCCGGCCGCCGTTCGCTCGCGGCGCCGTCTGCCTGCCCTCTTCAGCGACATGGCGGGCGCGGCCGGCGGCCGGATCGTCAACTCGCGCCCTTGCCCCCGATGCTCGTCGTAGAAGCTGAAACCGCCGGGGTAGTCGCGCACCACCCCGCGGTCCAACTCCACGATCCGGGTGCAGATCGCGTCCAGGAAAGCGCGGTCGTGCGAGATGGTGAGAATCGTGCCCCGCCCTTCGGCCAGAAAGGCGAGCAGCGCCTCCTCCAGCCGCTCCACGCTGGGGATGTCGAGGTTGTTCGTCGGCTCATCGAGCAGCAGCAGATTGGCCCCTTGCAGGATCAGGACCGCAATCTGCAACCGCGCCCGCTGCCCGCCGCTGAGCCCGCCGATCGCGTTCAGCATGTCGTCGCGGGTAAAGAGGTAGCGGTGGAGAAAGCCGATCGCCGCCTGCTCCGACATCGGCTGCACCCGGCGCACCGTCTCCATCGGGGTCGAGGCCGGATCGAGCGTCTCCTGCTCCTGCGCGTAGTAGCCGGCCACCGTCGACGGGCCGAGCCGGAACGTCCCCGCGCTCGGCCGCTCCTCGCCGCGCACGATGCGAAACAGCGTCGTCTTCCCGGAGCCGTTCGCCCCCACCAGCCCGACCGCTTCGCCGTGACGGATCTCCAGATCGAACGGCTCGAAGACGACGCGCTCGCCGAACGACTTCCCGAGCGCCTTCGCCTCCAGCGCCAGCGTCGAGCCGCGCTCGGCGGTGAAGGCGACGTCGATCTGGCGCGGGTTGAGGTTCGGGGCCGGCGTGCGCTCCAGCCGCTCCCGCTCCTCGGCCATCTTGCGCCGCATGTTCTCGGCGCGGGAGGCGAACTTCGGGTTCTGCCGCGCCCACTGCGTGAGCTGCTCGGCGCTGGCTTTGAGCTTGCGGAACTCGCGCTCCTGCAGCTCGCGCAGTTGCGCCCCGCGCGCCAGGCGGGACCGCTTCGTGGCGACGTATTCCGCATAGGCGCCGGGGTAGCCCTCGATGCTCCCTCTCTCCAGCTCGAAGATGCGATTCGCCGTGCGGTCGAGAAAGTAGCGGTCGTGGGAGATGACTGCCACCGCCCCGCGATGGGCGCGGATGTAGGTTTCCAGCCAGCGCTTGCCCGCGAAATCGAGGTGGTTGTCCGGCTCGTCGAGCAGCAGCACGTCCGGGTCTTCGCTCAGCAGCCGCGCCAGGCCGACCAGCTTCTTCTCGCCGCCACTGAGCCGATCGATCGGCCGGTCGACGTCAGCCTCGGGAAAGCCGAGCCCGGCCAGCACCCCCTCTGCGGTCGCGCTCTCCCCGCCGCCGTCCAGCCGCGCCAGCACGGCGGCGTACGCGTCCATGATCGCGCTCAACTCCTCGTCGCCCGCCGCTTCGCCCATTTGACCTTCCAATTCGCGGGCGCGCGCCTCCAGCGCGGCGGGGTCGCCGGCGGCGAGGGCGATCGCCTCATGCACCGTCTGGCCGGGGTCGAAGCGCGGTTCCTGGGTCAGCAGCCCGACCCGTGTCCCCCGCGCCAGGGTAAGCGCCCCGCCCTGCGGCCGCAGCTCCCCCGCCATCAACCGAAAGAGGGTGCTCTTGCCGGAGCCGTTGGCCCCGATCAGCGCCAGGCGGTCCCCCTGCCGAATCTCGAACGTGGCCCCGGTCAGCACGTCGTTGCCGCCGTAGGCGTAGGCGACGTTGGCGGCCTGGATCAGCAGCGTCATGAACGATGCACCCTCGGCGAACAGCAGCGCGGGTCGTTGCCTCTCGTCAAGGTAACGTATAGAGTGTGGGGGCGTCTCCTGTTCGTCCGGTCCGCGCGATCACCGCAGCCCCAGGAGCCCGTCATGAGCGAAGAGAGCATCTACGAGATCACCCGTCGCGCCGCCGCGGCCGTGACCCGCCGCCATTCGTTCCTGCTGCTCAGCGGAGCGGCGGGCGCCGCCGCTGCGCCTATCACGGCAGAGGCCGGCGATGCCGCCAAGAAGGTTCGCCGGCGGTGCAGAAGGCAGAAAGCGCAGTGTCAAGCCAGCGTGGAAGAACACTGCGGCGCCAGCTCTGGGTGCGTCGACAACCTTCTCCCGTGCTGCGAGGCTCTGGCGACGTGCAACGCCAGCGCCAGCACCGAATGCTTTCTGAGCCGGCTGACCAATTAGCCCGGCGATGAGCCGGCGACTGCCCGGCCGCCGAACCAAAGCCATTGCCCGCGCTCCTTCCGTGTAGGATGCTCGTGCTGGTCACGATGGTGGACCGAACGGACTCGCCACGGAGGTTTCGTCATGCTCCGGTCATTCCGGACACTCGCAATCGTCGCGCCTGCCGCGCTCACCGCCGTCGGCGGGTTCTGGTTCGCCCAAGCGAACGCCCAGCAGGCGACCCCTGTTTCGCCAGGTGTTGGCGCCTCGTTGACGCTCGTCGAGCGCGCGGATCGCGTAACCGAGATCGACCTGGGCGAGCCGGGTCCCTCCGTCGGCGACATGATCGTCTGGGGCCCGAACGCGCTCTTCGACGAGACCAACGCCGAGGCTGCCGGGGCCGTCACCCAGGGCGCCTGCATCGCCATCAACGCCGCCTCCGATTGCGTCGGCAACGAGACGATCGTCTTCGCGGACGGCAGCACATTGGAACTCCAGGGCGTCGAGCGCGGCGGAGGGGCGCCGTCGCTGCGCACCATCGTCGGCGGCTCCGGCCGCTACCTCGGCGCAACCGGCACGATGACCGTCGAGCCATCGCCTGACCTGACCCTCTGGACCAAAACGATCGATGTGCGCATGCGCTCGGAGTAGCCACGACAGCCTGTCGCGCCCAGCCGCAGCATCGTGTCATGCCGAGTCACAACCTCGTGTCATACCGAGCCGCGCTACCGGTGTCATTCCGAGCGAAGCGAGGACTCCCAAGAATCATCTCGGCGCCAAGGACCGATCGTGCGATAGAGCCGAGATGCTTCACTATCGTTCAGCATGACACGCGTGGCGTTCAACACGATACGGGGTAGGGGAACGTGGTGGAACCAATTCGCTTGGCCATCGTCGGCTGCGGAGGCATGGGGCGCCGGCGCCTGGCGGGCATCGCCGAGCTGAAGCGAGCCGGCGAGCACGCGGTCGATCTCGTCGCCGTCTGCGATCTCAACGAACGCAACGCCGAGGACCTTGCCGATGAGGCCAAAGTCCTGCTCGGCGCCCGGCCCGCCGTCTTCACCGACCTGGCGGCCATGACACGGCAGACGGACGCCCTGGAAGCCGCCGGCTGCACCACCGACTCCGGCTCGCACCACCGCGTCGCCGCCGACCTCCTCGCTCTCGGCCTGCACACCCTCTGCGAGAAACCGCTCGCGCTCACCATCCGCGGCTGCGACCGCATCATGGCCGCGGCGGAGCGCAGTGGCAAAATCCTCTCCGTTGCCGAGAACTACCGCCGCGACCCGATCAACCGCCTCGCCCGCGCCCTCATCGCCGACGGAGCCATCGGCGCCCCCCAGTTCGTCATGGAGACCGCCGTCCGCGGGCGCGATTCAGTCATCATCACCCCCTGGCGGCGCCAGAAGCTGACCGGAACCATCACCCTCGACGCCGGCGTTCACAACGCCGACATCCTCCAGTACTACCTGGGCGACGCCGTCAGCGCCTTCGGCCAGACCCGCCTTTACGAGCCGACGCGCGTCGTCCGCGAGACGGCCGGCCCCGGCGGCTTCTACGCCGGGTGGGCGGCCAACCTCCCCCCAACCGTGGAGGCCACCGGCGAGGACGCCATCTTCGGCCTCATCACCTTCGCCGCCGGCGCGCTCGGCCAGTGGGTGGAGCACCACGCTGGCCACGGTCTGCCGTTTCGGCATCGCATGCTCTTCGGCACGCGCGGCTCCCTCGCCGTCCCCGAAGACCGCACCGGCCAGCCCATCCGCCTTACGCTCGACGACGGCTTCGACGCCGCCGACGAACGGGTGCTCGACTACGCGCCGAGCTACCGCCTCGACCGCGTCGCCACGGCCCTCTTCGGCGAGGAACGCCCCTGGACCTACGATTTCGACTTTCCCACGACCGACCGCAAGCTGATCGCCCTGGAATACGCCGAGTTGGCGGATTGCATCCGCACGGGCGCCGCGCCCGAAGTCGATGGCGCGACGGGGAAGCGGGCCGTCGCCCTCGTGTACGCCCTCTTCGAGTCGCACGTCGCCAACCGACCCGTCACCATCGCCGAGGTCGAAAGCGGCGCCGTGGACGCCTACCAGCACGAAATCGACGCGCACCTGGGATTGATCCCAAAGCCAGCGGGAGCGGACGCATGAAGCTCTCCTACAGCACCTGGGGCATGCCGACCGTCCCGATCGACGTCGCCGTCGCCCACTGCGCCGGTCTCGGGTTCGACGGCCTGGAGATGACCGTCATCCCCGGCTGGACCACCAACGCGGCCACGCTGGATGCGGACGAGCGCAAGCGCATCCGCGCCCTCTACGACGACCACCGCCTCGAGCTGTGCGGCCTCTCCGGCAACACCCCCCTGCTCGACGGCGACCCCGCCGTGTACGCGGCCAACATGGCTCGCTTCCGCGGCTACCTCGACCTCGCCGCCGAATTGCAGAAGCCCGGCGAGCGCCTCACGGTGACCACCACCTCCGGCGGCGCCCCCGACGACTGGGACCGCGTCAAGGAGACCCTCGCCGAGCGGTTCGGCGAATTGGCGCGGCACGCCGAGCGCGCGGGCGTCGTCGTCGGCATGGAGCCGCACGTCGGCGCGGCCCTCCACCGCCCCGAGCAGGTTCTCTGGCTGCTGGACCAGGTCGATTCCCCCGCGCTGACGATCCACTTCGACATCAGCCACTTCAACGTGCAGGGCATGCCCATGGAGGAGACCGTCGCCCTGCTCGCCCCGCGCAGCCTGCACACCCACGTCAAGGACGAGCGCGGCCGCGACCCCGACCACGAGTTCCTCATCCCCGGCGAAGGGGCAATGGACTACCCCCGCTACCTGCGCCTCATGGCCGCCGCCGGCTACGACGGCCACATCGTCGTCGAGATCAGCCTCATGGTGCAGCGCCGGCCCGACTTCGATCCGCTCGCGGCGGCGACGCGGTCGTACCACGTCCTGTCGCGCGCATTCGAGGGTGCGAATGTCCAGCGATAAATTCACCCCGAGTGCAATACGCCGCGAACTGAGCAAGAACCTTGTCCAAGCGGGCTGGAATCACGCTGGCCATGCGGTCGTACTTCGAGCTCGACGTGATGCCGGAGCCGAGATTCCGCTAGTTATTGCTCCGGATCGACCGGAGGGATGGACATGACCGCCCCGATGCTTTCGGTACTTCCATCGGACCAAATAATGATCGACTGGTCTAGTGTCACTTCTTTGGCATCAGCAACGTGTCCATACGCGTCCTGAATGTACTTGTTGATCCATCGTTGTTCATCTTGCGCTGCTTCCTGGGCGCCGTCGACGGGGATGTCGCCGGCGGGGAAGTGAGCCCAGTATCGAATGAGCATGCCGGGACCCCGCCGTTCGTCATACCAGGCGTTGCTCTCGAAATAAACGCGGAACGCGTTCGCTTGCTCGACCTTCACCAGCACCCGGATATTCTTGCCGATGTGAGTCTCGCGCCTAAACGGTAACCAGGACATGAGGATCTCGGGCTGGTCCCAGCGCCACCGCTCGATGTTGATGTCGCGCAGGTGGTGCTCAGCCCCTATCGCCAGCATCGATCGCTCGGACAAGTCGAGAATCGGGTCGATGGTCTCGAAGTGTTCCTCCGTTTGGACCAAGTCTCTTGCGGTGGCGGATAGGTCGATCATAGGGGTTCCCAGTCGTTATTGGGGAAGTTGTAGCACCCAAACAGGTAAGCCGGCTGCGTCGTGCAGACCTCGATCGCCCCACCGGGCATGTTTCCAAGGGGCTGCACGATCCTCTGACCATGCACGTCGAAGTCCGGCATCTCGTCTGCCCGGATCGGGCCAACGCGGTACTCGGGCACGTAGGACAGGGTCAGCAGCTGCTGGGCAAGGGCCGGATCGTCGAACCTGGTGGTCGTGTACCACGTTTTGAATCCCCTATTCGGATTCGAGGTCAGGACCATCCGCTCCCGTCGGAGCTGGGCAATTTCGCTCGGGTGCGCGAAGTAGCGATAGTAGACGTCTTGGGCCATGTTCCCTCCGGCGCGGTCCCAGATTCCCGGTCGGCGCATGATATCGCCAAAGCCGGAACCGAGTAAGTAGTGACCGGAAGCACGCGTGAGTACTGACCGAATAGCGCTTCGACCCGACCCTCGGCTATCGTGGAAGGGACACTACGCTCAACTGGGTGAAGCTGCTGCTCGGCCCACTCAAGCTCCTTTTCCAAGCGTTGGATGGCTCTCTGGCTTGCCATTTCGTTCCAGGCCCGGCTTGCATAGCCGGCAAAGGCTCCAACCGCTAATGCCAGGAGCAGTCCGCGCGGGCTGCGACTACGGGAGTAAATCTGGACAGAATCACGTCGACAGGAGTTTGCTTCTCGGGGAGTGGGGGAGGAGGAATCGATGTTCGTCTACGTCGGCGCGTACACCGAGGAGCAGTACAATGGCAAGGCCGACGGGCTATCCGTCTTTGATTTCAACCCCGGATCAGGCGTGCTCTCCCCGCTCGGGGTTGCCGCCAACGTCGCCAACCCCAGCTTCCTCGCCCTCGACGCCACCGGGCGCTTCCTCTACGCCGTCAACGAGCTGCCGGAGGGCGGCGTCAGCGCGTTCGCCCGCAACCCCAAGACCGGCGCCCTGACGGCCCTCAACCGCCAGCTCTCCCACGGCGCCGACCCCTGCTACGTCAGCCTGGCCGGCGCCGGCCGCTTCGCTCTCGTCGCCAACTACACCGGCGGGACCGTCGCCGTCCTGCCGGTGAACGCCAACGGCGGCCTCGAATCGGCCACCGACGTCGTCCGCTACGAGGGCTCCGGGCCGAAACCGCAGCAGGACGCCGCCCACGCCCACATGATCGCGCCCGACCCGAGCGGCCGCTTCATCCTCGTCACCGGCCTGGGGACCGACAGCATCTACGTCTACGAGCTGGACGACGCCGGGCATCTCGCGCCCAACACCCCGGGAACGCCGGTGGTCAAGGAGCAGCCCGGCGCCGGCCCGCGCCACTTCGCCTTCGCCCCGGACGGCCGCGCCCTCTACGTCCTCAACGAGCTCGACTCGACGCTCTCCAGCTATGCCTATGACAGCGCACGCGGAGCCCTGACCCACCGCCAGACCGTCTCCACCCTCCCCGAGGAGTACACCCGGGAGAACTCGTGCGCCCACGTCGTCGTCTCCCCGGACGGCCGCTTCGTCTACGGCTCCAACCGCGGCCACGACAGCATCGCCGTCTTCGCCGCCAGCGAAAACGGCACGGTCACGCCCATCGGCCACGAGCCGACGCAGGGGAAAACCCCGCGCGGCTTCGCCCTCGACCCGAGCGGCGCCTGGCTCCTGGCCGCCAACCAGGACTCCGATGCCATCGTCACGTTCCGCCGCGACCCCGAGACCGGCGCGCTCACGGCCACCGGAGATGTGGTCGAAACGCCGTCGCCGGTCGCGATCCTCTTCGCCGAGCCATAGCCCCCGCGCGCCAATACGACCTCCTGGGGCGTCAGCGCGACCCGACCCGCTCCGCCGCGATCCGCTCGTACCGCGCCTGCGCCTCGGCCGAAACCGGGCTGCGCTCGCCGTACGCGTGCTCGACCGGCGGCCAGTAGAAGATGATCTCGCCGATCCCGATCGCCGCGTACGCGCCGACGTACGCGTCGAACGCGTCCAGCGAGGCGAAGGGATCGGGATTCGGGGCCAGCGCCAGCACCGAGCGGCGGATCGTCGTCGGGTCGCGCCCGATCTCGGCGCAGGCGGCATCGAGCTGCTCGCCCAGCTCCCGGGTCGTGGCGGCCACCTCGGCCAGCGGCAGGCGCCGCGCCGGGTCGAGCCCCTCCGGAAACGGCTGTCCGCCGAGCGTGTTCCAGCCGTCGCCGTACCGGGCCACGACCCGCATCGCCCGCGGCCCGTGCGCCGCGATGACCAGCGGCGGCCGTGGCCGCTGCACGGGCGTCGTCAGGCGCGCGTCGCGGACCGGGTAGTGCATCCCATCGCGCGCGACCGCCTCCCCGCGCAGCAGCCCATCGAGGATCGCGGCCTGCTCTTCCAGCCGCCCCACCCGTTCGCGCGGCGGCCACTCCTCGTGCCCGAACGCCGCGTACGGATGCGGAGGCCCACCCGAGCCGAGCCCGACCGAGACCCGGCCATCCGAAAGGTGATCGACCGTGAGCGCCTGCGCGGCCAGCAGCGAGGGGTGGCGAAAGGTGATCGCCGTCACCATCGTCCCCAGCCGGATCCTCGTCGTCTCCCGCGCCACCGCCGCCAGCAGCGTCCACGGCTCGAAATCGGAATAGTCCGGCACCATCAGGTCGTCGTTGACCCACGCGCTTTCGAACCCCAGCGCTTCCGCCTGCTTGAACGTCTGGGCAATGCCCTCGTACGGCGCTCGGCTGAAGGTGAATACTCCGAATTGCATGGCGCTCCTCGTCTCGCGAACCGGCCAGACTCCTTGCGTGTCGAACGCGCGGCCAACCCCCCGCGTGAGCCGGCATCGTCCGGGGCATTGTGCGCGCTCGACAGCCGGCGTGCGATCATCAAGGATCGCCAGCTCGCGGGAGCGCAAGCAAGCCCATGAAGATCGCCGCCATCGAAACCGGCCAATACCGCAGCCCCCTCGCCGGCGCGGTCTATCCGGCCTGGGCCCCGGGCCAGATCTGGCGGGAACGCATCGTCACCGTCTTCCGCGTCCACACCGACGACGGCCTCACCGGCATCGGGGCCGGCCACGGCGCTCCCGCCTTCGTCCGCGACGCGGTCGCCCCGAAGCTCATCGGCCAGAACCCGCTGCTGGTCGGCCGCCTCGTGCGCGTACTGCGCAACGCCGGCCCGCCCTGGGTCAGCCTGCCGGTCGCCTGCGCCATCGAGCTGGCGCTGTGGGACCTCGTGGGCAAGGCGGCCGGCCTGCCGCTCGCCCAGCTCTGGGGCGCGCACACCGACCGGCTGCGCGCCTACGCCAGCCTCGTCGAGGTCCGCTCCCCCGAGCGCCGCGCAGAAGACGCCCTGCGCCTGCTGGAGATGGGCTACCGCGCGGTCAAGCTGCGGCTCCACAGCGAGACGCTGGCCGAAGACGTCGCCCAGGTCGAGGCCGTGCGCCGCGCCGTCGGCGACCGCATGGAGATCATGGTCGACGCCAACCAGGCCCAGGAGCCGGGCACGACCGGCGCCGAGAACGGCCCGACGTGGGACTACCACCGCGCCCTGGCTGCCTCCCGCGCTCTGGCCCCGCTGGGGGTACGCTGGCTGGAAGAGCCGCTCGGCCGCTACACCTTCGACGATCTGCGCCGCCTCACCGCCGCCAGCGACATCCCCATCTCCGGGGGCGAGAACAACGTCGGCGCCCACGAGTTCCGGCTCCTCATCGACCAGAACTGCTACGACATCCTCCAACCCGACGCCATCGTCTCCGGCGGCCTCGGCACGCTGCGCACCATCGCCGGCTACGCCGAGCTGCATGGGAAACTCTGCATCCCCCACCACGGCGGCAACGGCGTCGGCCTCGCCGGCCACCTCCAGCTCGGCGCCGCCATCCCGAACTGCCCCTACGTCGAGCTCGTCCAGGAGCCGCCCGCGCTCACCGCCGAGCAGTTTCAGGGAGTGCTCGCCGCGCCCTTCCTGCCGGACGCCCATGGCGACGTCGTGTTGCCGAACAAACCGGGCTTGGGCGTCGATCTGCGCGACGACCTGCAGCGGGTCGGGTGAACGCAGCGGCACGACTGGCCCGCGCTACGGCTCCGGAATCCGAATCACCCGCCGCGACAAGTCGATCGCGACCCGGCGGTCGGGTTGGGCGCCTCGCACCTCGACAAGCACCTCGATGACCGGCAGATACGTCGTCAAGCGCACGCGCGCAGTCGCCCACGTTCCCGGAACCTGAATCACGCCGGCCCGTTCGTAGCATCGGCGATGCCCAACCGGGTAGCGGAACAACTCTTCGAGGAACCACTTGTCCGCGGTGATGACAACCGAGGAGGTCTTTTCGGCTCTGGTCAGGATCGCCGCATCGGCCGATTTCACCTTGACTGGCGTAACTCGATGTCCTCGCGCCTCCAGAATCGGCAGCAGCAAGCGCACGGGAAGGTGCTCATCGACGAGGAAGGAAATCTGGACGCCGGTTCTCATCTACGGCACAACGCTATCCGCGCACGTGTGCAAACGCCGGCTCCGGCACGGCCTTTTCTCGCCGGTTCTCGAACGCGATGGCGGCTTCGACATCCCTCGGGGTCAGCCGAGGGAAGTTCTCGAGGATCTCGCTGAGCGAATAGCCGTTGTCGTGGAACCATGCGATGGTCTCGGTGGGAATGCGCGTTCCGGCAATGACCGGGGCTCCCTGCATAATCGCTCGCCGACGCGTGATCTGGCCAATTTCCTCCGGAAGACGTTCGGGTAACCTCTTGATGCCGTCCTCCACGTCAGCCAACGTGGCCGCCAGGTCGATCGGCTTCGCTCCGCTGCTGTGGCACGGAGCCTCATCCAGTTCCCCCGCGTCTTCACGACAAATGACGACGCGGCGGCCCACGACGTGCAACTCGGGTGTTGGCCATTCGCTGTTTTCGTCAGGCGCCAAGTGCGGCAGTTTCAGTTTGATCTCGCTCAGCGATGCCCCGCGCTTCCGCAGTTCGGCGATGACCTTCAAGGCGATCACGTCATTCTTCGAGTAGATACGGCTTCCCGGTCGCCGCCGGTTTGGATCGGCGTAAGCTGGTTGGTAAAACGCGATCCGGTCCCAACGCCGAAGCTGTGCGGTGGACAACCCGGTGATCCGCGCCACGGCGTCGAGGTCGAAGGCGACGAGCGGAAGGGATTCTTCGTTCAATTCGCCGTTCTTGTTGGTCATCAGTTTTCCACCGTGAGTGACGCGATCACACGAAGTTTAGCCGGTTTCTCCCCTCCGAGCTCGACCCCATGCATCAAGCGAACCCGACGCCGCACGCGTGTCTGTCAACACCGTATTCTGGCTTGGCCGCGCGCGGCACGGCGCGCCCCGTCCAGCCAAACGCGCCTCGGAACGTGCACGCGCCGCGAATCGTCCCGCACCCGCCATCCGGCATCCACTTCGCGCACAATGCTTCCTGACAGGGAATAGGGGAGGGAACGGTGACCGAATCCATCGACCAGCGAGAGGCCTTCGCCCTCGGCGTCTGCTACTACCCGGAGCACTGGCCGCGCGACCGCTGGGAACCCTACGCCAGGCGGATGCGCGACCTCGGCATCGCCTACGTCCGCATCGCCGAGTTCGCCTGGAGCCGCTTGGAGCCGCGGCCGGGCCAGTTCGACTGGGGCTGGCTCGACGACGCCATCGCCGTCCTCCACGCCGAAGGGCTGAAGGTCGTCCTCTGCACCCCCACCGCCACTCCGCCCGCCTGGCTGATCCACGCCCACCCCGAAATCCTCCCGATCGACGCCGATGGCCGCGTGCGCAACTTCGGCTCCCGCCGCCACTACGACCCCGGCTCCGAGGTCTACCGCGCCGAGTCGCGCCGCATCACCACGGCGCTGGCCGGGCGCTACGGCCAGCACCCCGCCGTCGTCGGCTGGCAGACCGACAACGAGTTCGGCTGCCACGACACCACTGGCGCCTACAGCGACGAAAGCCGCACCGGGTTTCAGGCCTGGCTGCGCGAGTTCTACGAGAACGACCTCGCCGCCCTCAACCACGCCTGGGGCGCCGTCTTCTGGAGCCAGGAGTACACCGCCTGGGAGCAGATCGGGCTGCCCCACAACGTCCCCGCCGAGCTGAACCCCTCCCATCTCCTCGATTTCTACCGCTACCGCTCCGACGTGGCCGTCAGCTTCCAGGAGGTCCAGGTCGAGATCCTGCGCCGCCTCTCGCCGGGGCGCTGGGTGACGCACAACTTCATGCAGCTCTTCGGCGATTTCGACCAGTACGACGCCGCCGAATGCCTCGACTTCGTGACCTGGGACTCCTACCCCTGCGGCAGCGTCGAGCGCACCTGGCTCAGCCCGGAGGAGAAGACGCGCTGGGCGCGCACCGGCGAACCCGACCTGATCGCCATCAACCACGACATCTACCGCGGTCTCAAAGGAGACGGCCGCGGCATCTGGGTGATGGAGCAGGGCGCGGGGCAGGTCAACTGGGCCCCCTACAACGCCCTCCCCGCCCGCGGCGCCACCGCCCTCTGGACGGCGCAGGGCTACGCCCACGGCTGCGACGTGGTGACCTATTTCCGCTGGCGCGCCGCCACCGTCGCCCAGGAGCTGATGCACTCCGGCCTGCTCCGCCACGACGAAACGCTCGACCGCGGCGGGGAAGAGGTCGCCGCCCTGGAGCTGCCCGCCCGCCCCAACGCGCCGATCGAAGCGCGCGTCGTCCTCCTCCACGACTACGAGAGCCTCTGGATCTACGACGCCCAACCCCACAACGCCGACGCCAGCTACTGGCGGCAAACGCTCCTCTTCTACAGCGCGCTGCGCTCCCTCGGCGTCGACGTCGATGTCCGCCACCCCGACCACGACCTCGCCGGCTACGACCTGATCGTCGCCCCGGCCATCCAGCTCGTGGGCGAGGACCGCGCCGGCTATCTGCAAGACGCCGCGCAGGACGCCCTCTTCCTCGCCGGCCCCCGCTTCGCCTACCGCACCCCCTCCGGCCGCGTCCACGAGGACGGCCAGCCGGGACCGCTCACGGAACTGCTCGGCTGCACATTGCAGAACTTCGACTCCATGCGCCCCGGCCTTGACT
>CALMZR010000357.1 GCA_937870845.1 uncultured Chloroflexota bacterium
GCGCCGCCGCCGTCCGCGCCGCCCGCGCCGAGCTGGCGGCCAGCGTCGGCACGCTCAATTCGCGCGCCACCCGGGTCCCCGAGCGGTAAGGGGCAAGAGCGCGATGCTGCGCCGCTATCGACAGACCCAGGCGCCGTCGCTACCGTGGCGCCCAGATCTGCGTGCCCCTGAGGGAGGTTGGCATTCATGGATACCCAGCGCTTCGACGCCGTCGCCCGCGCCATCGGTCGCCGCGGCTTCGTATTCGCCGCGCTGACCGGGTCCCTCCCCGTGCTTTCCGCCGCCACGGCGACGGCCCAGGCCGACTTCTGCACGAAGAAGGGTCCCGACGAACGCTGTCGCCGCAACGGCGACTGCTGCTCCGGCCGGTGCCGGATCAAGAAGGGCAAGCGGAAGGGCCGCTGCCGTTGCAGTCAACTGCGCAAGCCCTGCTTCGACAACTTCGACTGCTGCGGCGACATCACGGGACTCCAGGGGAGCATCGTCTGTTCCGATCACCCCGGCTTCTCTCAGATCGTCTGCTGCGTTTCCAACACCGGCCCGTGCCAGTCCACCGCCGACTGCTGCAGCACCGGCGGCGAGTGCATCGACGGCACGTGCACGTGACGCCCGATCCCCGAGTGGATGCTTGGGACGACGCTTGCGCCGCAGTCCCACGGATCGGGGCTACACACCAAGCAGCCCCGGCAGCCCCGAGAGGTCCGGCAGCTCGTGATACGGCCCGTAGGCCGGGTTTCCGGTTTTTCCGTAACGATTGATCCAGACCCGCTCCCAGCCCAGGGCGTGCGCCGGCACGATGTCGTACTCGAACCCCTGCGCCACGTGCAGGACGTCCGCCGGCTCGCAGCCGAGTTGGTCGAGCGCGTAGGCGAAGATCACCGGCGACGGCTTGTAGGTCCGCGCCTGCTCGGCGGTGACGACGCAGTCGATCGGCACGCCGATGTTGGCGACATTGCGCGACATAAGAGCGTCTTCGCTGTTCGTGATGATCGCCAGTTTCACCCCCGCTTCGCGCAGCCGCTCCAGCGCCGGCGGCACGTCCGGGAACGGTCCCCAGGTCGGCACGGCGGCCACCAGGGCGTCGCCGTCCTCGTCCCGATAGGGGAGGCGATACCGCTCCATGATCTGGCGCAGCGTGTCGCGCAGCACGTCGCGGTAGGGGCGGTACGGGCCGTGCGTCGTCGTCTCATAACGGAGCGTGTCGAAGTCCGCCATGAACCGCTCGCGGTCGACGCCCTCCGCCCGCGCGCCGATGATGTCGAGCGAGACCTCGCTGATGGGACATTCCACGAGCGTGTCGTAGCAATCAAAGGTGATCCAGACGGGACGCTTCACCCGATCCCTCCCTGCTGGGTCTGTGCGGCCAGCGCCCGCGCCACGATCTCCTCCACCACCACCGTTTTCGCGTCGGCGTAGTTCTGGGTGTACCCCCACGTCCGCGCCGCCAACTCGCGCTTCGTCCGCTCGTACAGCAGCCGATCCGCCTCGTTGCCGCGCAGCCAGCCGCGAAACGCGACCATCCGCGCGATCTCCGCATGCCCCGCCGTGAATACGTGCAGATTGATATCCGCGTCCGGCCCCTTGAACAGCCGGTGCTCACACCACTCCGGCTCGCGGATGTGCAGCACGTACCCCGCCGCCTCCAGGGCCGGGACGTAGGCCGCCTCGTCCGCCGCATCGGCCACCCCCAGCACCAGGTCGATCTTCGGCTTGGCCGCCAGCCCCGGCACCGACGTCGAGCCGACATGCTCCAGCACGATTGCCCGTTCCCCCAGCGCGGCTCGAATCCGCTCTTCTTCCCGCGCATAGAGCCGCGCCCATTCGGGGTCGTAGTCCACGAGCAGCACCGGCCCGTTCAGCCGCGCCGGCGGCGGGCCGACGTGGGCGGCGCCGATCTCCGCCTCGGTCATCGGCGCGCGTTCGAGCGAAGACGCGGCCGCTGGCGGCGCGGCCGTCTCGCCGGGCGTATCGGGCGTGTTCACCATCCCCGCTTCCTCCTGCCGTGCGCGGCGAGGGGCATTGTCCCACTCACCGCCGCCGTCGGCGAACGTGAGGGGGGTGAGCGCCGATGCTTGGCTCGGGTTGTGGGTTCCGTGAACGGACTGCGAATGCGTGCTCGGGGTATGATCCGGGGAGTCGCTGCCGCTCTCACCCCGGAACCGTGGCGCTATGGCGAACCTCGACCCCGGCGCGCTCCTGGTGCCGCCGCGCACCCCCTTGATCGGCCGCGAAGCGGAGTCGGCGCTGGTGCGCGGCCTCCTGGCGCGCGACGACGCGCCGCTCGTCACCCTGGCCGGCCCCGGCGGCGTCGGCAAGACCCGGCTCGCCCTGGCCGTCGCCGACGAGGCTGCGGCCGATTTCCCCGATGGCGTGGTCCGCGTCGCGCTGGCGTCCATCGCCGATCCGGCCCTCGTCCTGCCGACGATCGCCCGCGCGCTGGGGGTGGGCGAGGGGAGCGACGCGGCGGCCCCCGACCGGGTGCGGGCGGTTCTGGCCGACCGGCGCCTGCTCCTGCTGCTCGACAACGTCGAGCAGGTCGTGGCCGCCGCCCCAGCCCTCGCCGCGCTGCTGCTGGCGTGCCGCGGCCTCACGGTGCTAGCAACCAGCCGCTCGCCGCTGCGCATCGCCGGCGAGCGCGAAGTCCCGGTCCCTCCGCTGGCGATCCCGCCCGCCACGGACGGTGTCGCGGCGGAGCGCCTCACCGACTGGCCCGCGGTGCGCCTCTTCGTCGCCCGCACCGAGGCCATCCTCCCCGCGTTCCGACTGACGTCCGAAAACGCGGCGGCGGTGGCGGCCATCTGCCATCGCCTCGACGGGCTGCCGCTCGCCATCGAGCTCGCCGCCGCGCTCGGCAAGCTCCTGCCCCCGGCAACGCTGCTGACCCGGCTCGAGCGCCGGCTACCCTTCCTGGTCGACGGCGCCCGCGACCTGCCCGCCCGCCAGCGCACCATGCGCGACGCCATCGCCTGGAGCTACAACCTCCTCACCGCGGACGAGGCCCGCCTCTTCCGCGCCCTCTCCGTCTTCGCCGGCGGGTTCACGCTCGACGCCGCCGAAGCGGTCGGGGGTCGGGGGTCGGGGGTCGGAGGAGTGGTCGAACAAATCACTTCCGACTCCCGACTGCCGACTGCCGCCTCCGTCGTCACGCTCGTCGCCGCCCTCGTCGACAAGAGCCTCCTCCGCCCGATTGCCGCCTCGGAGGCCGAGCCCCGCTTCGCCATGCTGGAGACGATCCGCGAGTTCGGCCTGGAGCAACTCGCGGCGCGCGCCGAGCTGGACGACGCGCGGGCTCGCCACGCCGCGTACTTCCTGGCCCTTGCCGAAGACGCCGAACCACGGTTGCGGGGGCCGGAACAGCTCGTCCAGTTGGCGCGGCTCGACGCCGAGCACGACAACCTGCGCGCGGCCCTGGCCTGGTCCCTGCAGGCTCCCGACCGCGCCCCGATCGCCCTGCGCTTGACCGCGGCGCTGGCCTGGTTCTGGTACCTCCGGGGCCACTTCGGCGAAGGCCTGAGATGGCTGCAGACGGCCCTTGCCCAACCCGCGCCCGCCGTCTCCTTGACGCGGGCCAGGACGCTGGCCGGCGCCGGGGTGCTCGACTTTTCCCAGGGCGATTTTCCCGCCGCGCGGCAGGCGCTCGCGCAGAGCATCGCCATCGGGTGCGAGCTGCGCGACCCGGCCACCGTCGCCTACGGGCTGCAATCGCTCGTGGCCGGAGACCTCCCCCATGCGGATGTGGCGCTGCTGCGCGAGCAGAGCGCCGAAAGCGTGGCGCTGTTCCGGGAGACCGGCGACCGCTGGGGGCTGGCCATGGCGCTGCGCACCCAGGGGCTCGTCGCCATCGTCGCCGGGGAGGTCGACCGCGCCGCCGAGCCGTTCGCGGAGAGTTTGGCGCTCTCCCGCGAGCTGGGCGACGCCTGGCTCCTGGCGCGGGTGCTGCACTATGCCGGTGAGCTGGCCCGCTTCTGCGGCGATCACGACCGGGCCCGCGCCCTCTACGCCGAAAGCCTCGCGCTGTACCAGGGGCTTGGTCTGCGCCACACGGCGGCCATCGTCCTCCACAACCTGGGCTACGTCGCCTCCCGCCAGGGCGACCCGCGCCGTGGCATGGCATTCTTCGCCGAAGCGCTAACCCGGCAGGTCGAGCACGAGGACCGGCTGAACGTCGCCCACTGCCTGGCCGGCATCGCCGGCATGGCCGCCGCCCTGGGCCAACCGGAGCTGGCCACGCGCCTCCTCGGGGCGGCGACGGCGCTCTTGGCGACGATGGACGCCGCCGTCTGGCCGGTCGACCAGATCGAGTACGACCGAAGCCTTGCCGGCGTGCGCGAGCAGCTTGGGGCAGCGCGTTTCGCCGCCGCCTTCGCGGCGGGCCAGGCGCTCTCACCGCAAGACGCCGTCGCCGAAGCGCTCGCCGCCGCGGCCGCGGCGCAGCCGGCGCGGTCGCCCGAGACCGAGGCGCGCGACGGTTTCGGACTGACCCCGCGCGAAACCGATGTCCTGCGCCTGCTCACCCGCCGCGCCACCGACCGCGAGATCGCCGACCAGCTTTCGATCAGCCCGCGCACCGTCATGCACCACGTCTCCCGCGTCCTGGCCAAGCTCGGCGTCGCCAACCGCCGCGAGGCGGCGGACGTGGCCGTCCGCCAAGGCCTTGTCTCGCCGGCGTCCTCGCCGGGCTCCCCGGAATCGGCCCCTCCGCGGTGACCTTCGCGTAAACGACGCCTCATTCCCCTCGGCGCCGATCGATTAGGCGATTTTCACCGATGCGCCGCGGCCGGCCGCCCGGTACGGTGGCCGTGCTCGGGTTCGCGTTGGGATGGGGCGTCTCGGGCGCGGCGTGCCCACGCCGTTCCTTTGCCGCTTTTCACGACCAAGGTGGTGGAGGTCCCAACGATGGATGACATGCAGTTCGACCGGCTGGCGCGATTCGTCGCCTCGCCCGCCACGCGCCGGACGGCGCTCGGCGCGCTCGTGGGCCTCGGCCTGGGCGCCGCGCCAGCGATCGGCCCGGCCGTCAAGGCCAAGAAGAAGAAAAAGAAGAAGAAGCCACCCGCCCCCCCATGCCCCGTTCGATGCGGCCAGGTCTGCTGCTCGCAAGCCCAACCGGCGTGCTGCGACGGCCCCGCCGTGATCTCGCCCCTCTGCTACGACCCCGCGACGGAAGAGTGCTGTCCGGACCTCGGCGGGCAGATCGGCAAGGCGTGCCCGCCGGGGACCCGCTGCGAGTTTTGGGACGACCCCGACGACACCCTGGGCCCCTATAGCTCCTGTTGTCCCGACAACTCCACGACGTGCGGCGATGGCTGCTGTCCGGCAGGGATGACTTGCTGCCTCGACGACGAGGGTGACCCGTACGGCGCGTTCTGCTGCCCCGACAGTTCGTGCGATCCAGCGGATCTGGCGTGCGAGCCTACCTTCTCGATTGACGGCCGCACCGAGTGATCGGCTCCCCCCGTCGCTGCCCTGGTGCAATGGCCGGCCGCCGCTCGCGAACCGGCCCGTGCCCAGCCACGCCGGGGGAGCGTCAGGGAGGGGCAACGCGGGGGGCGCCGTCGCCGGGTTTCTGGCCTCCCCGGAGTGGCCCGGAGCCAAGCTATCGCCGCGGAGGATTACCGTGATTCCTGCCCAATTCGACGCCCTCTCCCGACTCACACAAACCGTGCGCTCCCGCCGCGCCGTCCTCGCTCCCGCCGTTGCCGCCCTGTTCGCGCTCCTCGGCGACGAGCCCGCCGCCGGCAAGAAACGCAACGGATGCAAAAAGCCGTGCGGCCCCTGCCGGCGTTGCAAGCGGGGGAAATGCCGCCCTCGCCCGGACGGCGCTTCCTGCGGCTCGGGAAAGGCGTGTGCCGGCGGAACCTGCCGTGAGCGTCAGCCCGCCTGCAACGACGGCCTCCACAACGGCGACGAAACAGACGTCGACTGCGGCGGCTCCTGCCCGACCAAATGCGCCAACGGCGAGGGGTGCAGCGCCCACGGGGACTGTCAGAGCGGCAATTGCGTGGGGTCACTCTGCCGCGAGTGCCTGGATGGGGGGCAGTGCGCGATCGGCGAGGCCTGCGTCGGCTTCGCCTGCTGCACCGTCGATGGGTTCGAGTCGATCCACGCCTGCGCCGACGACGCGGAGTGCTGCAGCGGCAACTGCGCCACCCACGGCTTCGGCACGACTTGCCGTCCCGCCGGCTGCCTGCCGACCGGGGCCAATTGCGGTGGCGATCCGGGGGTGTGCTGCAGCTTCACCTGCTCGGGCACGTGTCGCTAACCGGGGCCTGAGCGGCGCGGCCCGATCCCGGAAGGAGACCCAGCATGGACCCGCTTCGCTTCGACCGCCTGACCCAAGCCTTCGCCGCCGAGCTTCCCCGCCGCCGCGCCCTTGGGCTGCTCTCGGCCCTCGGCGTGGGGGCGCTGGCACGGCGGGACGCTGCGGTCAAAGCCGCCAAGAAAAAGAAGGACAAGAAAAAGGAGAAGAAGAAGCCGCCCCCGTCTCCCCCGCCGCCGTGCAACCCCCCATGCGCTCCCGGCCACCATTGCTGCGCCCCATTCGGGCATTGCTGTCCCAACGGCAGCGGCTGCACCGCCCCACCGGAGCTTTGCTGCGCCCCCACCAAGACCTGCGGCGAGCAATGCTGCGAGGAGGAGGGGACCCCCTGCGATACGCGCTTCACCCCGCCCATCTGCTGCCCCGCCCCCAGGATCTGCGACGGCACATGCTGCGATGCCACGCAAACGTGCGCCCGCGGCGAGAATCCGGAGAAATGCTGCGCCTTCCCCAAAAAGTGCGGCGACAAATGCTGCAAGGCGGAGGAGGAGTGCAATCCCGTGAGCAACGAGTGCTGCGCCACGGGCCAGAGTTGCGGCGACAAGTGCTGCAGCGAGGAGGAACGGTGCAAATTCGGCTCCGTCTGCTGTCCCGTCGCGCAGGCCTGCGGCATCAACTGCTGCGAGGCGGGCGAGCAGTGCTGCATCGATGCGGACGCCCCCGGCGGCTTCTCGTGCTGCTCGATCGGCCGCGCCTGCGCGTACGACAGCGAAGGCCAGCTCGCGTGCTGCATCCCGGGCTGGACGGCGTGCGGCGGGGACTGTTGCGTGCCGGGCGCGCCGTGCCGGGAGGATCTGACCTGCGGCTGCCCGCCCGGGTCGGCCGAGTGCCCGATCGTGCCCGGCGTGCAGCACTGCTGCCCGCAGGGCGAGCAATGCTGCACGGGCGGGAACGGCGCCAGTTGCTGCGCGGCCAACAGACCGTGTTGCGAGGGCTGGTGTTGCAGCGACCCCAAGGGGACTTGCTGCAAGACGAACGGCGCGACCTACTTCGACTATTGTTGCGCCGAGGGCCTGACGTGCAAACCGTCGGGTGGGCCGACGTGCATGCGGGCATAGGATTCACCACGCCGCAGCCGGTGGCGGCGGGGGCCGCCGCCAGGAATCGAGGCGCACGATGGCTGTTGCCCCGTTCCGTACTCGCCTCGGCCGTCGTCGGCTGTTGGCCGCGCCGGCGGCGCTGGGCCTTGGGATCGCTTGGCGTTCGCCGCAACGCGCGGCAGCCCGCCAGACGCCGCCGGGCCCTGACCTGCTCGTGCGCGGCGAGACGCGGCTCGCGGGCGGCCCCATGGCCTGGCGCGTCGTGCGCGACGTGGCCGAGACGGCCCCGACCGCGGCCTTCGAACGGCGCGCCCTCGGCTTCGCCGTGGCCACCAACCCCTTCGCCTCGCTCCTCCTCACCGACGAGGCGACCGGCAGCGCCGCGCGTTTGGCCCCCGGCGAGGCCGCGTTCGTCCGCGACGGCGCCTTCCAACGGCGCGAAAGCTTGGGAACCGGCGCGCGGTCCTACCTGCGCATCGGGCTGGTAGCGGCCGCGTCGGCGCGTGATGCCGGCGGAGACCGCCTCCTCTTCGCCGATCCGACCTTCGCTATCGCTGCTGGTCCCGTGATGCTCACGCTGTTCCGGGTGACGCTCGAGCCTGGAGCTGCGTTCACCCTGCCGCCGGCTGCCGGGGAAACCCTGGTCCTGGTCGAGCAAGGCGAAGCCGAGCTGGAAGCCGGGGACTCGTCGCCGCGCGATCGCCTGCTGACCGTCGTCGGCAGCGACACGTCGTACGCGATCCGCTCCGTGGCCGGCGCGGCCATGCTCTACGGCGCGCGCGAGGCCACCTCGGTGTTGATCGCTATCGTCGAGTAGCGATCACCAAGACTCCCGGGCCTCAGACACGAAAGTTGAAGGCTGCACGGAGCAGGGAACGTTTCTTCACCCCGCCGTGGCGAGGCGATTCCTGGTTGAAGCCTCCTCCCGCGCTACGATGGTTGCCAACAGGTCCGCTAGCTCGCCGGGCGCCGAGAGCCATGGGGAGTGGTCGGCAGCGAGGGTGAAAACCCGACGGCATGGCGATGCCGCGGCCATGCGGTCTTGCAACTCCGGGCTGATGACCCGATCGTTCGCGCAGCGGATGTAGAAGCGCGGCACGCGCCCAAACCGCTCCTCGGTCAGGCGCACCGGGGTGAAGGTGGGCGCGTTCGGTTCGGGCCGCAGCCGGGCCACGGCGCGCTCGGCAGCGGCCACGGGCGACTGCCCATACAGCAGATCCCGCGCCGCGTCCTGGTCGAGGGTGTGGCAGCCGCGCTCCTCGTCGACGGCCACGTGCGGCAGAATCTGCCCCTGCCGGTCGCTCTGCGCCAGCTGGATCAACGATTCCCCATCCTGAGGCAGGAAGGCGCACAGATAGACCAGCGCGGCGACCGCATCCGGCATCGCCTCGGCGACCTCGCTGACGACGATCCCGGCTCGGCTATGTCCGACCAGAACGACCGGCTCTGGCTGCCCGCGGAGCAGATCCCCGATCTGATCGACCCAGGTTTGCAATGTCACCTCCGCCGCCGGGATGGTCTCGGCGCCGAGACCGCGCAGATCGGGCGCCAGGACGCGATGGCCGGCGGCTTCCAGCAGCGGCGCGACCTCGGCCCAGCACCACCCGCCGTGCCACGACCCGTGAACCAGGACGAACGCGCCCATGCCTCGCCTCCAACGCATCGCCTATACTCCAGACAGGAGTAAACGCATCATACTCCTGGGAGGAGCAATGTCAAGCCCCTCGAATCGCCTCACCGTCACCTCCTACGCCATCCTGGGGCAACTGGCGCTGCGGCCTTGGACGACCTACGAGCTCACCGCGGAGATGCGGCGCAACTTCCATTACTTCTGGCCCCGCGCCGAGAGCGCCGTCTACGCCGAGGTCAAGCGCCTGGCCGCCGATGGCCTCGTCCATGCCGAGCGGTCCTTTACCGGGCGACGCGGACGCACCACGTACTCGATCTCGCCAGCCGGCCGTCGCGTCTTGGAGGCGTGGCTCGACACCCCGCCCAAACCGTACGTGCTCGAGTTCGAGGGATTGCTGCGCGTCATCTTTGCGCGCTTCGGCTCCACCGCGCAGCTTCGCGCGGCGCTTACCCAGACCCAGGGGCAGGCCGATGAGCTGCTCCGCATGGCCGACGCCATCGCCGACGAGTACCAGCACGGCCGCGCGCCGTTCCAGGAGCAGGTCGACGTGCGCGCCTTCGTCTTCGACTTCCTCGCCAGCTTCGCGCACATGATGCACGAGTGGGCGCTTCGTACCGAAGCCGAGATCGCGGATTGGGACGACCTATCGCTGGAGGAACGTCAAACGCGTGGCCAGCAATGGCTTGCCGCCGCCGCCCAGGTCATGCGCGCCGAGCGGTCAACCACGCTCGACCCTGCCAATCCCCTCGCGCCCTCATCCCCCACACCGGAGCCCGATCCGGGGCGCGAGGCGGACCACGATCCCGGCTAAGCGACCCAAACGCGATCGTCAGCGGCTTCTCCAGCTACCCCTTCACCGCCTGCAAAAACCGCGCGTCCTCCGCCCCGTCCGTCACCCGGTGGTCGGATGCCGACTGGAGGCTCCTACTTCAACTCCGATATCGCATCCACGGTTCTTCGCGCGAGATCCACTGCCGCCTGGGCCTCGCTCGAGAGATCTGCAAACCGATCCTCGTAGTCCGCGATTCTGCGCAATCGGCGCAGACGTTGGATAGCGGTCCCGATCGTGCGCAGAACGTGGCTTTCGTTCTCTTTGAACAGTCGGCGACAAGGCCATGATCATCACCTCGGAAGGTCAATCTCCCGCCGTGGGCAAGGAAGTATGTCTTCGCCGTGTGAAATGTCGCGTAGTAGGCGCGGCTGATCGCCGACCGCTCGGCCGCGGGATCGCAGCGCCACGCGACGAGCCGCTCCGCAAGCTCCAGGTACTCGACCCAATCGAACGGCGTCACACAAACCGGAGGTGAAACGATAGGTGGCGATGAACGTTCACCATCGCGTCCAGCCACCAGTCGTCGTCAAATCGGTCGAGGCTTGAAAACGCTTCAGTTGGCGATTGCGACGTATAAATCGTTGCCGCCAGCGTCGGCGGTCCACTCCCTTCCCGATCATAGTCAACTTCAAGCGACAAACGCGCGCCTGAGCCGAAGTACCTTGGAACCAGGCCGGCGGCATGGATGAGCGGCTCGTGCGTCTCCGGATGCGCTTCCAGCAACCGGCGCACCAAGGCGTCATCTTCCCAGGCGTAGAGATCTTCGAGGATTTCGAGGCTCTCGATCGATGGCGCGATCCGAGCGGCAGCCATGCTTGACTCCTTGGAGTTCTGGTCGATACGGCTCAAGCAGACCCGAAGCGTACTACCCAAACGCGATCGTCAGCGGCTTCTCCAGGTACCGCTTCACCGCCTGCAAGAACCGCGCGACCTCCGCCCCGTCCGTCACCCGGTGGTCCGCCGACAGCGTGAGGTTCATCCGCTTCCCCGGTGTGATCTCCCCATCCTCCACCACCGGCACGTCCTTGATCGACCCCACCGCCAGGATCGCCGCCTGCGGCGGGTTGATGATGGCGATGAACTCCTCGACATCGAACATGCCCAGGTTGGAGATGGTGAACGTCCCCCCCTGATACTCGTCCGGAGTCAGCCCGCCGTTGCGCGCCCGCCCGACCAGATCCTTCGTCATGCGCGCGATGGCGATGAGCCCCTTCTGGTCGGCGTCCGGCACGAACGGGGCGATCAGCCCGCCCTCGATCGCCACCGCCACGTTGACGTCGATGTTCGGGTGGTCGACGAGCTGCTCCCCCTCCAGCGAGGCGTTGAGGTTCGGGAACTCGCGCAGCGCCAGCGCCGCCGCCTTCAGAATGAGATCGTTGAACGACACCTTGCCGTCGTCCGGGGCTTGCGCGTTGATCTGCTCGCGCAGCGCCGCGATGCGTTCGCCGACGGTGGTGACGCACCTGGTGACGCCGGTGATGATGCCGGCGATGCTGGTGAACGAACGATGGATGTTGCGCGTGCTCTTCAATACCTCGATCAGCTGGCGCAGTGTCGTTTCCTCGCCGCTGGTGCGCAGGAACAGTGCTTGCAGGCTTTTCTTGGCGTCTTCGAGTTGTTGGCGCGTGAGCAGCTGATGCTCTTCGATGTAACAGAGCGCGGTCAGCGACACCAGCGCCTCGCGCTGGGGTGCCGCAATAAAATGGTTGCGGTTAAGCGTCATGGCGGGGAGACCTAAATCATAACACAGCGAAGCAGTTAGCCAGGACAATGTTGCCCGGGCGGCTTTCGTGCTAGTTTAACCTTCTACCAACAATACCGGGGGACACCATGGCACCGGAACCAGGGAGAGCGGTACGCCCGCTCGTCGATCGGCGCCGCTACGAACGACGCCAAAGCAGCGACCGGCGCACCGATGTGCGCTGGGAGCCGGAGAAGTCCGATCGCCGCAATCGCGGCATCGCCGCCGATCGGCGCAAGGGCGCCATCTGGGGTATGGGCCATAAGGCGTGAGCGATTGAACTTGGCAGTTGTTGTCCCTATCTAAAGTCTGCACAAAACTACGGAGACTGGTTTACATGAAACGCGTCCTGCTTTACGTGGCGACCAACATCGCCATTTTGCTCGTCCTCAGCATCACGTTGCGGCTGCTCGGGGTCGACCGGATGCTGGCGGAGTCCGGGGGCGCATTGAATCTCAACGCACTCTTGATATTCGCCGCGGTGATCGGTTTCGGCGGTTCGTTCATCTCGCTCGCCCTGTCGAAGTTCATGGCCAAGCGCATGACCGGGGCGCAGGTGATCGACCAGCCGCGCAATCAGACCGAGGCGTGGTTGGTCGAGACCGTGCGCCGCCAGGCGCGCGCGGCCGGCATCGCGATGCCTGAGGTCGCGGTATACCAGGCGCCGGAGATCAACGCGTTCGCCACCGGCATGAACAAGAACAAGGCGCTGGTCGCGGTCAGCACCGGCCTGCTCCAGTCCATGAGCCAAGACGAAGCGGAGGCCGTGCTCGGTCACGAGGTGAGCCACGTCGCCAACGGCGACATGGTGACGCTGGCGTTGATCCAGGGC
>CALMZR010000358.1 GCA_937870845.1 uncultured Chloroflexota bacterium
CCGGTCCTGGAGAAGCCGGCAAAGCTGCTCCAACGGCGACAGCCCCAGCTCGTCACGCACACCAAGAGCAGGGGCGATCGTCGTCAGCGCCACCGCCTCATCCCGCGCCGGCGCCAGCGAGACGAAGGCGGCCCCGTCGCGAAACGCGTCCTGGAGCTGGACCGCGGCCTCGAGCGCGAGGCGGGTCTTACCCACCCCGCCGGACCCGATCAGCGTCAGCAACCGCGCGTCGGAGTCAACGAGCAGATCGTGCAACTGCTCCAGCTCCGTTTCCCGTCCAATCAGCCGCGACGGCGGCGCCGGGAGCTTGCGCCAGGGCCGCGGCCGCTCGCCTCGCCCCTGACCGGTGAGCTTCGGTTCGAGCAGACGCAAGCCGAGGCGCCGCGTCTCCTCGCTCGGATCGACGCCCAGCTCGTCGCGCAGCGCGGCCACGCACCGCTCGTACTGCCGCAGCGCCAGGTCGCGCTGCCCGGCCCGCTCGTAGGCGCGGATCAGCAGCCGCTGCGCCGCCTCATGAGTCGGCTCGTCGGCGACCATGGCCTCCAGCAGCGGCCACGCCTCCACCGAGCCGCCGCTCGCCAGCTCCAATTCCGCCAGCCGACAGACGCCTTCCTGCCAGACGCGGCGGATGCGGTCGCGATGCTCCGCCAGCCAGTCCCGCGCCGGCTCATTGGCCAGCACCTCCCCGAGCCACCCGCTCAGCGCCTCACGCAGCAGCGTGATCTGTTCGTCCGCCGCCCCGGTTCGGGCGCGGTCCAGCGCATCGGCGAACGTGTCGATATCGGCCTCGATGGCCTCGGCAAGGAGCGCGATGCTCTCCGCCCCGGCCGTCACGAAAGAACCGGTCTCGCGCGCCGCGAGGTCGGGCTCGAGCACCCGCCGCAGGCTGTGCAGCGCCTTGTAGTACGCATTGCGCGCCGCGTCCGGCCCCAGATCGGGCCAGAGCGCATCGAGCACCCGATCCCGCGAGAGGCGATGCCCAGGAGTGACGAGCAGCAGCAGCAACAGCTGGCGCCCGCCGCGCGGCGGCCAGGCGTCATCCGGGATCACGCGCCCGTCAACGGCCAGCCAGGCTCGCCCCAGCACGCGCGCCGTCAGGCGTGCGGGCTCATCGGGCAGCGGCTCCGAGGCATTCCCCATCCGAGCATCCGGTCCACGTCCGCGGCGAGGACGAGCCCCGCATCGCGATCCACGGTTGAAACGTCACGCCCCCATACCTTAACAAATCCGGCCCCGGCGCCATCGCGCTCGCCGGCTTGGCTCCTCGCGAGAGCGCCCTGCCGACATCGCGTCACTCCGACGAACAAGCCGTGCCATTCAGACGTAATCGCCGTGTCTTTCAGACGAAGTCGCCGTGTCATTCCGACGAAGGAGGAATCTCGGCGTTCATGAAACATCGGTTCCCCGAAGTTCGGCCCCCTCGCTGCCCCCGAATCGACACATCGTGCACAGCGCGACGGAGTACTCTCCAGTATCCAAGAGCAATCATCCGTGATCGCCGGCTCCCCCAGAAGTTCGGGAAGTTCGGGAAGTTCGACGCAGCCGGCGCCGACTCAGGCTCGAGTCATCCCCGGCAACAAGTCCTCCAAGGCGGCCAGCAGCGCCTCCAGATCGTCCCGCGTGTTGTACCCCTGGAAGGAGAACCGGATGAGCGGCGCGTCCTCTGTTCCCGTCATCGGCAACTCGACTCGATACTCGTCATAGAGACGGCGCTTCAACGCCTGGGCGTCGATCCCCTCCGGCAGCGGCGCCGTCGCCATCTGCCGGAACCACCCATACCCTCCCGAGCTCTCCACCGGCGCGATCTGAGGCAACCCGGACAGCGCCGCGATCCGCTCCCGCGCCTCGACCGCCAGCGCCTGGCATCGCTCGCGCACCGTCTCCCAATCCCGCTCCCGCTGATACGCCACCGCCGCCGGCGCCGAGAGAAAGGCGGCGATGTCCCTCGTCCCCTGGATTTGATTGCGGGAGACGAACTGCTGCTCCGGCCGGTAATGGTCGTTGCGCCCCTCGACCCACCCCCAGGAGACGATCGGCGACTCCACCCACGCCTGCTGCTCCCGCCGGGAATAGAGAAACCCGGACCCCTTCGGCGCGCACAGCCACTTGTGGAAATTGCTCGCGTAGAAATCGGCCCCGATCGCCTCCACATCGACCGGCCACTGCCCCACGGCATGCGCCCCATCGACGACCGTGAGCATCCCCAGCGCCCGCGCCCGCTTCGCCACCTCCTCCACCGGCAGCCGCAACGCCGTCCCGGAGGTGACGTGCGACAGGAAGATGGCCCGCGTCCGCGGCGTCACCGCCGCGAAGATCACCTCCACCACCTCATCCGGCGACGCCACCGGCAACGGCACGTGCGCCCTCACATACGTAGCGCCCCGCTTCTCGCAGAACCACTCCCACGTCCGCTCGCACGCCCCGTACTCCAGGTCCGTCCCCAGCACCTCGTCGCCCGGCTCCAGCGGCAGCGACCGCGCCACGACGTTGACCCCGGTCGTCGCATTCGGCACGACCACCAGGCCCTCCGGATCGCCGATGGCCACGCCGATGTCGTACGGGATGCCCAGCTCGACCCGTCGATCATCGATCAACGGCAGCTCGGGCAGTGGCGGGGCACTGGCGGCCCGCACCTCCAGGACGACGCCCGCGCCATCCAGTAGATAGGTGGCACCGCCATGGGTGACGCGCAGGACTGCGCTGCGCTCGGTGATGGCGACCACCAGCCGGTTGGGTAGCACTACTCGCACGTCGGCATCGGCGACGCTTGGAAGGGCCAGCAGCCGGCGGCGCATGTCTGTTGTTCGCAGCACGAAGACGTTGTTGCTGCCGACATCGGACAGCGCCAGCGCGCCGGTCAGCGCGACCGCGTCGGTGTAGCCCAGCCCGCTGATCTCGACGTCGGCGGACGCGCCTGCCGGGCCCAGGGCGAAGCGACTATCGGTCAGGAGCGAGAAGACCGCGCCTGCGGTCAGGACGGCTAGCAGCAGGCCACTGATGCGGGCGCGGTTGACGATGCCGGGCCAGCCCGGGACGTCGCCACGGTCGACGGCGCGCGGTCTCTTCATGGGGCGCGCCGCGCGGCCGGCCGGGCGCCGCGCGGTCATGAATTGCGCGCGCGCGCCGCCTCGACGAGCATGCTGCACAGCTCGCCAAAGTCGATGCCCGCGACCCTGGCGGCTTTGGGCAGGAGGCTGTTG
>CALMZR010000359.1 GCA_937870845.1 uncultured Chloroflexota bacterium
TTGCATGTCAATGCCTTGTAGAGAGCTCACGTGTACCGCTACCCTCTCGCGCGGTCATGGCCACGGCACGCGTCTTGCGCTGGCCGTGACAGCGGACGACAGCGCTTGGAACACGAGGGAGATGCTTTTCGTATGGATAGCCGGCGGTTCGATCAGTTGGCAAAGCTAATCTCGGGCGCCACCGGGTCCCGCCGGGAAGCACTGCGAATCGCCCTTCGCGGCGGCTTCGCCGCGGCGTTGGGGCTTGCCGCCATCGAAGAGATGGACGCCGCCGATCGCGATCGGCGGCGGGAACGGCGCGAAGCGCGGCGAGCGCGTCGCCGCCGGCGTCGCCGGCGGCGGAAGAACCGCTGCACGAGCACCAACCAGGAATGCAACACGAACCGGCCGAGCGAATGCTGCTCGCAGCAGTGCTGCTTCGACAACACGAGCTCGACCGATGGCATCTGTTCGGACAATGGCGGTACCTGCTGCACGTTCCGCCAGAACGGCGGCTACTGCCCGCAGGCGAATCCGCAATGCTGTGGCTCGGCCTCGTGCTGCGCCGCGGAGGGCGATCCGGGCAACTCGGTCTGCTGCGCCTCTCCGCAGACCGGAATCGGCTTTTGCTGCCCGGCCGGGTCGATCTGCGACTTCAACCTCACCAACCCGTGCGTGTCCTCGGGCGACTTCAACCGGTCGGCAATGCAGGGCGAGTACTACGGCGGGGTTGAACGCGTCCGTATCGGAAGCTAAAGACTCATATCGACTTCTCGTGGCTCCGAGCCGGCTCGGAGCCACGAGAAGTCGTCGCTTGGCGGCTGCCTACCTTCACTGTGAAGGTAGGCAGCCGCGCCGTGTCTTGATAGGATGCGCGGCGTGGTGCGATCGACTCATATGGCATGCGGATGGTGCGTTGGGTGTGGCCGCGCGTCTCCCGTCGCCCCCCTCTCCTCTGCGCACAGGGAGAGGGGGGTGGGGGGGTGAGGGTCCGTCGCCGCGCTGGCCCGGTGTTCATCCGCATTCCGTATCAAGGGGACGCGTGATGCAACTCGGCCTGGGGCTGTACCGGCACATGCTCACGCCGGAGAACTTCCGGTTCGCCCGGCAGGCGGGAGCGACCCATATCGTCGCCCACTGGGTCGATTACTTCAGCGGCGGCCCGCGCATCCCCCAGTCGGAAAGCGCCGGGCAGGGGTGGGGCGTCAGCCAGAACCAGGGCCGGCTCTGGACCGTCGAGGAGCTGGGCGACCTCCGGCGCGCCGTGGAAGCCGAAGGGCTCACCCTGGCCGCCATCGAGAATCTCGACCCGTCGCACTGGCACGACATCCTCCTCGACGGTCCCCGCAAGCGCGAGCAGCTCGAAAACGTCAAAACCATCGTCCGCAACCTCGGCGCGGCCGGCATCCCGGTCCTTGGCTACAACTTCAGCATCGCCGGCGTCTGGGGCCACGTCGTCGGGCCATGGGCGCGCGGCGGGGCGGAGTCCGTCGGCTTCTCGGCTTCCACCGGCCCCGAGGAGACCCCCATCCCCAACGGCCAGGTCTGGAACATGACCTACGACCCGGAGGCGCCGGCCGGCTCGGTGGGGGAGGTCACCTCCGCGCAGCTCTGGTCCCGCCTGGAGGAGTTTCTGCACGAGGTCGTGCCGGTGGCGGAAGAGGCCGGCGTGCGCCTGGCCGCGCACCCGGACGACCCACCCTTGCCGACGTTGCGCGGCACAGCCCGCCTGGTGAACCGGCCAGAGCTCTACCAGCGCCTCCTCGACCTCCACCCCAGCCCGGCGAACGCGCTGGAGTTCTGCCAGGGCACGATCGCCGAGATGAACGGGGCAATGGACGTCTACGAGGCGATCGACACGTACAGCAAAGGCGGCCACATCGCCTACGTCCACTTCCGCAACGTGCGCGGCAAGGTCCCCGAATACCACGAGGTCTTCGTCGACGAGGGGGACGTCGATATGGCCCGCGCCCTGCGCATGTACCACCGCAACGGCTACGACGGCGTCATCATCCCCGACCACACCCCGCAGATGGAGTGCGCCGCCTCCTGGCACGCCGGCATGGCCTACGCCCTCGGCTGGATGCGGGCGGCATTGCGCTTCATCGAGGAGGAGCCGGCGGTCTCGGTCCCGTGACGCTCCCGGCTCCCCCGTATCTTCGGCATCTTCGGCCAACTACGCCAATCCGGCGCGCCACCCCCGTATCATTCCGAGCGCAGCGAGGGCTCCCAGGAATCATCTCGGCGCCACCGACACGCCGTCCCATGGACGCCGAGATCCCCAGGGAAAAGCTACTCCTTCCCCCCCGGCTCACTCTCCCGATACAGCTCGTCCAGCCGGTCCAGCAGCGCGCTGTCCGATCCGCCCTCGGCCAGCCACGCATGCACCAGCTCGCCGGAGCGCTCCTGGACCTCCATGAACCCCAGGTAGCGCGGGCGCAGGTACGCGCGATCGAGCGCGGCCAGCGTGTCCGCGAAGAAATCGGAAGAGGCCGCGTTCACCGCCGCATCTTCCCAGGCGACGCGATGCCCGGGCTGCCCACCGGCGGCGAAATAGACGCCCCGCTGCACCTCCGGGCTGGCGACGTACGCGGCGTAGGCTGCCGCCGCCTCCGGGTGCTTCGTGTGCGACGAGATGGCCACGCCTGCGCCGCCCAGGATGCCGCCGCGAGACTCGCCCCCGCCGATCGTCGGCACGCCGCTGAAGCGGACGAGCGAGGGCCGGAAGCCGGGCCGCGCGTAGTTGGAATAGCCGAACAGCAGCGGCGCGAAGGCGATCTCGTCGGTCGTGCTCATCAGGTCCAGCGTGCGCGGTGGGTTGCGCTCCAGCGAGGCCGGATGCGCGGCGTCCGCCAGCGCCCGCAGCATGCCCAATGCTTCCCGCCCCGTCGCCCGGTCCACGGCCCGATCCGGGCTCTGGTACGGCGGTTGGCCCAACGCGGCGCAGATCGAGCAGAAGCTCATCAGCGCGTCGATCGGGATGAGCGGGTTGGCGACTTGAGCGCGACCGGTTCCGCGCCGCTTCTCGGCCAGCGCCAGCACCTCATCCCAGGTTCGCGGCACGCCGCCGATCTCGTCAATCAGATCGGGCCGATAGGCGGAGACGTGCCCAGCGGCGTCGGTCGCCAGCGCCCACTGGTGGCCGCCGTAGTGGTAGCTGCGGTGGCTCGGCCCGACGCTGTTCGCCGCCTGATCCTCCAGAACCGCGGCGTCGAGGTACACGTCCAGGGGCAGCAGGCGCCCGTCGGCGGCCGCGAACCCGGCGAAGGGGTGGTCGATGACCAGCAGGTCGTAGCGTTCGGCCAACGTCTGCACCGGGAAATCGGCGAAGTCCTGCAAACTTCGCGTCTCCCAGACGACGCGCACATCCGGCGCGACGGCCCGGTACGCCTCCGCCGTGGCGACCATGCAGTCGTGCCCACGCGGATGATCCCAGCTCACGCCCCGCAGCTCAACGGCCGGCATTGCGAACTCCCCTCCCGATCATCTCGGCGATGGCGGCCTCTTCGCTCTCGATCAAGGCCGTCAGCAGCGGCCCCCGCTCCTTGCCCGCCACGAACTCGAGCCGCCGCATGCCCAGCGGATCGATCTCGCGCCGAATCAACTCCAACTCCTCTTCCGTCGGCGGGACGGTCTCCTCCAGATCCGACGCAACCCGAATCGCAAACCCGGTCGCCTCGTGCACCGCCTGCAACGATCCACCGGGGTGGACGGAGACGAGAACCAGCTCGCGGGAACCCGTGTCCAACTCGAAGACGCCGAGGTTCGTGACCAGCTTCACCTCGCCCGGCTGATACCCCGCCGCTGCGCGTTCCTCGTCGCCCAGCAAGCCCCGCGCGGCGCTGACGTACTCGACCCGCTCCACGAGCGACAGCGGCGAGTGCCGGGTCAGGTAGAGCAGGAAATGGCGGTGCATATTGGCGACGTCGGCCATGCCGCCCTGCCCCGGCAACCGGATTCGCTTCCCGCTCGGCGATGTCACCTCGATGTTGTTCGTGTTGGCGAAGCGGTCGATCTGCGCCGCGCTGACCACCTCGTGCGTGACCCGGCCGCGCTGGTAGTACCAGTGGTAGCTCTCGTCGCCGCCGCAGTGGACGGCGGCGGTCTGAAAGTCGAGCGCCTCCGCCAGCGTCATCAGCATCGGCCGCGCGGCGACGTCGATCAGCCCACCGTTGGACGTCATCAACACCAGCTCAGGCGCATGCGTCCGCTTGGCGAGCAGGTACGCCACCGTCGCCAGCGGCGAGACCGACCCCACCGAGCAGATGCTGTCGTTGTCGATCTGTCGCGCCAGCCAGGCGACCATCACCTCGTCCGGCGTCGCCCCCTCCGACTCCTCCGCCCCGGCTCGATGCCGCAGCAGCACCGGGGCCGTGACGCGCTCCGCCGGGATCACCGCCGCGGCCGATAGAAACGACCGTCGGCTATCCGCGGGCGGCGCAATCGTCAGATCGTCTCCGCTCGTGAGCCGCAACAGTTCGCGGTAGTCGGTGGGGTAGGAGGGGAGGCACGAGGTCGGATACGCGCCAAACGGGACCGCGGCAATCCCGGCGACGAACGATCGCGGCACGATGAACGAGCGCGGCGCCGCCTCCGTCCGAAACGTGCTGGCGGCCACGATCTCCTCGACCGTGACCAACACCTGCTTTGCGGCAAAGATGCAGCTCAGATCGAGACCCCGCGCCCCCTGAATCTCGACGTTGCCTTCCTTGTCGGCGCGCTGGGCATGCAGCAGAAAGACATCGAGCGGCAGCGCCCGCGCCGCCCCAACCTCGGCGCCGGTCACCGGGTCCGCATAGGCGACGGCGAACCCCGACCGCTCGACGATCTCCGAGCCGCGCGGCAGCGGGAACGGCATCGAGGGCACGCCGTGCTGCGCCGCGTGAAACCCCTGCATCATCCCCAGCGCCGTCCATTCCTCGAGCGGAACCGTCCCCTCCTCGACGACCCGCCGAAACCGCGGCGCCAACCCGAAGACATCGAGACTGGTGAAGCAGAGCGCCATGCTGCGCACCGCGCCCGCCTCCAGCAGCATCTCCAGCCCCAGGCTGCCGCCCCAGCTGACGTACTCGAGGTCGCGCACCTCCTGGCGCACCACCTCCCGGATGAGCGCGATCGGCAGCCGCGAAAAATGGAACCCGCCAATACCGAGGCGAGAGCCCGAGGGAACGAGCGCGGCGAGGTCAGGGAGGTCGAGAACGTGGGGGCGATTGCTCGCGGGGCCGCCAGGAAGGCTCCTGGACACCATCGATGTCACGTCCCCACTGCCCGCGGAGACGTGTCATTCCGAGCCCTCAGGCGAGGAATCTCGGCCTCCACGGACGGGTGCATGCTGAGCGCCGAGATTTCTCCTTCGTCGGTATGACGCATGCGGTGTGAACGCGCGTTCGCGATGCTTGGCCTGGCCCAATGTCGCACTTCACATCTCACGAGCTCACAGCTCCCGCACCCTGCAACTCCCGAATCTCCTGTTCGTCGTACCCGCCGAACTCGCGCAAAATCTCCGCCGTATGCTCGCCCAGCAGCGGCGCGGGGCGGCGAATCTCCCCCGGCGTCTCGCTGTACTTCACCGGGATGCCGACGCTGCGCACCGTGCCCGCCTTCGGATGCTCCCACTCCACGATCATCTCGTTCTCGCGAATCTGCGGATCCTCCTCGACGGCGGCGTAGTCGTTGACCGGAGCGGCCCAGATGTCCTCCGCGAGCAGGATGTCGAGCCACTCCTGCGTGGTCCGCTTGAGAAAGCCCTTCTGAAAATCGGCGCGGACCTGATCGCGACCCTCCATGATCTGCGACTCGTGGTGATCCTCGTAGCCCTCGATGCCGACCAGCCGCGCCAGCTTGTTGATGGGGTTCATGGCGATGGCGATGTAGCCGTCGGCCGTCTCGTAGAAACCGTACGGAGCGCCGAGGTAGGCGCCGGGAATGTTCGACCGGCTCCGCACCGGCAGCCCGGCCCCGTTCAGGTAGAGGCTCAGCTCCTGAATGTGCAGGTTGAGGATCGAGTTGAGGAGGCTGACGTCCACCCGCTGCCCGCGCCCGGTGCGCTCCCGCGCGTAGAGCGCCGCCAGTACGCCGTAGACGATGTGGAACCCCGCCGTGAAATCGGCGATGCCGACGCCGACCCCCTGCGGCGGCCCGTCGGCGTCCCCGTTGAGATAGCCCACCCCGGCCACGGCCTGCACCAGCAGGTCCTGACCTGGGCGGGAGACATACGGCCCGGTCTGCCCCCAACCCGAGCTGGCGCAATAGACGAGACGCGGGTTGCGCTCCGCCAGCGTCTCGTAGCCAAGCCCCAGCCGCTCCATGACGCCCGGCCGGAAGTTCTCGATGAGCACGTCGGCGCCGTCGATGATGCGCAGCGCGGCCTCCTTGCCACGGGGGTGCTTGAGATCGATGGCGATCGAGCGCTTGTTGCGGTTGAAGCTGAGGAAGGAGGCGCCTTCGCCCTCGAGGAAGAGGTTCGCCATGCTCCAGTGGCGCATCCAGTCGCCCTTCATCGGCTCGATCTTGATGATCTCGGCCCCGAGGTCCCCCAGCATCTGCGTGGCGAACGGCCCCTGCGCGAGCTGCGCGAAGTCGGCGACGACGAGTCCTGCCAGTGGTCCGGCCATGGTCGATGCCCTATCCCTTACCCGTTGAAGAGCGGCGACAGCAAACCGCCGTCGACGCGGTAGCAGCCGCCGGTGCAGAACGAGGCCTCGTCGCTGGCTAGAAACAGCACCAGATTAGCGACCTCCTCCGGCGTCCCGACACGGCCCAGCGGATGCAAGCGGCCCCACTCGGCGATCGCCCCCTCCGGATCGTCCGGGCCGAACGTGTCCGCCGCCTGGTCGACCATCGGCGTGCGGATGGTGCCCGGCGCGATGCAGTTGCAGCGGATGTGCTCGTCGGCGTGGTCGAGGGCGATGGTGGTCGTCAGGCTGACGACGCCCCCCTTCGAGGCGGCATAGGCGGGCACCGTCTTCTGCGAGGCGAACGCCTGCACCGAAGCCGTGTTGACGATCGCCCCGCCGCCCCGCTTGCGCATTTCGGGGATGGCGAACTTGCAGGTCAGGAACGTCCCCTTCAGATTCGTGTCGAGCTGAAAATCCCAGTCCTCCACCGAGCTGTCCACCACCGTGCCGTAGCGCACCACGCCCGCGTTGTTGTAGAGGACATCGACACCACCGAAGTCGGCCACGGCGCGGGCGATCAGCGCCTGGACCTGCTCTGGATCGCGCACGTCGCAGCGAACCGACGTGGCATACCCCCCGGCGTCGAGGATGAGCCGCGCCGTCTCGGCCCCATCCGCCTCGTTGATGTCGCCCACGACAACAGAGCCGCCCTCGCTGGCGAACGCGAGCGCCGCCGTGCGCCCGATGCCGCTGCCGGCCCCGGTGATGACGATGACTTTCCCCTCGAATCTCTTGTTGCGGTCGGTCATACGTTGCTCCTCGGTTCTCCCTCGTGATGCGTGGCCGGGCGCGGCATGCCGTGCCCCTATGATCGCTGCGCCGGTGGCGTCACCCCAATTTCGGGTATTGCAGCGCCGCGCCGGCGATCGGCATCGGCCCCTTGGTCAGGTGCCAGCGCGAGAGGCTGGCGACCACCAGCGTCTCCCGCCCTGGCCCCGCGAACGCGATGTTGGTCGGGGTGGCGAACGTCACGCTCTCCCAGTCTTCGGCCAGCACGGCGAGCACGCCTCCCGGAGAGAGGCGGTAGATCACGTCCGGCGTGTAGCACGCGATATAGAGGTTTCCTTCGATGTCGAAGGCGAGCCCATCCGGCACGTGGCGTGGAAGCTCGACGATGGGTTGCGCTGAACCGACGGCGCCGTCATCGTTGAGCGCGACACTGACGACGCGGGACTCGCCGGACAGAACGACATACAGCCGATCGCCGTCCGGATGGAGCGCCATGCCGTTCGGGAACGCCTCCAGGCCCGCGCCGACGACGTCCGTCTCCCCTCCAGGCCGGATGCGGAAGAGACAACCTTTGCGCTCCTTCCAGCCCCCGGAGTCCGAGACATAAAGATTGCCGGCGGCGTCGAAGACGGGATAGTTGGGCACGGCCATCGGCCGATCCGGAGCGCCGCGGGAGTAGGCCGATACCTCGCCATCCGGACCGATGCGCATGACGGCGCTGTTCGCCAGATCGCAGGCGTAAATGGCGCCGTTCCCATCGACGCAGAGCCCCAGCACGAATCCGCCGGTGCTGGCGATTTGCTCGAAGGAGCCGGCGAGATCGACACGGTAGATTTGCCCCGCTTCGCCCCCCGCATACACTGTTCCATCCGGCCCAACCGCGACCCCCTCCGGATGGTCGAGGCCATGCACGAATGGCGCGAACTGGTCGATCCGCATCAGGCTGGGGCGGTCGGTTGTGGTCGTCACTGGAGGCGCCTTTCTCCCTGATCCACCCCTCATCCCCAGCCCTGCTCCCCGCGCACGGGGAGAAGAGAGCCGAGGATCAGTGGGCGGAAAGCCCCCTCGCCCTGCGGACAGGGAGAGGGGGTTGGGGGTGAGGGTAAATCACCGCACGCTCACCGTCCCATCCGCCCCAATCCAATCGATACCCTCACTCGCGTGGTACAGCACCGCCGCGAACTCCACCTCCACGCTCCTCCGCGCCGGAATCGACAACTGCGTCCCTGTCTTCTGGATAACCGCGCTCAGCCCGTGCCCCGGCATGCTGGAGGACGGCTCGATCGCCATCACGTAGACCTCTCCGTACCAGGGGAACCCGGGCGAGGCATGCATCTCCTGCCAGAACCAGGCGAAGGGGAAGACCGCCTTCGGCCAGACCATCCCCACGCCGAGACCCAACTCGGTATTCGTGATGCCGTACCAGGCGTGCTCCCCGGCGAAATCGGTCAGGTAGGCCATCGTCTCGTGCGGCGGGTCGTCCGGCCCAGCCACGCGCGACAAGTCGCTGGCGACCCCGTCCCGCTCGCCATGCGGCCAGCTGAACGTCGCGCCCTTGTCGAGTGGGTTGAGCGGGCCGCCGATCTCGTCGTCGGCGTGCACGACGCGCGCGTTGGTGTCGATGCGGCAGGCCCCGCTCAGGAACGGGGCGCCGAACGCGGGGTGGTGGCCCCACATCGCCTCGAGATCCTCGCGGCCATGGTTGGTGATCCGCTCGCTGATGAAGAGCACGGGCTTCCCGGCCTCTACGCGCATCGACCGCTCGATCGTGAAGGGGCTGCGCCGCAGCCGAGTAGAGAGCCTCGCTTCGGCGGCATCGTTGAGTTCAGCGATCTCGTAGTCCCAGGAGGCCAGCGATGCCTCGCCGTGAAAGTTCAACTCGACGCCGCGATACGTGTTGGCCGTCCCGCCGTTGGGAAAAATCTCCTGCCACCCGCCCTCGTACGCTTCGAGCCAGGCCGTCGCCGAGTCCGCCGCCGAATGCACCCCGCCCGGCGGCGAGAGACCCCAAGGACTCTTCCAGAGAACGTCGATCCCCTCGCGCTTCGAGACGAGCTCATAGATGTCGGCGCCCTTGCCGGGCAGCACCGTTACGGAGACGAGATCGTTCTCCAGAATCAGCCCCGCCACACCCCGCGCCAGCCTCGTCTCCCGCACGACGCAAGCACCCACAGGCTCGCTCACGACGCAACCCCCGTCACCCTGTCACCCCGACACCCGACACCCGACACCCGACACCCGACCCCCGCCTCACCCATCCCGCCTCCGGCTCTCGACCAGCATCCGGTTCCTCACCCCGTGCAGGTAGACGGCGACGAGCATGACGATCCCGGTGACGACCAGTTGCTGCGTGGTGTGGACGTTCATCAGCCGCAGCCCTTTGCCGGTCATGCCCAGGATGAGCACGCCGATCATGGCGCTGATGAGGCTCCCCTGGCCGCCGGAGAGGCTGACCCCGCCCAGCACCGCCGAGGCGATGACGATCAGCTCGAACCCCTGCACGCCGGCGTCGAAGTAGCCGGTCCCCGTCTGCGAGGCGACCAGCAGGGGGTAGAAGGCTCGGCGCAGCAGGGGGGAGAGGTGCAGCGCGATCGCGAACGCCAGACCAACGGCCACCGACAGGGCGAAGCCGAGCACCACCTCCTGCAGAGTGACCCAGCCGTTGTCGACGAGCAGCTCGCGGTCGTCGATGAGCGCTGTCCAGATGTCGCTGGGAGCGGGCACGAGCAGCGCCTCGCCACCGGGACGCTCGGCCAGCCATTCGGCCTGCGCCGCCAGCTCCCAGGCGACCACGAGCGCGACCAGCACCAGGGCGGGCAGCGCCCAGCGCAGCGGATACGGCGCGCGGCCGCTCATCCGCCCACCGGTTCGGTGCTGACGACCAGCGCGCCCTCGCGCAGCGCCTCCAGGGCCGACTCCCGGGCGCGGATGAAGTCCGGCGCGGTGACCGCCGCCGTCCGGTCGGCGTGGCGAGGCGCGCCCGCGCTGAGCTCGGCGACGATGCAGGCCGGACGTTGCGAGAGCACCGCCACCCGGTCGCACAGATACAGCGCCTCCTCGACGTCGTGGGTCACGAGCAGGACCGTCCGCGCCTCCTCGCGCAGCGCGCCCGCCAGCCACTCCTGCATCTCGGCCCGGGTGATCGCATCGAGCGACGCGAACGGCTCGTCGAGCAGCAGCACCGGCTTGCCGGAGAGCAGCGTGCGCAGGAACGCGACGCGCTGGCGCATGCCACCGGACAGCTCGCCGGGCCGCGCCTCGGCGAACTCGCCCAGGCCGAAGTGCTCGAACAGCGGCAGCGCCTCCGCCCGCGCGCCCGCGCGGGAGGCGCCGCGGTTGCGCGGCGCCAGGGCGGCGTTGTCGAGCGCCCGCAGCCACGGCAGCAGCAGGTCGCGCTGCGGCATATAGGCGCAGCCCGCGAGGCGCTTCGCAGCGCTGCGCTCACGCCCGACGGCAATCGCGCCGGCGGTGGGATCGAGCAGCCCCGCCACCAACTCCAGCAGGGTCGACTTACCGCACCCGGATGGTCCGACCAGCCCGACCACCTCGCCGGCCCGCACGCTCAGGTCGAGGCCGCCCAGGACCTCGAGCGGGCCAAAACGGTGAGCCACGCCATTCAGCTCGACGCTCGCGTTCATGCTCCCTCCGCGCGCATTACCGCACAGGTTCCGAGGGTCAGCGCCGGGTGGGGTCAGGCGCTATCTCAGCCCGCTTGCCCGCGAGCACCCCAATAGACGGGGCCAGTGTAGTCGCAATGGCGGGCGCATCAGGGCTTGCAGACGCGCCGGTCAGTCCTCGCGGACGCGTCCGCCGGCGACGACGTTCACGAAGTCCTCGAGGTGGCGGGTAGTCCAGCACTCGAAGGCGGCGGTGCAGTGGCGCTCGTACGCCGCCATCACCGAGTCGCCGTAGTTCCAGTAGAGCTTCGGCTCCGGGTTCAGCCAGAACGTGCGCCCGGCGCGCTCGGTGACCTCGGCGAAGATCTCGGCGTGGGGCTCGCGGCCGTTGGTGCGGGCGTCGCCCAGCACGATCACGGTCGAGCGGGGGTGGAGGTCGTCGGCGATCTCCTCGGCGAACTCGCGCCAGACGCGGCCGTAGTCCGTGTATCCGGAGATGTCCGCGACGCCGCCCTCCTGGCTGATCTTGCGGGAGATCTCGCGGAAGTCGCGCTCGTCCTCGAACACGTCCGTGACCTCGGAGATCCGTTCGATGAAAACGAAGCTGCGCAGCTTGCGGAACGAGTCGTGCAGCGCGTGCACGACGGAGAGGAAGAACACGCTGGCCGAGGTGACCGACGTGGAGACGTCGCACAGGACCAGGATCTCCGGCCGGCGCGGGCGCTTGGGCCGGTGGCGCAGGCGCAGCGGCACGCCGCCCGTCTCGAGCGAGGCGCGCATCGTGCGCCGGACGTCCACGATCGAGTTGCTGCGCCGGCCGCGCTGCTCGTGCCCGAGCGTGGCCAGCCGCCGCTTGAGCTGGGCGACCGCGCGATGGACGGCCGCGAGATCCTGCGACGGGCTGGTCGGCAGCGTGCGATCCAGGTCGGCGAGCGGACGGGCCGGGGGCAGCTTCTCGGTCCGTTCGATCAGGCCGCGCTCCAGCTCGCGCCGCAGGTGCCGCTCGAAGCGGTTGATGCCCTCGCGGTCGATCGGTGGGCCCTCGGCGTCCTGGTTGCCGGGCGCCTGCGGAGTGAGGCCGAGCGTGCGCCGGATCCGCTGGACGTCCACGCCGACCACGCCCGAGCCCTCGCCGCGGCGCCCGAACGCGGCGATCGCCAGGCGCGCCAGGTCGCGCATGTCGCTCTCCTGGTTCTCGGCGATCGCCTCGCGGATGGCCTGCCGTAGCTGGTCGGGGTCCAGCCGTTCGCTGCCGGCGCCGTCGCCACCCTCGCGGATCTCGCGGCTGACGGCCTCGGCCTCCGCGGCCCGGAAGAAGAAGCGGTCGAAGATGAGCTCGAACACGCGCCGGTCCTCCTGCGACTTGGCGATCGTCGAGGCCAGCGCCTCGCGGAAGTCGGCCGGGTCGGTCCACGGCACGGCCTCCAGGGCCTCGAACGCATCGAGGATCTCCGAGGTGCCCACCGCCACGCCCTCCGAGCGCAGCTCCTCGCAGAAGGCAATCAGCCGCGGGGCGAGGCCCGGCGGCAGCGCCTCGGCACTCATCCCGTGGCTTCGGCCTGCTCGGAGCCCAGCGCGCCGGCGAGGCGCACGCCGACCCGCTCGGAGACCAGGTCGATGTCCGTGCGGTGCTTGACGATGATGGACATCGTCCGCTCGAACATGGAGCGGTCGATGTCCTCGGCGCCCAGCAGCAGCAGCGCCCGCGCCCAGTCGATCGACTCGGCGATCGAGGGCGGCTTCTTCATGTCCAGCTGGCGGATCATGTGGATCACCTCAACGAGCCTTCGCGCGAGCGCCTCGTCCAGGTCCGGCGCGTGCAGGCGAACGATCTCCATCTCGCGCTCCACACCCGGGTAGTCGAGCCACAGGTACAGGCAGCGGCGCTTGAGCGCCTCGGTCAGCTCGCGCGAGTTGTTGGACGTCAGGACCACGATCGGGTGGGTACGCGACTCGATCACCCCCAGCTCGGGGATCGAGATCTGGAAGTCGGAGAGGACCTCCAGAAGCATCGCCTCGAACTCCTGGTCGGTCTTGTCGATCTCGTCGATCAGCAGCACCACCGGCTCGGCCGAGGCGATTGCCTGAAGGAGGGGCCGCGTGAGCAGGAAATCCTCCGCGAAGATGTCTTCCCAGGCCTCCTGCTCACCAGTCGCCTGAATCCGTAATAGCTGCTTGCGGTAGTTCCACTCGTACAGCGCCTTGGCCTCGTCGAGGCCCTCGTAGCACTGCAGGCGCACCAGCGAGCGCCCGAGGTACTCCGCGAGCGACTTGGCCAGCTGCGTCTTGCCGACGCCGGCGGGGCCCTCGACGAGCACTGGCTTGCCGAGCTTGGTGGCGAGGAACGAGACGAGCGAGGCGGACTCGCTGGGCAGGTAGCCGACGGCGCGCAGACCGTCTGCGACGTCGGTGACGGAGTCGGGAACGATCGTGGGAGCGGCGGCCATCAGGTGCTCCGGATGATAGGGAGAGGGGCTACATGGCCCTCGCGATGCTCATCCTCGCCGCCGCGGACACGACCAAGGACGTGCCCGCGCTCCCCGTGCTGATCCTCCTGTTAGTCGGTGTCCTCGTCGCCATCGGAGGGCATCTGTACGGGTCGAAGTACGTCGTGGGCATGGGGATCTTCATC
>CALMZR010000360.1 GCA_937870845.1 uncultured Chloroflexota bacterium
CGACCAGATAACGCAACCAGGCAAACGCCGCGCTGCGATAGGGCGGGACGGTGGAAGCGAGATCGATCACGCCTTGTGCTTGCAACACCGTCGCGGCCAGCAGGGCCACCGCTGCGGCAACCAGCCACGACCAGAGCCGCGCCTTGTTGCCCAGATATCGTGTTCGGTGATGGCCGTAGACCGCCCACGCACGAAATGATCTGCCTGTCGGCGTCCGTCGCCCGCGCTGCCGGCGGAAACGACGTCAGAGATTTCCCACCCAGCAACGCCAAGCGACTCGCAGAGAAGTTCGAGCGGTGCTGCCGCCCGATCCTGGATGGCGCCAAACCGAACGACCAGCGTTGCATCCGGTAAGCACACGTCTGAGACGCGTTGCCAGACGACCCCAAGGTCCGACACAAACGCCGCGCGGCTCGCATGAGTTACCTGGCCGGTCTGGGAGTAGTCCACGGCGGATGGCCCGCCAAGAAACCAGTTACGGAGCCATTGGTCTGGGATATACGTCCTCATCCCGTAGTAGGGCGGCGAGGTGATGACCCACCGAAACCGCCGGCCGAGCCGCGCGAACGCCGATCGTTCCCTGCTGTCCGCCAGACGAATAGCGCCGATAGGCTTGGGTAGGCGATGGGCGAAGTACCGGTCTGCGCGGCGCTCGATGACGTCGAGAACGTCGACCGGTTCGGGACGGAGCCCTCGCTCCTGCCAGAACGCCGTCGCGTAGCGAGGCTTCGGAGCATAGGTGCGCGGGCATTGGTTCGAGAGGTAGCTCGGCGCCCCTTTCGTGCGCGGCCCGTGCATCGCTCCCAGGATGATGGCGCGCAACGCCGTCCGGGCCGGACTCTTCGCATTCGCCATCAAGCCTTCGCGCAAACGGCACATCGACTGAAGCACTTCAGGCGCATAGGCCCATTCCCAGAACGAGCCTTGTGGTATGTCCTTCGGTTCGGCTACGTCGGTCAGGATTGTCGCGGCCGCCCGAAGGATCGAGCGCGGGGATGAGTCAACGAGCTTTGCCCTCGCGACCGCGACGCCGACGGGACTGCTGTCGATGCCCAGCGTCGGCAGGGCGAGCATTCGCGCCGCGAAGTTCGTCGTGCCTCGGCCGCAGAATGGATCGAGCACCCAATCTCCTGGCGTGGCTCGACCGGCCAGGACGGACGAGGGAAAGTCGAGCGGAAACATCGTAAAGTACGGGCAAATGGCGTTAAGTGCATGGCTAGGAGGTCGCTCGCCAGCCATTAACTTGGCCCAGGGCCTTGCTGGACGTACGTGGCATTGTTTCGCTCCGCGTTCCGAAACGAGTGCCAGCCGACCCCCCGTTTTCCATAGACAACATCAAGGGCCACCGGGACAAGCTCGAACGCGCGCTGGTCGCGATCTTCGAACGTCACGGGAATCTGTTCCTTAAATTTAGCCTTGATTGCGCCCCAGGCGATCCCGTCACGAGCTATTCGTTCCCGCAACTCCGGGTCATTGCGAAGCAGGTGAATGGCGCGCCGCTCCAAGACCTCTAATGGGTCCAGTGTCTCAGCCTCCGCCCCAGGCTGACGATCGTCGCTTGCTGAACCGTCTGAGTCACCTGTGTGCGTGACGCTCATCAGAACATCGGCGTTAGCGACAATTGGCTCTCGATCCAGGGCTTGGTCATAATCGTTGCGCAACTGACTCGCAAACGTGTCTACCGCCTGACGTGAGTAGTGGGGATCCAAGGGGCGATACAGGTTCTCGAAGGAGAGCGCCCTTAAGGCTACGGGATACGGCTTGCCCCCGGCAGAGGTCCAGAAGACCCCTTGTCCCTCGATCGGCTCGTTGAGCAACGAGCCGAGCAGATCCTCGCTGAAATGGGCATTTGTTGAACGGAGGTTCTGCAAATCGGCCGCCGAAAGCAAGTGGAACACAAACCAGTTGTCACCCTGGCTAAGGATTTCTGTCGGGATGCTCCCGGGTTGTTGGGTCACCAACACGGCCCCCAAATCGTACTTGCGACCTTCCTTGACCCACGTGATGAATGGTTCAGAGGCCGACGCTCTCTCATTGAGCACCGATTGCGCCTCCTCGATGACGGCGATCGTGGGAACCGTCTCGGGTCGAGCACTGACAAACTCATCCTGGTTTCGGTCGAAAATTCGGCGCAAAATCACACCCGAAAGTATTCGGGACGGTCCTCCACGAAGCTGCGAAACGTCGATGATGCAGATTTTGCCTTGGCGAAGCGCTTCGAACAACAGGTCCATGAGGCGGCTATGGCGATCGTGGAGCATGCGCACAATGGTCACCATGTTGGAGCGAGCAGCCAAGGCTTCGACCTGCTGCTGCCCAGCGTCAAGCTGCAGCAGTCCCGCGATTTTCCCTACATCGGCGCCATGCCCTTCTCGATCAATAAGATTGACAAGCTCCGCCCATCTCCCAAGGTCCAAACCACGGAGCTTTCGGACATTCTGTTGATCCTGTCGCTCGGGCTCAAGCGCAATCGCGATGACATCAGCCGGTTGTAGCCGTCGAATGTCCAGCTTGATCCCGCCGGCGACGAATGAGCCGTAGAACGCGCTTGGCGCTTGGCGTGCGGTAAAGACGACCAGCTTGTCTCGCAACGCCTCAACGTCACAGAGACCGGGTCGTCCACGATCATCAGGCCAGAAGTACTCACCATCCGGGTCAAAGATCACCGTACCGACTGGCACGCGGCGACCGCCTCGCTTTTCGACCGTTGGTTCGCCCTGGTACAGGGTGCTAAAGAGCAGCTTGTTCAGATTCGACTTTCCGAAACCAGCCCGGGCGAATATGAACGAGCGTCGCGCCACAAGGTTCGCAATAGGGAACTTCACCATGACTTCCGGCGATCGCATCTGCATCCACGGCTTGAGCTCCAGCTCCGGGCTTCCCGCGGCATAGATGTATTCGCCGAGTGCGAAGTATCCGATCGGCGCCCCTTCGATAGTGTGCCCAGCAATTTCGCGGAGAATGGTTGGGCTCGGAAACGCGACCGGACTTCCGACATGAGGGAGTCGCCTGTGAGAGGGAACAAAGGTCAGTTCGCCGTCTGCGGCGCCGCGAAGCACCCCGAGCACCCGGATGTTGACGCGGTACTTCAAGTACTGCTCGCGGATGTCCTCGGGAACAGACCGTCCTTCCTGAAGGGCGCGGATGTTGAACTCCTCACCGGAGCCGCCTGCAAGCTTTCCGTCCGAAGACAGCGACGCGATCCGGCCCAGCACTGCCTCGTCGGGCGCCTCGAGCTGGACAAGGAGAAATTGGCCGTGCATCGGGATGCTCTGGAACTCGTTGCGATACGGCAACACAAGGTCCGCATGAAACTCCAGTCCACCCTCACGGAAGCCGCGAAACACCCCGATGATCTGCTCTGGCGGAAAGAAGTTGATTGACGGCACCGCGGCCTCCTAGCCATAGCGGGACTGCGCTGGGTCGAACTCTTGCAACCGTAACTCGTCCATAGTTGGAGCTTTGGGTCCGAGCAGCCCACGCAATCCGTCGAGGACGTGGTCTTGCAGCATGGCGAAGTCGAAGTCGACCAGCGCGGCGTTCTCGTGCGCTTTCTGCAAGCATCGCGGGTAGCAGGGGATCGGGAAGCCGTTCACGGCGTCCGAAAGCATGTGACCGAGCACGGTCTGCGCCTCATGTGCTTGATGGGCAAAGACGTCGACCGGCCATATCGGGTCGTGTGCGCTCGCCCCGAACTTGACGAAGAACATCTTGCCGCCAACAAACTTGTTGATCTCGCCTCCGGCGGCTTCGACCTCGTTGCCGCGCGCGTACTCCGACCAGACGTAGGCATTTACTTCGATGTCGCGTGGAATCTCCACAAAGGCCGGGTAGTCGGTGCGTAACACTCCTTCCAGCGCCATTGCTAACCGATATCGCGAAAGCACCTTGCTGTGTTTGGCCATACCGACCAAATAGATGCGTCGCCTGTCACGAAGATAGGTCTCCTCCACCGATTGACGGATCGTGTCGATGTAGCGGCGAAACAGATCGCCCGCGAAAACCTTGCTACGCAGCAACCCGTCGAAGACGATCAATGTATCGGTCCCGAACTGGCGCTTCCGCACTAACGAGAGCAAGATCGCCCATTCCATCAGTTCTCGATAGACCTGGACCCAACTCGGGCTCTTTGGTCGATCGTCCTCGTTCCGCCGGATCATGTGGCTGAGCTCGGACAGGTCGCGGCAGCCCAGTAGGCCCATGAGGTCGCCCATTGGCGTTTGCTCATCGAACTGGCGCTGACTCAGTGCGGTTACACTCGTCGTCGGGGTGATCGCCTCCAAGCAGTACTCGTTGTTGCTCGAATCGACCACCCGAACGAGTTGGACGAGGAACGGATCGAACTGAATACGATTGTTTCCACCGTCGGCGCCAACGAGCGAGATCGAGGTGCTACTCCGGGGCTGGATGCGCCGGACTTCCGAGCGGAGAGGGCGAATCTCCTCGCGGAGCTGGTCGAGCAGCCGCCGATCATCGGCAAGCCGCTCGGCGATCTCGTTCTTGAGTTTCGCCTGACTCTCCGGGTTCATGGCTAACCCGTTCTTGAGGCGGACATCCCTCGCGAGGCTGCCACCGGCGATCGATGGAAGTGACGAACATAATGACCGATAAGGCAACCGCTGTCTAGGTTTTGGCCTGATTGCGCGGAAAATGTGATCCGGTTAGTACGTCACTCCGCTGGTGAGGATCACGTTGTAGTAGGGGGTGCATTCGCCGGTGCGGACGACGGCGCGGGCGCGCTGGCTGAGGCGCTTGAACTCGTCGTGTGGGACGTGGGAGAAAGGGGCGTCGGGGAAGAGGCCGCGCAGGGCCTGGGGCAGCGAGTCTTCGCGGGCGAGGAGCTCGTCGGCGAGGGTGACGGCTTCGACCTGGAGTTCGCCCGCGATGGCGTGCGTGACTTCCAACATCGGGGGCAGGCCGCAGCGCACGGCGAGGTCGATGCGGGGCACGCCGGGCGGGACAGGGAAGCCGGCGTCGGCGATGACCAGCAGGTCGGTGTGGCCCATGCTGGCGATCGCTTCGGAGAGGGCGGCGCCGAGCAGTCCGGTTTTTTTCATGACGCTCCCTGTCTGCGCGCCGGCGTGGCGTCGTCGTAGCCGAAGAAGCGGTCGAAGATGCGCTCCTCCCAGATCCAGCGCAGGGCGTACATCCATCCCAGCACCACCAGGGCGATGACGCCGAAGTCGACGCTGCGCACGGCGCGCATGCCGAAGAAGTCGCGCAGTTGGGGGACCATCAGGATGAGGGCGTAGATGGGGACCATGGCGAGGGCGAGGTAGGCCGGGCGGCGGTCTCCGTCCATGTCTTCGACGACGGCGAACCAGGGGCCCGGCGGGGCGGCGAAGAGGACGAGCACCAGGCCGCCGAGCACCAGGACGTGGGTTAGCGCCTCGCGGCTGGCCAGATCGTGCGGGAGGACCGCTGAAGAGGCGGCGATGCCGCCGGCGCGCAGGGCCGGCAGGTCGAGGTCGTAGATGGAATAGACGCCGATGTAGACGGCGAAGGCGGCGAAGGCCAGGGTTGTCGAGGCCGGCAGGACGAATTGGAGCAAGCGGCGCGGCAGGCTGCGCGGCGGCGGGCCGGGCCGCGTCCAGAGGGCGATGCCGAAGGTGGGGATGCCGACGGTCAGCAGCGTCAGCACCGAGATTTGGGCCGGCGAGAGGGGGAAGCCGGCCTCCACCACCAGCACGGCCAGGATGATGAGGGCCACGGCGAAGACGCGGGTGAGGAAGAGCTCCAGGATGCGGCAGAGGCCGCGCCGGATGCGCTGCCCCTCGCGGAACGCGCTCGGCAGCGCGCCGAACGAATCGTGCAGGAGGACGATGTCGGCGGCGTCGCGGGTGGCCTGGCTGCCGCTCTGCATGGCGATGCCGAGGTTGGCCTGTTTCAGGCTGAGGACGTCGTTGACGCCGTCGCCGGTCATGGCCACGTAGTGCCCGTTCCCGCGCAGGCATTCGACCAGGCGCTGCTTCTGCTCCGGGGTGACTCGGCCGAAGACGGTGGCCTGCTCGGCGGCTTCGGCGAACTGCTGGTCGTCCATGCCGTCGAGATCGATGCCGGAGACGAGCTGGGCGTCGCCGGAGAGGCCGGCTTGCCGGGCCAGGGCGGCGACCGTCTCCGGATTGTCGCCGGAGATGACCTTGAGGGTGATGCCGGCGTCGCGGAAGCCGTTGAGGGCCTTGTCGACGTTGGGGCGCAGCTCGTCGGTCAGGCCGAGCCAGGCGACCGGTTTCACGCCCGGCGGCAGCTTGGGCAGCCCGTTCGCTTCCCCGAAGGGCTCCGGTTTGGGGCCGTGGGCGAAGAGGAGGGTGCGGATGCCCTGGTCGCTCCACCCCTTGGGCGGGGTGAGGTCGGCGGGGCCGGCGAGCTGCGGCCCCAGGAACTCCGGGGCGCCGAGGGCGAAGACGCCGCGGAAGCCGTCGGCGTCGGCGCTGACGGCGCTCCACTTGTAGGCGGAGGAGAAGGGGACCTCGGCGACGATGGGGTGCTTGTCGCCGGGGGCGGCGTCGGCCAGCGCGTCGCTCGTCTTGGTGCCGGCGGAGGTGCTGCGGGCGAAGGCGCCGAGCATGGCCCGTACGTCGGTTTCCGTGGCGCCGCCGATCGGCTGCACCTGGGCCAGGCGCATCTTGTTGGCGGTGAGGGTGCCGGTCTTGTCCATGCAGAAGACGTCGACGTTGGAGAGCGATTCGACGGCGTTGGTCCCCTGCACCAGGGCGTCCTGGTTGGCCAGGCGCACGGCGCCCATGGAGTAAGTGACGACGATCATGAGGAAGAGCCCGGAGGGGACGATGCCGAGGACCACCGCCGCGGCCAGCACCGTCTCCTCGACCGGGTAGCCCCAGATGAGCGAGCCGAGCAGCACGGTGATGAGGAAGAACCCCGCCACCACCAGCAGCAGCCGCACCACGAGGTTGACCTGAACTTGCAGCGGGGTCAGGGGCACGCGGTAGGCGCGGGCGCCGGCGGTCATCTTCACCGCCGTGTTCTCGGCCCCGACATGGTCGGCGCGGCACCAGCCGGAGCCGGAGAGGCAGAAGCTGCCCGAGGCGACGGGATCCCCGGCGTGCTTCGGCACGGGGTCGGACTCGCCGGTGAGGAGCGATTCGTCCATCTCCAGGGCGCCGTCGCCGACTACCGTGCCGTCGGCGAAGACCTGGTCCCCGGCCCCAATGCGCAGCACGTCGCCGCGCACGATCTGCTCCGGGGGGATCTGGCGCTCAACGCCATCGCGCACGACGGTCGCCTGGGACCGGCTGAGGAGGGCGATCTGGTCGAGCCGGCGCTTGGCGCGCATCTCCTGAACGACGCCGACGAGGCCGTTGACGACGGCGAGGCCGGAGGCGAGGAGGGCGTCGCGGTAGAGGCCCATCACGATCAGGACGACGCCGACGATGAGGAGGGTGATGTTGATGAAGGTGAAGAGGTTGCGGCGCACGATGTCCCAGCCGGAGCGGCCGCCGGCGTCGGGGATGGCGTTGCCGCCCTCGCGGGCGAGGCGATCGCGCGCCTCGGCCTCGCTCAGCCCGGCCGGGATGCCTGCATCCGACTCCGCCGCCTGCTCGCCCATTGCCATCGCGACCGTCGCCATCACCGCTCCCGCCACGCCGGCGCCGCCGGCCGGTTCACCCCGAATTGGGCGGCCGTTCATCTTGACAGTACGTAGAGATCGTGCAACTCTGCCCCTGAGCATAAATGGGCTGAGCCGAGCCCGCAAACGTGAGGCAGGACGCAAGGGGAGGAGAGTCGCGGTGGACGACTGTCGTTTCGATAACTGGACGCGCATGTTCTCTAGTCAGGCCGACCGGCGCAGCGCCGTCAAGGGGCTGGCCGGGGGCGCGGCGGCGCTGCTGGCGCTGGCCAAGGTGGAGCTTGGCCTGGCCCAGGAGGGCGAGGTCGGCATCGAGGGGAATTGCAAGATCAATTCCGATCGGTGCAACAAGGACAAGGAGTGTTGCTCCAAGCGTTGCCAGAAGAAGCGGCGGGGGCGGCAGGGCAAGTGCGTCTGCGCCAGCGAGGGCCAGGGCTGCAAGCGAGACGAAGGCTGCTGCGCCGGCAAGTGCAACAGCGGCAAGTGCGAGTGCGGCCTCAAGGGCGACGGCTGCCGCAAGAACGGCGATTGCTGCTCCAAGATCTGCTCGAACAACAAGTGCGACTGCATCAAGCAGGGTAATCGTTGCGACACGAGCAACCAGTGCTGTTCGGGGCGCTGCAACACGAGCGGCTTCTGCAGCTAGCGTCCGGCTCGAAAAGGCAGGTGAGGCAGGCCGGTCGGCCTGCCTCACCCATTGGTCCCGCTTCTCAATAAGCACCCCCGCCGCCGGCGCATGGGTCCTTGACGGCCATCGCCGCGGGTGTGACGCTGCGTCCAAAAGCACGCCGTGAAACGGCTTTCGCGCCCGTTCGTTTCCATAAGCAGTCCGTCTTGTGGGCGGGTGGAGCATGATCGCCGTTTCGCTGGCCGAAGCGGCGCGTTGTCTGAAGCGAGGACGGCAAGGGCGCAGCATGGACGAATGTCGGTTCGACAACTGGACCCGGATGCTGGGGGCGCTGCAGGACCGCCGCGCGGCGGTGAGGGAGCTGACTGGGGTCGGCGCGGCGCTGGTGGCATTGGCCAAGCTGGACCTCGGTCTGGCCCAGGAGGACGAGGTCTCCATCGAGGGGTGCCGCGGCGGTGGGGTAAGTTGCCGCCGCAACAAGCAGTGCTGTTCCAACAAGTGCAAGCGCAAGCGCAAGAAGAAGCGGAACCGCAACGACCGCGACGAGCGGGGGCGCCGCAAGGACGACGGCGTCTGCAAATGCTTGGGCAACGGCGCGAACTGCCGCAAAGATGCCGCCTGCTGCAAGGGGCGCTGCGATCCGGATACGAGGCGATGCCGCTGCATTCCGCGAAGGGATCTCTGTGAGAGAGACGACGATTGCTGCGGAAGGGCCGTGTGCAGGAGTGATGGCGGGAATCAAGCCCGCAAAGTCTGCCAGAACCGGGGCAGGAACAACTAGCCGGTCGGCATCAGTACGCGGAAGGGAGCGGGGCGTCTGCCCCGCTCCCTTTTCTTGCCCTGAGTCGGCGCGGCGGCCCCGTGTCATTCCGAGCGCAGCAAGGAATCTCGGCATCATGGAACGACATCGCCATGGACGCCGAGATTCCTCCTTCGTCGGAATGACACGGGAGCGGCATGGGCACGACGTAGGACTCTCCGACCTCGCGGTACAGTTCCCCACGCATCCGTCCTGCTCGTGATGTCTGTAAGGGAGACGATCGATGACGAGGTTGGTTCGCTGGGTGGCCGCGCTGACGATGGCGATCGTGCTGATCCAGGCGGTGCTCATCGGGCAGGCGCTCTACATCGGCGACGCCTCGCGGCTGGCGCTGCACGGCTACCTCGGCAACGTGTCGTTCGTCGGCGCGGTCGTGCTGGCGGGGTTGCTGGCATTGGGCTATCGCCGCGGTGAGCTGGCTGGCGTCGCCGTGGGGCTCGGTATTCTCGTGGCCGTGTTGATGGTCGCCCAGATCGGGCTGGGGTACGCGGGGCGTGGCGGCGGTTGGCCGGCCGCCGTCCACATTCCTAACGGGGTGCTCGTCACCGCGTTGCTGGCCGCGTTGCTTACGATCGCGTTGCTGCCGCGCGCGGATCGGGGGCGCCCGTGAACGAGCGTGCCACGGGAATGGATCGCGGCTCACGCATCCAGCTCTGGGCCATCATCCTGGTGACGCTGCTGGTGATGGCGCTGGGCGTGCTGGTCGTCGTCGATCCCGAGCTTATGGGGGTGCCGCGGCAGCATGCGTCTCCCTCTGCCACGCCGGTGACGACGGTATCGCCCTGAACACCGAGAAGCGCGGCTCCCCGCTAGACTCGCCGCATGAACCACCGGCAGTCTTCCTCGCCGCCAATCTTCCTTTTCCAGCGGAGCGACGCTGCCGAGTTGCTCGATCTGCCGACCCACGATCCGGCCGAGTTGGCGGCCAATCTGTGCGATATCCGCATCGTCAACCGCCTCGCCGGCGGCAGCGCGGTCGTCCTGAAGCATCTGCCGAGGTTGGTCGCCCAGCTTCCCCGCGACCGTCCGATTGAGATCCTCGATCTCGCCACGGGCTCCGGCGACATTCCGCGCGAGGTGGCGGCCTGGGCTGCTCGCGAGGGGCGGCCCTTGCGTTTGACTGTCACCGATCTCTCGCCCCAGATTCTCGACGTGGCGAGCGGTGTGCTGGCGAATGTCCCGGACACGATGTTCGCCGTTTGCGACGCGCGCGCCACGCCGTTCCCCGGTCGCGCGTTCGACGTCGTGCTCTGCTCGCTGACGCTGCACCATTTCGCCCCGGAGGATGCCGGGCGCGTGCTGCGGGAGATGGACCGGCTCTCCCGCGCGGGGTTCATCCTGAACGACATCCGCCGCGGCGCCGCGGGCTTCGCCGCCGCCTGGGCCGCCTCGCGCCTCGCCACGCGCAACCGGCTGACGCGGCACGACATGCCCCTTTCGGTGCGGCGGGCGTATACCCCGGGCGAGTTGCGCGCCTTGCTGCACCGGGCCGGCGTCGCGGAGGCGACGGTGAGCAGGCATCCGCTGTTTCGCATGGCCGCGGTGCAGCGGAAGGGGAGCGGCTGACGTGGCCGGGTACGACGCCGAGGTCATCGTCGTCGGGGGCGGGCCGGCGGGGAGCGTCGCCGCGGCGGCGCTGGCGGAGCGCGGCCGCCGCGTTCTTCTCCTCGACAAGGCGCGCTTCCCCCGCCACAAGGCTTGCTCCGAGTACGTCAATGCGGCCGGGGCGCGTCTGCTGGCCGATCTCGGGCTGGAGCGCGACCTGGACGCCCTCGGCGCGCACCGCATGGAGGCGATGCTGATCCACGCCCCCGGCGGGCGGCGATTTCTGGCCGATTTCGCCGCGGCCGAGCCGAGCGGGACAGCGCTGGGGCTTTCCAGGCTTCGGCTCGACGCCTTGCTGCTGGAGCGCGCCCGCGCGGTGGGCGCCGAGGTTCGGGAGGGTGCGCACGTGCGGGAGGCGCTGACGGAAGATGGCCGCGTGCAAGGGGTCGAAGTCACCATTGCCGGCGTGCGCGAGACGCTGCGCGCCCCCCTCGTCATCGGGGCGGACGGCCGGCACGGGGTCGTCGCCCGCTCCCTGGGGCTCGAATGCGCCTTGCGCTGGCCGCGGCGCACGGGGCTCGTCGCCCATTACCGGGGCGTTTCGGGGCTCGACCGCTGGGGGGAGATGCACGTTGGGGCGGGGTGCTACGCGGGGCTGGCTCCGCTGGAGGAAGGGCTCGTCAACGTGGCCTTCGTGACCGGCAGCGCCGCCGTGGCGAACCGCGCCGAGCCGCTGGAGGCGTTTTTCGAACGGGGGCTGGCTGGGCTGCCGGAGGTTGCTCGCAAGCTGGCCGGGGCGGAGCGGGTGGGGAGGATTCGCGGCGTGGGGCCGATGGCGCATCGCGCCCGGCGCGTTGCCGGCGATGGGTTCCTGCTGGTTGGTGATGCGGCGAGCTTTCTCGATCCGTTTACCGGGGACGGGGTCTATGAGGCGATGCGTGGGGCGCTGCTGGCGGCCCCGATTGCCGACGCCGCGCTGCGAGTGGGTGATGTTTCCGCGGAGCGGCTCGCGTCGTATCGGGATGTGCGCCGCTGCGCGTTCTGGGCGAAGCGCCGGGTCGCCTGGCTGGTGCAAGGATTCATCTCTACGCCGGCGCTGATGGACTACGCGGCCGACCGCCTCGACGAGCGCGGTGGCGCGAGGGAGACGCTGTCCGGGGTCCTGGGTGGGCTGCGCCCGGCGCGCGAGGCGCTTTCGCCCGTTTTTCTGGCGAGGCTGCTGCGGCCGTAGGACACAGAATCCGATTTCGGATGCGGCGAGCTACGGGCAACCCGCCTGTTGGGGTCATGTCGATTCCGGGGGACGGCAGACGACAACCCTGTGAGATGGCCTGGCCGGGGCGGCGGTGGAGACGGCGATGCGGTACGTGTTCCTGGTCTATCGGGATGAGGCGAGCGGGGACGGGCTGGAGCCGTGCCGACGCGACGCCATGGCCGGGGAAGCGGCGGCCTATCGGGAGCAACTCCGGCAGGATGGGCAGCTCCAAGCGGCCGTGGCGCTGGACATGGCGGCGTTGACGGTGCGGGCGCCAAACGGGGCGCTGGAGATTGTGGACGGACACGGCGCCGGGGCGAGCGAGCGGCTGGCGGCCGTCTGGCTGACCGAAGCGCGGGACTTGAACGAGGCGATCCGGCTGGCCGCGCGGATGCCGGAGGCGCGCTTCGGCAGCATCGAGGTGCGGTCCCTGGAACACGAGGAGAGCGAACGATGAGCATGCGCGGCCGGCGGACGAGCGGCTCCGGGGAGACCCGCATCGATCGGCGCGGCGTCTTGCGCGGAGCCGCGGCGGGGGCTGCCCTGCCGGCGGCGTTGGCGCTGGCCGGGACTTCGTTCGAGGCGGGCGCCCATGCCGCGAACGGGCAATCGGGCGTTTCGAAGGCGACGAGGAGGCATGCCGTGGCGGATGGCGGCGGGTTTGTGGCGGAGCGGCTGGAGCGGCTGCACGAGGTGATGGCCGGTCACGTGGCGAGCGGGCGGATTCCGGGGGTGGCGATGCTGGTCAGCCGGCGGGGGGAGGTCCAGGCCGACGCGATCGGGACGACCGTCTTCGACGGCGGCGAGCCGATGGGGCGCGATACGATCTTTCGCATCGCCTCGGTGACCAAGCCAATCGTCGCGGCGGCGGCGATGATCCTGGTCGAGGAGTGCGTGCTGCGTCTCGACGACCCGGTGGACGATCTCTTGCCTGAGTTGGCCGACCGCCAGGTGCTGCGCGCCAGCGACGGGCCGCTGGACGACACCGTGCCGGCCAACCGCCCGATCACGCTGCGCGACGTGATGACGTTTCGGCTTGGGTACGGGGCGATCTTCGCGCCGCCGGACCAGTCGCCGCTGGCCCAGGCGCTGATCGACGCCCAGGTCGCCGCTGGTCCGTGGCTGCCGGCCCTGGCTCCGAACGATTTCATGGCGGCGTATCAAGCGTTGCCGCTGGCGCACCAGCCGGGCGAGAAGTGGCTGTACAACACCGGGTCCGACATGCTGGGCGTCCTCATCGCCCGCGCGGCGGGTGTGAGCCTGAGGGATTTCCTTCAGGAGCGGATCTTCGCGCCGCTCGGGATGAAGGACACCGGGTTCAGCGTGCCGGCGAGCACGCTCGACCGGCTGGCGGGAGCGTACTGGACCGATTTCGCCACCGGGGAGTTCGGCGAGTTCGACGCGGTTGGCGCGGAGAGCCGCTTCGCGCGGCCGCCGGTCTTCGAATCGGGGGCCGGCGGGCTGGTCTCGACGGTGGACGATCTGCACGCCTTCGCCCGGATGATGCTCGACGATGGTGAGTACGAGGGGCGGCGCATCCTGTCGCGGCCCTCGATCGCACTGATGACGACCGACCAGGTCCCCGAGGCAGTGAAGACCGCCTCCGCCAACGACTTCTTCCCCGGTTTTTTCGACAAGAGCGGCTGGGGGTTGGGCGTGGCGATCACCACGCGGCGCGACCATCTCTGGGAGACACCCGGCCGCTATGGGTGGGACGGGGGGTACGGCACGTCGTGGTACGTCGACCCGGCGGAGGATCTGATCGGCATCGTGCTGACGCAGCGGGTGTGGGACGAGTTTCCCTATCCGCGGACGATGCAGGATTTCTGGACGTCGGTTTACCAGGCGCTTGCGGACTGAGGAGCGACGGCTCGGGTCGGCGCCCGATCGCGGTGGATGCACAGACGCCGCCACTTCCCCCTTCTGGGAGTGGCGGCGTCTCGCGGAAAAAACGGCTTGGTTGTCCGAAGATGCCGAAGACGTTGAAGATCGGGGGAGACCGTGAACGCACCTTGGACCGTCGTTCGCGTCGTCTCTTATCGTGTGCCTTGAACCGTGAATCACCTTGCCGAGCACTACCGGCGGGTGGAGGCGACGGGCTCCGGAATCGAGGCCGCCAGAGCCCGCGCTACGCCATCGGGATCCTGGGCGATGACGCGCAGGTAGGCGGTGGCCGCGCTGTCCGGCACATGGACGCCCTGTTCCCAATCGCGCAGCGTGCCGATGGCGATCTGGAAGCGGCGGGCGAACGCCTCCTGGGTCAGGCCGAGGCGCAGTCGGATGGCGCGCGGGTCCGGGGCGCGCCGCATCCGCGCCAGTTGCTCGGGCGGCAGCGGCTGGCTGTCCGGGTCGCCCAGGGCGTTGTGCAGCGCCTCGTCGTCACTCATGGCGAGCACGCGCTCCCAATCGGTCCCATCGTCCGGAAGAGGCGCCTCATCGCCGGCGGTCAGTGTCGCCGCCCGGTTCTCCACGTCAACCCCATCGCGAGAGGTAGCGTGCTTGCTCATCGATCGTTGCCTTTCGCACCGAGATCAACCGCCGGACGTCGCCGCGATCGGTGAAGACCACGTAGGCGATGACCGGCCCCAGCATGCCTATGGCGGCCCATCGCTCCTCGCCGTAGTCCCGATCGTCAAACTCGAGGAGGTGGCGCTGATCGCGAAACACCGCCCGACCGGCAGGGAGGCTGAATCCGTGCTTGCGTCGATTTTCGCGATCCTTGGCTGGGTCCCAGTCGAATCGCATGTGCCTCTCGCCATTGATACTATGGAGTGTCCGTAGTTTGCCATACGGCGAAGGCGTTCGATGTGACACGTCGCAGCGCAGAGCTGCCTCGGCCTGGAACATCGGGCATTTTCCATCCGGCGCCCCGGTGGTATCGTTCGCCCTCCGTTCCGCGCGGCGCCAGACCATCGGGATCACCCCGATTGCGGCGCGCCGCCAATCGCGCCCCGGATCGCCCGCATGGAGACCGACCAGAACCCAAGCAGCGCGGCGATCCCGCCTCCGTTACTGGAGGGCGGGCGCGATCTGGTCACGGCCGAGACTACTGCCCGGCCGGAGGGGAGCATCCGCGTGCTGCCGGCGGGCGTCGCCGCGGGCATTGCCGCCGGGGAGACGATCGAGCGGCCGGCTTCGGTGGTGAAGGAGCTGGTCGAGAATGCGCTCGATGCCGGGGCGACAACCATCCGCGTCGACGTGCGGGGCGGCGGGCTGGATCTGATCCGCGTCAACGACGACGGCCGCGGCATCCGCGCCGCGGATCTGTGGCTGGCCTGCCAGCGGCACGCTACCAGCAAGTACCCCGCCGATGGGCTCTCCGCCGTGCGCACCCTTGGGTTTCGGGGGGAGGCGCTGCCGAGCATCGCCGGGGTGGCGGAGCTCGATCTCCTCTCGGCGGCCGGCAGCGGGGGCGGCTGGCGGCTGACCATGCGCGGCGGGCGCGTGCTGCGCGACGAGCCGGCGCCCCGCCCGGTGGGCACGACCGTCACCGTGCGTGGGCTCTTCGCCGACCTGCCCGCCCGCCGCTCCGCCTTCACCGGGGCGCACGCCCGGAGCGAGACGACCCAGATCGGGACGACGTTGCGGCGGCTGGCCCTGGCTGCGCCGGGTGTGCGGTTCGCGCTGCACGTCGAGGAGCGGTTGGCATTGCAGACCTCCGGCTCCGGCGACCCAACCGCCGCGCTCTGCGAGGTCTACGGCCACGCGCTGCAGGGCTCGCTCCTCCCGCTCGGCCCGGTGCAGATCGCGGGCGCCGCCATCTCCGGCGTCATCTCCGGCGCGGAGGTGACGCGGCCGGGCCGCAGCGGCGTCACGCTGGTCGTCAACGGGCGACCCGTCTATGGACGGAGCCTGCAATCGGGGTTGGAAGCGGCGTACCGGCCGCTGCTGCCTCGCGGCCGGCACCCGGTGCTGCTGCTGGCAATGGAGGTCGATCCGCGCCGGGTCGACGTCAACGTCCACCCAGGAAAACTCGAGGTCCGGCTGCGGGACGAGCGGGAGGTCGCGGCGGCGCTGGCTGGTCTGGTGCGCGATGCCCTCGGCCGCCGGCCTCTGCGGCTGCGCTGGGAGCCGATCACCGGCGCGGCGGCCTTGGCCCGGGATGCGGATTCGCTGCTGGCGGAGTCCTCGGGGGTGTGGGACGACGCGGCGCCGATCGAGACGCCAAGCCTCCCTTCGTTGCGGCTCATCGGGCAGGTCGGGGCGCGGCTGCTGCTGCTGGAAGGGGACGCCGGGCTCTACCTGGTCGATCAGCACCGCGCCCACGAGCGCATCCTCTACGAGCGGATGCGCGCCGCTCTTGCTGAAGGCGATGGCTCCGCCGAGCCGATCGTCTTGCCCGAGCCTCTGCTCGTCGAGGTGAGTCTGCCCCAGGCCGCCGTGCTGGAGCGCCGCCTCGTCGAGTTGGCGGAGCTGGGGTTCGCGATGGAGGAGTTCGGGGGGCGGTCGTTTCTGCTGCGCACGGCGCCGGTGCTGCCGGGCGTGATCGCCGGGGCCGACGCCCTGGGTTTGGGCGGTCTGGCCGATCGCGCCCATCTCGCGGAAGCCGTCGCGCTTGCCAGCGACGAGGCCGAGAGCGCGGGCGACGGCGAAACGTGGCAGGAACGGCTGCTGGTGCGCCTCTCCTGCCGAACGGCCGTGCGCCGTGGCCGCGTGCTCGAGCGGCCGCTGATGCGGGCGCTGGTGGAGGGGCTCGGGCATACCGCCGCCCCGGCCGTCTGCCCGCATGGCTCGCCGCTGCTGATGCACGTCACGGCGGATGCGTTGGAGCGGCAGTTCGGGTGGTCGTGAGGAGTCCTATGGAGCAGAGCGAGAACGGGCCGTATCTGCAAGCGGCGTTTTTCTGCGAGCGGTTGCTGGAAGAAGCGGACGGGGTGCTGAGCGCGATCCGCATCGTCGACACGATTGACTTCCAGAGGAATGAGCAGGCGACCGAACCCCCGCTTGTTAACTTGACGCTCTTCATCGCGTTCAAGGCCGGAGAGGCGCGGGGCAGTCACGAGCTGACCGTGGTCAAGGAGAATGCTTCAGGCGATCCTGCCGACGCCGAGGAGCGCCATACTCAGACGCTGGTCTTCTATGGCACGGAGGATCGAGGCGTCACGGTCATCATGCCTGTGGCCATGACGGCGGGCGAAGCGGGCCTCTATTGGTTCGCCGTCTATCTCGGGGACCGGCTCATGACGCGATTGCCTCTGCGCGTCGCCGTTCCAGCAGAAATGCCGCCGGATGATCCTCAATAGTGTCGCTGGCGTACCGAGTCGCCACGGGCGGGCCGACGGCGCGATTCCAGGGCGTCGCGGTGACAACGTAGGTGGACATCGCGTCCACCAACTCCTGCTTCGCCTCGCGGCCCGTCAGCGCCCCCGCCTGCAGATCGAAGACGACATGCTCGATCACATTGGTGAGGCGAGTGGCGTCGTCGTTGCCAAAGCGATTCACGTTCAGGGTGGAGGTGACGAACCAGTCGTAGAAGTCGCGCAACGGCATATCGCCGGCAAGCACCTTGTCCATTCGGGATCGGATTTCACGATCGAGCGGAGTTGCCACGGTCATGCGCTCCAAACGGGTCCACGAGGCCGAAATCCGCAGGCTTTTCAACGAGGGCCGGTACTACGAGCGGATGAAGGCAGGCGAGTTTCGCGCGTACATAGTACGGCAGAAGCTCGTTACCGGGGGAGACCGGCGCATCCGCGGCACGACGAGCGAAACCGTTGAGTACGTGGATAATCATGGGAACTTCGTGGCGCGGGTGCATCAGTTTCGCTGGCCGAATGGGATGTTGGGAGCTTCGGGCCGGCCGGATCCCAAAGCGTTGTGGCACGAAGGCGTGATGTATCGGCTCCGGACGGACGAAGATTGGGACATCATGCCGTGGGACGCCGATGAGCGTTGAGACCACGTGGGGGGAGGATGGCCCCGGTGAGTGACGTTCAACTCTGTCCCGGCGTCCACGTCGTCGCCGCCACCCCCTTCCTCCCGGACGAGTCGCTCGACGAGGCCAGCATCGGCTCCCTTGTCGATTTCTGCCACGCGAACGGGGCCGACGGGCTCCTCGTGCTGGGCGTGATGGGCGAGGCGGATCGGCTGAGCGATGCGGAGCGGGAGCGGGTCATCGAGGGGTTTCTGGAGCAGAACGCGGGGCGGATGCAGATCACGGTCGGGGTGACGGCGGGGTCGACCGTCGTGGCGCGGGAGCGGGCGCGCGATGCGGTGCGGCGAGGCGCCGATGCGGTGATGGTCTCCCCGCCGCCGGGGTCGAGCGCCGGGGAGCCGTTGCGCGAGCATTTCCGCCGCGTCGGGGACGAACTTGGCGCCGCGGTGGTGGTGCAGGACCACCCGGCGTCGTCGGCGGTGAAGATGCCGGCGGAGTTTATCGCCGGGGTAGTGGAGATGTTGCCGCCCGGCTCGGTGGTCAAGTTGGAGGACCCGCCGACGCCGCCGAAGATCGCCCGGTTGCGGTCGCTGGCCGGGGCGGTCCCGATCTTCGGCGGGCTCGGCGGGGTTTCGTTGCTTCAGGAACTGGAGGCCGGCGCGGACGGGGTGATGACGGGATTCGGCTTTCCTGAGAGACTGGCGCGCATCGTCGCCGAGCATCGGGCCGGCCGCGTCGAAGAGGCGCGGCGGGTCTTCGACGGCGCGCTGCCATTGATGGTCTTCGAGAGCCAGCCCGGCATCGCCGCCGGCGTGCGGAAGGAGGTCCTGCGCCGCCGCGGGGCCATGCGGCATGCGACCGTGCGCCAGCCCGCCCCGGCGCTGGACGACACGACGCTGGCGGCGTTGGACGTGCTGCTACGCGAGTCGGAAGTCGGGAGTCGGAAGTCGGGAGTCGGAAGTCGGAAAACGATGATCGCCGTAGCCGCCCCGCTCACGACCTCCGACTTCCGACTACCGACTTCGAAACGGAGGAACGACCCATGCCCACGCTCTGGGGAAAACAGTACACCCGGGACGCCCTCATGCAGCGCGTCGGCCGGCTGGATCAGGTCGCCGGGGTGCGCCTGACCGAGCGCGGCGACGGGATGGAGCGGGGCGTGCGGGTGCTGGAGTTCCGCACCGGCTCCGGGTTTGCGTTCGACGTGCTGGTGGACCGGGCGATGGACATCGGGCGCTGCGAGCACCGGGGGCGCGCCCTGGGCTGGCAGAGCGCGACCGGGTTCATCGGCCCCTGGTACTTCGAGCCGGAGGAGTTGGGCTGGCTGCGCGGGTTCGGCGGCGGGTTGCTGACGACCTGCGGCATGGAGCACGCGCTCTTCATGGCCGAGGACAGCGCGGCGCACTTCAACTACCCGCCGAAGCAGACCGAGCGCTTCGGGCTGCACGGCCGCGTCTCGTATCTGCCGGCGACGCTCTCCGGCTACGGCGTCCGCTGGGACGGGGATGATTGCATCCTCTGGGCCGAGGGCGAGATCGCCCAGGCGGCGGTTTTCGGCGAGAACTTCGTGCTGCGCCGCCGCGTCGAGGCGAAGGTTGGCGAGGATCGCCTTACGATCCACGACGAGGTGACGAACGCCGGCTGGGTTCCGACGCCGCACATGTACCTCTACCACGTCAACGTGGGATTCCCGGCGCTCGACGCGGGATCCGAGCTGCTTATCCCGGCCAGCAACCCGACCCCGCGCGGCGACCATTCGGTGGAGGGGTATCGGACCTTCCACGGCCCGACCGAGGGGTACGTCGAGCAAGTGACCGAGCACGACGTCCATGCCGAAGCGGACGGCTCCGTGCCCGTGGCGGTCGCGAATCGGGCCGCGGGGTTCGGGGCCTACGAGGTGTTCAACCGCAAGCAGTTGCCGCGCCACTTCATCTGGCGCATGCTCGGGCAGGGGACGTACGCGGTCGGCATCGAGCCGAGCACGAACCGGACGTCCGGCCGCCTCCCCGCCCGCGAGTCGGGCGAGTTGATCGTGCTGGCTCCCGGCGAGTCGCGGCGGTACGATCTGGAACTGGGCGCGTTGCCGGATGGCGGGGCCATCGAGGCGTTCGCGGCGCGGGTGGAGGCGATCGGGGCGCCGGCCGGTTGATCCTCGTCTCTCATGCTGCCCGTGGCGTCCCGGGTACGTAGGTGGCCATGGCTCTGTGGGGGGCCGATTGTCGGCCTGCGGCCGACGGGCGCGGCAAGCAGCGCCCCTGCGAACGGGAGCGGCATGGCCGTGATCCACCACGCCGCGACCACCTACACAGTGACGTGGCTATCCGAAGATGCCAAAGATGCCAAAGATGCCGAAGATACGGGGGCGTGGGGGGTGGTATTGGCTCCCTGCCGCCCGGTGGTGGACGCCCGTGCCCCGCGGGAGCAGGGGCGGGGTTGAGTGGGTATTCACGGTCGAGGGAGGCGAGGCATGGATCTCGGGTTGCAGGACAGGATCTTCGTCGTCGGCGGCGGCAGCAAGGGGCTGGGCCGCGGCGTGGCGGAGGCGCTCGTCGCCGAGGGGGCGAAGGTGCTGCTCCTCTCGCGCGATCAGGAGAGTCTGGACAAGGCGGTGGCCGAGTTGGGACCGGCGGCGAGGGCGGTGGCCGCCGACATGGCCTACCCCGGCACGGCGGAGCAGGTCGCCGACGCGCTCGACGCCGATTTCGGGGGGCGGCTCGACGGGGTCGTGGTCAATGCCGGGGGGCCGCCGGCCGGCAAGGCGCTGGAGCTGAGCGACGAGCAGTGGGAGCAGTCGTACCAGCTCCTGCTCGGCGGGCCGCTGCGGCTGCTCAAGGCGCTCGTGCCGAAGATGGACCGGGGCGGGGCGATCCTGTTCATTACGTCAACTTCAGTTCGGCAGCCGATCCCGAACCTCGATACGTCCAACGTGCTGCGGCCCGGCGTGGCGGCGCTGGCGAAGACGCTGGCGCGGGAGCTGGCCCCGGCGATCCGCGTCAACTCGCTGGCCCCCGGCCGCTTCGACACCGACCGCATCCGCCAGCTCGACGCCGGGCGCGCCGAGGCGACGGGGATGAGTCTGGAGGAGCTCGCCGCCGAGTCGAGCCGGACGATCCCCTTCGGGCGATATGGGGAGCCGATCGAGCTGGGCCGCTTCGGGGCGTTTCTGCTCTCCCCCGCCGCGTCGTACGTTTCCGGGCTGAATGCCCACGTGGACGGGGCGATGGTGACGGCGTTGCCGTAGGGAGTGGCCGTTTGCAATCTGCTGGCTCCGACGTATGGTCCTGTGCGCCTTCGCTCAGGGCGTTCTCCCCTGGCCTCTTGCAATCGTGCCTCGCCCTGCGTACGCTCTCAGCAGCCCGCGATCAGCCAGCCCCATTGCCGCCTATCTCCCGCCGCACCTCCCCGCGGAAGGAGATCGCGATGGACCGCGTTTCGTTCCTGGCCGTGGCGGCGCTCGCCGGCGCCGTCTTCGCCCCGGCCTTGCCGCTGCTGGCGCAAGCGGCGGGCTCCGAG
>CALMZR010000361.1 GCA_937870845.1 uncultured Chloroflexota bacterium
ACGAACCAGGACTCCAGCGCGAAATCGCCCTCGTCCTTGACCCAGACGAGATCGTAGACGTCATTGCCGAGTCCGCTGCCGTCGCCGCGGACCTCGATGTCGATCAGGCGCGTGTCCTTGGGCGGCGCCGGAGCCGGGAGGCCAATGACCAACTGATCCGCGTACGTCTGAAACACCTGCTGGGCCGTCAGCCCGAAGTCGACGCCGGAGACCGCGTCCGGGTTCGTCCACCGTTCGTAGCCGATGGGCGGCTGCGCGGCCGCCAGCGCCGGGCTGGCCGCCAGACTCCCGCCGACAAGCCCGGTCGTGATGAGCACGGCGACGAGGATGCGGGACGCGCGCGTGGCGAGCCTCCGCGGCCCAGGGAGCGGGGCTGCCCTCCCGTTCGCTCGAACAAACCTGGGGGCGAAGCAGTGGCGGAAACGCGCGAGCATGTCGACCTCCTGTTCAATGGACCGATCGAACCGCCGCGTCGTCGCTCACGGCTGGCGACGACGCCACCGACTCTAGGAAGCCGCCATTACCACGCTGTTAACACGGATGCGGGGGCCGGCGCGGCAGGCGGCGCACGGCGGACATCCGACGGCGCCGTGGCGGTCCTGTGCCGACCGCGATCGATGCACGCGCCAACGCCAGCAGCGGCGCCGCTGCTGGCGTTGGTGACCAGGAGGGCATACCGCGTCAGCCGACCGCGGGCGCGCCGCGGCCCGGGGGTTTGCCACGTTTCTCGCCGCGCGGCCAACGCCGCATCCGGCAGCCCGCTGGCCCATCCCTGGTCGCGGCTCGGGGGGCGCCGATGGCCTTGGCGCAGGCGTCGGTCGCAGCCGTGGCTGCCGGGGTTGACGAGTCTGGCTAGCGGCCGGATGATGCGGGCATCGCCCGAGCCGACCCCACGGAGGGCCGATGCCCACGCTCACGCGCTCACTCGCTGTCGCCGGTCTGGGCGCGCTGCTGGCAGTGGCGTTCACGTTGCCCGGGGTCGTAGTTGCCCAGCGGGACCGACTGGTCCCGACCGCATGCACGGCCGCGCCGCGCGCCGTGGCCAACGATGCCATCCCGGCGGCCGCGACCCCTGTGCCGGTATCTGCCAACGAGTCGGGCAGCGGGGCCAACCTGTCGCTGGGCGAGGCGGCTGATCCCGAGACGGTGGCGCAGATTACCGCCGCCGTCCAGGACCTGGCCGGCTGCCTCAACGCGGCTGACGCGCCGCGCTTCGCGGCCCTGCTGACGGATGCCGCGATCGCGACGGGCATCGGCCGCGACGACTTCACCCCCTTTTCGTCGCAGCCGGCGCGCTCGCGCCGGGCAGCGGCGGGGTTCCATGGGAGATCGTGTGGGTGCGCGTGCGCAACGCCCGGGTCCTGCCGGACGGGCGTGTGAGCGCCGACGTCGCGTGGGGGATCAGCGACGATCCGGAGTTGAAGCCGATTCCGGAGTCCAACGTCCACGTCTATGCGCGTGGTGGCGACCGTTGGCTGCTCGACGCCGTGGTTCGCGGCGATGGCGCCGACCAGGGGGAGACCCCGGCAGGGTCCGACGTCGACCCGATCCTGCGCAGAGCGACGCAGGGCTTCAACGAGGTCGATAGCGCGCTGTATGCCGAGCCGACGATGGCCAGCGCGAAGTTCGGCATCGCGGCCACGGTGATGGTCGGCTTCGTCGGCAACGACGACTACGACGGCATCGGCTGCGAGATGTTCATTTTCGAGCGGGGCGAGGTCAGCGCGACGGTGTCGGCCTACTGCCGAACCGACGCGGCGCTGATCGGGCGCGCGGCGTACCTCGAGGCAGAGGTGTTGGGACCGCATCGCGGGAGCGCGGAGGCGCCGAACCGCTGCGAGGACGTCGCGCTGCTGGCGGCCAGTCTGGTCTTCCCCTGCACCGTCGACCTGCCGGAGGGTGTCCCGTAAGGCGCGATGGCGGCTCCTCGGCATGACGAGGCCGCCGCGGGCGCGGAAGAAGGAGAACGTCGATGCCAACGAAGCTCATCCTCGACGTCGATACGGGGACCGACGATGCGGTCGCCCTCATGTTGGCGGCGTTGCACCCGGACCTCGAGCTGGTGGCGGCGACCACGGTGAACGGCAACGTCCCGGTGGAGTTGTGCACCGAGAACACGTTGCGTGTCTTCGACGCCATCGGGGTGAACGTCCCGGTGTACGAAGGCGCGCGGCGGCCGATGGTGCGCCCGGATTTTCCCGTGCCGCGAGAGGCGGCAGGCGGAAGCGGCATCCACGGAGAGTATCTGGACCTGCCGCCGGCGCGATCCGCGAAGCAGCGGGAGCGCGCCGTCGACTTCCTGATCGATGCGTACATGTCGCCCGAAGGCGCGGACATCGTGCTCGTGCCGGTGGGGCCCCTGACCAACGTCGCCCTGGCGATGGCCGTCGAACCGCGCATCGTCGAGCGCATCCCGCGCACGATCATCATGGGCGGCGGGCACGAGATCGGGAACGTGACGCCCGCGGCGGAGTTCAACATCTGGGCGGATCCCGAGGCGGCGAAGGTGGTGCTCACCAGCGGGGTCCGGAACCTCACGCTGGTCCCCCTCGACGCCACGCACAAGGCGCTGGTCACGCTCGACGATTGCCGGCGGTTGCGGGAGCTGGGGACGCCCGCGGGCGATGCCGCCGCAACGGTGGTGGAGCGGCGGATCGCCGGCTACGGCGCCACGCAGCCGATGGCGATCCCCGACGCCGCGCCGGTGCATGACGCCCTCTGCGTCGCCGCCCTCGTGGACCCCTCGATCATCACGACCCACCCGTTCCATGCCGACGTCGAAACGAACGGCGAACTCACGGTGGGCCGCACCGTGATCGACACCCACCGCCGACGCGGGATGGAACCGAATGCGGACGTGACGTTGGACGCCGACGGGGAGCGATTTGTCCGCTTGCTAATGGAGACCTTCGCCCGGAGGCCGCCCGGCTCAGCCGAATAAGCGCCGGTTCGAAAAGCCGCCATCCGGGTTCGGGGCGACTGCGGATCATGGCGACGGGGGTCGGGCCTCGCTGCTGGCCGGGGCTCACGTCAACACCGCGCCGCTGCTGGCGTTGCCGACCAGCCGGGCGTAGCGCGCCAGCCAGCCACGGGTGTATCTCGGTTCCGGCGCCTGCCATGCCTGCCGCCGTGCGCCCAGCTCGGCGTCGGTCAGCGCCACGTCCAACCGCCGTGCGCCCAGGTCGATGCTGATGAGATCGCCGTCCCGCAGCAGGCCGATGGGACCGGCCTCGGCGGCCTCGGGAGAGACGTGGCCGATGCAGAGGCCGCGGGTGGCGCCGCTGAAGCGGCCGTCGGTGAGGAGGGCGACGCTGGCGCTCAGCGCCGGGATGCCTTTGATCGTGCTGGAGAGGGCCAGCATCTCGCGCATGCCGGGGCCGCCGCGGGGGCCTTCGTGGCGGACGACGATGACGTCGCCGGGGGAGACCCGGCGGTTGACGACCGCGTTGAGGGCCTCTTCTTCCCCATCGAACACGCGGGCCGGGCCGCGGAAGAGCTGCTCGTGCTGCTCCACGGCGCCGACCTTGATCACCGCGCCCTCGGGGGCGAGGTTGCCGAAGAGGACGCTCAGTGCGCCGCGGAGGGAGTGGGGGTTTGCCAGGGGGCGCAGGCACGCCGGGTTGCGGTTGGCGGCGTGGGCCAGGTTTTCGCCGAGGGTCATGCCGGTGACGGTCGGGGCGTCGAGGTGGAGGGCGCCCGGCCTTTTCGCCAGCTCGGCCAGGAGGGCGGGGACGCCGCCGGCGGCGTCGACGTCCTGGATGTGCCACTGGCGGGGGCCGTCCCAGGCGGGGGAGACCTTGGCCAGGTGGGGGACGCGGTCGGAGACGTCGTTGAAGCGGGAGATCGGGTAGTCGAGGCCGGCTTCGTGGGCGAGGGCGAGGACGTGCAGGACCGTGTTGGTGGAGCCGCCCATGGCGACGTCGAGGGCCATGGCGTTGTCGATGGCGGCGGGGGTGACGACGTCGCGGAAGCGGACGTCGCTGCGGACCAGATCGAGCAATCGCGTGGCGGCTTCGCGGGCGAGGTCGCGGCGGGCGGGGGAGACGGCGGGGATCGTGCCGTTGCCGGGGAGGGCGATGCCGAGGGCCTCGCAGAGGCAGTTCATGGAGTTGGCGGTGAACATGCCGGCGCAACTGCCGCAGGTGGGGCAGCTGATGCGCTCCAGCTCAAAGAGGCGTTCATCGCTCATCTGGCCGGCGGCGTGTTTCCCCACGGCTTCGAAGACGGTGACGAGGTCGCTGCTGTTGCCTTCTCCGTCCTGCCCGGCGAGCATGGGGCCGCCGGAGACGAAGATGGTGGGGAGGTTGACGCGGGCGGCGCCCATGAGCATACCGGGGGTGATCTTGTCGCAGTTGGGGATGCAGATCATGGCGTCGAAGCAGTGGGCGGCGGCCATGGTTTCGACGCAGTCGGCGATCAGCTCGCGGGAGGGGAGGGAGTAGCGCATCCCCTCGTGGCCCATGACGATGCCGTCGTCGACGCCGATGGTGTTGAACTCGAAGGGGACGCCGCCGGCCTCGCGCACGGCGTCTTTCACGACCTGGCCGAACGCCTGGAGGTGGACGTGGCCGGGGACGATGTCGACGTAGGAGTTGCAGACGGCGACGAAGGGTTTGGCGAAGTCGGCCTCGTCGCGGAGCTGGCCGGTGGCGCGCAGCAGGGCGCGGTGGGGGGCGCGGGCGACGCCGCGTTTGATGGCATCGGAACGCATGACAGGCTCCCTGGCTGATTTCGCGAGACGGGCGCGTTGCCACGGCCGTGTCATTCCGAGCGGCAGCGAGGAATCTCGGCTCTCATGGGACATGGAGCAGGTAGCGCCGAGATTCCTCCTGCAAGTTCGTTGGAATGACATGGGTGGGGCGGCCCGCGACTATTCTTGCGGAAAGACGAGACCGTATTCCAGAATACTGGAGTATTCTATCAAAGGAGTGAAGGTCAGGCAACGACCCTGGACGCGGCGGCCGGGAGCGTGGCTTCGCGCTTCGGGGCGCGGGTGCGGGCGGAGCGGACGCGGCTGGGGATGACGCTGGACGAGCTGGCGGCGGCGACGGGGGTGAGCCGGGCCACGCTCTCCAACATCGAGCGGGGCGAGCACAGCCCGTCGCTGACGAAGGCGACGGACGTGGCGCGGACGCTGGGGGTGAGCCTGGCCCAGTTGCTGGGCGAGGAGGAGCGGCGGCCGACGGCGACGATCCGGCGCGGGGAGCGTTTGGTCTTCCGCGACGCGGCGACGGGGATCGCGCGGCAGCTTCTGTCGCCGCCGTTCGCGGGGCGCGGCATCGAGTGGATCCGGGCGACGTTGCCGCCGGGGGCCGCGACGGACGACGTGCAGCCGTACCACCCGGCGATCGACAAGTACGTGCTGGTGGAAGCGGGGCGGTTGCGGGTGGTGGTGGGGGCGGAGGGGCATCTGCTGGAGGCGGGGGACGCGTTCTACTTTCGCGCAGACGTGCTGCACCGGTTCGAGAATGCGGGCGCGGAGGCGTGCAGCTACCTGGCGGTGCTCGATTACGCGCCGCGGGGGTAGCGGCTCGGGAGGTCGGTTCGGGGGTTGACATGGGGTTCGTTGCCGGTCTACGATGCGAATGAACATTCATTCATAGAACGGACATGGTGATGAGCAGGGCCGTGGTCGACAAAACCGCAAGCAGCGAGATCGCCGCGGAGCGGCGGCGCCAAATCCTCGCCGCGGCGGCGGTCTGCTTCGGCCGGCGCGGGTTTCACGCGGCCACGATGCCCGAGATCTGCGCCGAGGCGGGGCTCAGCCCCGGCACGGTCTACCGCTATTTCCGCTCCAAGGACGACCTGATCGAGGCGCTGGTCGAGCAGGACCGCGCCGAGAGTCTGGCGATGCTGGAGTCGCTGGCGGCCGCGCCCGACATCCTCGCCGCCATCGGCGCCGGGATTGCCGAGACGCTCGCCGCCGTGCGCGACCCGGGCGAGGCCGCGGTCTATGTCGAGATCGGGGCCGAGGCCGCGCGCAACCCGCGGGTGGCGGCCATCGTGCGCCGCCACGAGGAGAGCGTCACCGGGGCGCTGGCCATGCTGCTGCGGCGGGCGCAGGGGCGCGGCGAGATCGCCGCCGACCTCGACCCCCGGCTGGCGGCGGAGGTGATCGCGGCGCTGATCGACGGGCTGATCACGCGCAAGGCGCTGGCGCCCGATGTCGATCTCTTGAACTACGCGCCGCTCGCCCAGCGCATGATCGAAGACTTGCTGCGACCTTCTCCCAAGCGATCCTCGGCGTAAGGAGCTGCCAACCCATGAGCGCGCGTCCCGACCTGCTCGAATCTCGCGATGGAAAGCGAACGAACGTTCATTCGAAGTGTGCCGGGGAAGAGTCGGATGCCCCCGCTTCCTGGCTCGAGCGCGTGCGGGGCCTGCCGCTGTGGCGGCCGCTGGCGCTCCCGCTCTTTCGCCGCCTGTGGGCCGGGTCGGCGCTCTCGCTGCTGGCGGACCAGGCGTTCCTCATCCTCTTCACGTTGCTCGTGCTGCGTCTTGCCGGCCCAGGCGCCGAGCTGGGGGCGATCCTGGCCGTCGCCGCCGTGCCGGGGGCCGTCCTGCTCCCCATCGGCGGCTGGGTGAGCGACCGCGTGCCGCCGTCCGCCGTGATGGCGGCCACGACGGCGGGGCGGATGGTTCTGATGGCCGCGCTGGCCGCGCTGGTGCTGTTCGACGCCGTCGCCGTGTGGCAGCTCTCCGTGCTGGGCGGGTTGCTCAGCGCCCTCGATGCCTTCTACTACCCCGCCTCGATGGCGATCGTGCCGGCGCTGGTGAGCGACGAGCGGCTGGAGCCGGCGAACGCGCTGGTGCAGGGGATGGAGCAGATGAGCGGACTGGTCGGTCCCGCGCTGGCGGCGGGGGCGGTCGCCGCCGTCGGGTTGGGCCCGGCGTTCGGGGGCGTCGCGGTCGCGTTCGCGCTGGCGGCGCTGGCGTACGTCGCGCTGGCGCGGGGGGCGTTGGCGCTGCCGCGGGCGCAGCGCGAGCCCGCCACGGAGAGTGGCCCGGCGGCGATCCTGGCCGGGGCTCGCTACGCCTGGGGCGACCCCGTCATCCGCGCGCTGATGCTGATCCTGGCCGCGTTGAACGTGGCCGCGGCGGGGCCGCTGGTGGTGGGTGGGGCGGCGCTGGCCACGGAGCGCTTCGGCGGGGCTGGGGCGTTGGGGATCTTTTTCGCCGTCTTCGGGGCCGGATCGCTGCTGGGGACGGCCGCCGCGGGGACGCTTGGCCGCCCGCGGCGGCGCGGGATCGCGCTGCTGGTCGCGGCCGGCCTCTTCGGCGTCGGGTTGGCCGCCCTGGGGTTGGCGCCGGGGCTGGGGGCGGCGTCGGTCATCGCCGTGGGGATGGGCGCCGCGGCGGGCTACCTCGGGGTCGTGCTCGTGGCGTGGTTGCAGGAGCGGGCAGAGCCCGCCATGCTGGGGCGGGTGATGAGTCTGGTGGTATTGGCCGCGGTGGCGCTCGATCCCGTCTCCTACGCGGCCACTGGGGCGCTGCTGGGCATCGGTCTCACGCCGTTGTTCGCCATTTCCGGCGGGCTGATGGCGCTCACGGCGCTGCTGGCCGGCAGCCTTGGCGCGGTGCGGGCGTTGGAGTAGCGGCGCGTCCGAGCCGGGGCGGCTGTCGACTACCGCGGCGCTTCCGGTTCTCGCCCCAACCCATCCAGGTCGAGCGATTCGATGAGGGCGCGGAAGGCCTCGGGCGGCGTGGCGTCGGGGTCGTTCGTGGGGAGGGGGAAGAGGGGCGCCAGCGGGACACGGTCGAGATCCTCCGGGGCCATGCGCAGCGGGAGGCGGCCGCGGTGGGCGAGGGCGATGCCGTCGGCGAAGCAGGCGGGGAGCGCAGCGTCGCCCTGGGGGGTGTGCAGGCGCAGGGAGGCGCGCAGCATGTGGTCGGAGCCGACGTGGAGGCGGACCTCGGTGAGGCGGGCGCCGAGGGTGGCGAGCAGACGCTCGACGAGGGGGTAGAGGCGGCGCGGCGGGCGGTCGGCAGCGGCGGGGTCTGGCGCCGCGGCGAGGGCGCCGGCGTCTTCGGCGGCGAGGGCGACGACGAAGAAGCGGTCGTCTGCGGTGCGCAGGGAGAGGACGGGGTGGCCGTGGTGAGCGCACCACTGGACCGCGTGCAGCGTCAGGTCGACCATGGGCGCGATGTCCTTTGGCGCGGCGGGGCGATCCCGCGTTGGTGAGCGCGCTCCGACCCCGGAACGCGAGACGCGGCGTGGGTCGCGGGATGCGGCGCCGGCGCGTTGGGCGCGGCGTCGTTGGGGGCTCGTGCGGCGATAGCGGATCACGAACTGACGCCCCGCCTCTCTGGGTGTCAAATTCCGATCTAATTCGTCGGAATTGGAAAGAGCGTAATCGCGGGGGGCCGCGCTGTCAAGCCGGGCGGCATCAGGGGGCCGTGGACCGCGAGGGGCTGCCTCGATCGCGCTGGCCCTCGGGCGGGGCGGCGGATGCCGTCGCGGACGGTCCTTGCGACCCGGCGTTCGTCATAACAGTTGACAGACGAGCGAGTTGGCCTCATAGTGTTCCCGGTCTTCGATCACAGCCTCCCGGCGTGGCGCTTCTTCGCCCTTGGTCGCTTGTGCGCCGGGTGGTGGGCCTTGCGCTCCCGACCGAAGCCGACGTTTGTCGTCGTGCTTGCCGGGAGTCGTGTCGTGGATGCCAATCGCTTCGACGGCCTCGCGCCGCTCCCTCGGCGCCATCGTCGGCGTCCTTGGGGCGCTTCTGCTTGCGCTCCTGGCGGAGGGGGCGGCGGACGCCGGGGGCCGCCGGGGCCAGCGGCGCGGCCGGCGCGACGACAAGCCCAGGCATGATGCGCGGCGGAAGCCGTCCCGCGCCCGCGGCCGGGACGGCCACGCCGGGGTCCAGGCGGAAAAGAAGCGAAACAAGAAGAAAAAGAAGCCGCCCGCGTGCCCGAATGGGCAGCGCCGGTGCGGCGCGGGGTGCGTCGACACGGCCAACGACGCGAAGCACTGCGGCGGCTGCGGCGCCACGTGCGCGCCCGACCAACGCTGCCAGGGCGGGACGTGCACCTGCAACGGGGCGGCGTGCGACGGGTGCTGCGACGGCGCCGCGTGCCGGACGGGCGGCGGCGACGCGCTGTGCGGCGCGAACGGGGCGGTCTGTCAGGAATGCACCGGAGGCCGGAGCTGCCAGAGCGGGAGCTGCGAATGCCCCCAGGGGCAGCATTTCTGCGCCGGCGCCTGCGTCAACCGGCTCACCAACGCGCTCCATTGCGGCGCATGTGGCCGCGAGTGCGCCGATAACGAGATCTGCCGGGACGGCTTCTGCGGCGTGACGTGCGGCGCGGCCGGCTTCTGCCTCGCCGGCAGCGCCGAGCCGACGTGCTGCACGGGGACCTGTCTCAACACCAGGTTCAACGCAAGACACTGCGGCGCCTGCGGCAATGACTGCATGACCCAGCGCGCCAACATCTGCGACCAGGGCGTCTGCACGTGCGGCTTCTCGGGCGCCCCG
>CALMZR010000362.1 GCA_937870845.1 uncultured Chloroflexota bacterium
CGACCCGGCCCAGCCGGCCGGCGAGCGCGGCCGCCTCGTCGGGCACAGCGGTCACGACACCGGTGAAGAGGCCCGGCTCGACGACGAGGCCGGAGCGCTCGTCCACGAGCGGCAGCCCCGGCGGCGTCTCGGGCGCGGGCGCGGCGGGGTCGTCCACGAGCGGGCGCACGCGGAGGACGGCGAGGATCCGCTGGGCGCCGACGAACGCCCGCGTCACCTTGTCGACCGCCTCGGCCGCGGTCCGGAGCGGGATCACGAGGAAGGCGGCGTAGCCGTAGAAGGCGACGAGCTCGCCGGCGCTGATCTGGCCGTCGATCGCGAGCCTCGCGCCGAGCCAGGTGACGACGACGACGAAGATCCCCGGCAGCAGCACCTGCGCTGAGTCGAGCGTCGACTGCGGCAGCGCGACGCGGACTCCCGCCCGCCGCACCTCGTCCGACCGCCGGCGGTAGCGGTCGAGGAAGACGCCTTCGCCGCCGATCCCCCGCAGCACGCGCAGTCCCGCGACGGTGTCGGCGCCGAGCGCGGTCAGCCGCCCCACCTGCTCGCGCTGCTCGCGTTGACGGGCCTGGAGCGGCCGGATTACGAGCGACAGGCTCGCGACGAGCAGGGGCACGCCGAGGAGGACGACGAGCCCGAGGCCGACCGAGGTCGAGAGCAGGATCGTCGCGACGACGAAGTAGGAGGCGACGGCGAGCACCACGGCGGCGGCGACCCGCGCCCGCGCCTGGGGCGACGGCGTGCCCGCCCCCATCTTGCGCAGCGCCGGCAGCGCCAGCGCCCCGGTCACGAGCGGCATCGGGGCCAGCACGAGGAAGATCGAGCGCCACCCGAGCGATTCCGCCATGATGCCGGCCAGCCCCGGCCCGATCAGCCCCGGCACGACCCAGGCGGTGGAGAGGAGCGCCAGCATGCGCGCCTTGGCGCTCTCCGGGTAGCCGCGCCCGATGGCGACGTAGGCGAGCGCGGTGATGGCCCCTCCGCCGAACCCCTGCAACGCCCGCCCCAGGATCAGGATGGGCATCGACGGCGCCAACCCGCCGACGACCAGCCCGCCGGCGAACAGGACCAGGCTGAGCGCAAACGGCAGCGCCGGGCCGCGCGCATCGGCCATCAGCCCGGCGATGACGACGCCGACGAGCTGCGTCAGCAGAAACCCGGAGAAGGCCCAGCCATAGAGGTGGAGGTCCCCCAGGTCGTCCACGACGGCGGGGAGGACCGTGGCCACCGCCAGCGCCTCGAACCCGACGCCGACGACGGTCAGGATCAGGCCGACGGTGAGCGCCACCCGCCGCGGGCCGAACGGGCTCGCGTCGGCCTCAGTCGCCGCTGCCAGATGGAGCGACGGATCGAGGCCCGCATCGCCGGAAAGTTCGTCGATGCGATGGCCATCTTCGCCGATGCTCGGCCGGGTCACGGTTTCTGTCGTCACGGTCGTTGCCTCGGCGATGGCTCTCGGTCAGTCACTCAATCCACCGCCTGTCGCGCATGATCGTCCGCCCGCGCAGCTCGGCGACGTCGCGCCAAGCCTGGATGCGCGAGGGGGTGAGCCGAATATAGACGTAGGTCTCGGGCTCGTGGCGGGGGTCGAACCCCGTCGCGGCCGCGTGGGCATCGGCGAATGCGCCGGCATCGGCGACCGACACGACGTCAACCGTACCGTCGATGATGACGACGTCGTCGGTCGAGGGCAGCGCCACGCGCCCCGAGCCGGCGCGTTTCAGGTTGCGCGCGGTCTTGCTCCGCTCCGGGGTCGCCACGATCAGCCGCTCCCCGTCCCAGAGGTAGGAGAGCGGGATCATGTACGCGGCGCCGGCCTCGTCGGCGGAGGCCACCCACACGTCACGGTGCGACCGCAAGGCGTCCAGCGAGTCGGCGCGGCGTTGGGCCGCGGTGCGCGCCGTCATCCGTTGTCCCCATAGGGTCTGCCGCCAACGAGGCGAGCGCTCATTCCGGCGCCTCCTCGGTCGCCGACCGTGCGTGCGGAGCGATGCCCGCGGCATTGATGCCGAAGCTGACGATGCGCTCGGGGAAAAGGCGGATCAGCTCGGGGGCGAAGAACGGCATGACCTCGCGGCCCCCGGTCGGCAGCGCCTCGGCTCGGCCGCGCACCGTGAGCATGCGCGGCGTCCAGGGATCGGTCGAGACCAGGTCGTCGACGACGAAGGCCGCGCGGCCGGAGCGGGCAACGTCGCGAAACTTCTTGCTCTGCGCGATGCCGTGCCCGCCGATGTCGATTGTGTCCAGCTCCGGATTGAAGCGGAACCCGACCGGGACGACGTGCGGGTCGCCGTTCGGCCCGACCGTTGCCAATCGGCCCAGCGGTTGGGATTGGAGATACGCGATCTCCTTAGGCGTAAATCGGCTCATGGGCGGCCTCTCCTGCGGCAATGCGGCGCAATGTCTCTGACTCATCCAGCCAGCGGCCGTGGCGCATGATCGTTCTGTCCCGCGCTTCCTCCGGGCCGCGCATCGCCTGGATGCGGCATGGCGCGAGACGAAAGAAGACGTACGTCGCCGATTCTCGCCGAAAATCGAAGCCGATGGCCGTGGCGTGGGCGACAGCGAGCGCGTCGTCGGCGTCGATCGAGACGACCTCCAGCGGCCCTTCGACGATGACCTCTTCGCGGTCGAGGGCGAGCGCCATCCTGGCCCACCGCGACCTGGCCAGATTGCGGCCTGTCTTGCTGCGTGGGGTGGTCGCCACGGTTAGCCGCTCGCCGTCCCAGGAATAGGAGAGCAGCACCAGATGGGCCGTGCCGTCCGGGTTCGCCGAGGCGACCCAGGCATCGCCCCCGCGGCGCAGCGTCTCGAGCGTGTCGATGCGCCGCTGGGCGGCCGAACGCGGCGGCGTCACCGTCAGCGGCGCCCGCCAGCACCTGACCGCCCTGGAGCGCGACGGGCTGCTGGCCCACCACTCCGCCCGCGGCGGCCCCGGCCGCCCGAAGCACGTCTTCGCCCTCACCCCGGCCGGCGACGCCCTCTTCCCCCGCGCCTACGCCGAGCTGACCAACGAGCTGCTCGACTACGTCTCCGACGAAGACCCCGCGCTGCTGGAGCGCATCTTCGACCGCCGCGCCCAGCGCCGCCTGCAGCGCACCCGCGAGCGCACCATCGGTCTCCCCTTCCCGGAGCAGGTCCGCGTCGTCGCCCAGGTCCTCGACGAAGACGGCTACCTGGCCGACTTCGCCCCCCGCGGCGACGGCAGCTTCGTCATCACCGAGCACAACTGCGCCGTCCTCGGCGTCGCCCTCCGCTACGGCCACGCCTGCTCCAGCGAGCTGTCCTACCTCCAGGCGGCATTGCCCGACGCCGAGGTGACGCGCATCGCGCACCGCATCAACGGCGGGCACGTGTGCGCGTATCTGGTGACGCCTCGGATAGTGAATCCGAGCTAAGCAGCGTTGCCCGGCGTGTCTCGGCGCGGGTTGTTCATCCGGGTGTCTGGGGGCTGCTCGGCCAGAATCCGACGGTCGGTCACCTTCGGTGGTGATGTCTTCGGCAAGCACCGTAATGGTCGCACACCCGGAGCCGCATCACCTGATCCCTGGAGTAAGACAACCATGGGGCTTTCGGTTCGGCTCCACGTATTGACGGCTTCCTCGAGCACCTCGAGCCCGATCGCCCTGTTCTCCGGATCGCTTCGAGCAAGCCGGTCGTACCCGGCCAAGACGAGCAGATAGCCTCTCGCCGGCAGCCACGAGAGATCGCGGATGCACTCTTCAAACGCATCCCAATTCTGGCCGTAATAGTCGGGGAAGTTCAGAACTCGGCCGGTCTCCGCCAGGAACCCCTTGTGCGTGGCCAGGCGTTCCATGTCGACCCACGCCACGACCAACCGTTGGTCCCGAGCCTCGGCGACAAGCTCCTGGACGACCGCGGGCGACGCGACGACGAAAATCCCTGGCTTGCATCGGTCGAGGAATGGCAGCGGCCGTGAGCGAGGCACAGCCGACCTGGCCCACTGGACCAACCTCGGAAGATATCGGCGCGGGTCAAACCACGCCCCTGCATCGTGCTTCCGCGCTGGATTGTGTGTGTTAGCCATGGCTGTCAAGGACCTCGCGGAACGAGCGATAGTGGTTATCCGTGTAGTACAACTCGGCCCCGCCTCCGCCAACGACACGTCTACGCGCTCCTCGGTCCTGCGATCCCGGCGTCTCCACCGTGTACTCGCGGTAGTAACCCACGCCGCGACGCGGCAAGAGCTTCTGCCGGTTGAAAAAAACGGCGCCGTCTTGCGAATGGGGAAACGGCCCTCCGAATCGGATACGACCAAGGGCTTGGGCCACTTCGATCGGGAGTTCAGCCAGTAGCACGCGGCGGATTGTCGCCCCCAAGCGGCCATCATCGCGTGTCCTGCGGTTGCCGAAAGTATCTCCGCACTGGACCTGCCCTGCTACCATCCCCACTTCAATCACATCGCCGTCGCGGAGGTGGAGCACGTTGGGCGTCTACGATGAGCGCCGAGTGAAAATCGTGGCGACGCTGGGGCCGGCGTCGCGCAACCCGGAGACGTTGCGCGAGATGATGGAGGCCGGCCTCGACGTCGTCCGCGTCAACGCCGCCCACGGCTCCCCGGACGAGCGCGCCCGCCTCGTGGAGGACGTGCGCGCCGTGGCCGAGGCCTCGAGCCGCCTCGTGCCGATCCTGTTCGACCTGCGCGGCCTGAAGATCCGCACCGGGCCGCTGACCGGGGACGGCAAGGTCGGGTTCGCCCGCGGCGGCACCGTCGAGGTCGTCAACACCCCCGAGCCGATGACGGCGGAGCGGATCGGGATCGATTTCCCCAGGCTCTTCGAGGTGATCGGCCCCGGCAGCCGCATCCTCATCTCCGACGGTCTCATCGAGCTCCTCGTCGAGAGCGTCAAGGGGAACGTGGCCACCGCCTCGGTCGGGCGCGGCGGCCACATCCCCGGCAAGCAAGGCGTCACGCTCCCCGGCGCGGCGATCAAGGGCGGCTCGCTGACCGAGGTCGACCGCGAAGATCTGCGCTGGGGCGTCGAGCATGGGGTCGATTTCATCGGCCTCTCCTTCGTCACCGACGCCGCCGATCTGCGCTTCGCCCGCGACGTGGCGAGCTGGTACAGCGACCGCCCGCCGGGCCTGATCGCCAAGATCGAGCGGCCCGACGCCCTCACCAACGTGCGCGGCATCGCCGCATCGGCCGACGGCATGATGGTGGCGCGCGGCGACCTCGGGGTGCAGATGCCGCCGGAGCAGGTGCCGCGGGCGCAAAAGGAGATCATCCGCGTCGCCAACGAGTTCGCCATCCCGGTCATCACCGCCACCCAGATGCTGGAGTCGATGATCACCCAGCCGGTCGCCACCCGCGCCGAAACGAGCGACGTGGCCAATGCCGTCTGGGACGGCACCGACGCGGTGATGCTTTCGGCCGAGACCGCCATCGGGCAGTACCCCGTCGAAGCCGTGCGCACCATGGGCCGCATCATCCGCGAGGCCGAGCGTGACGGCCCGATCCGCACCAGCGCCGCCGACCAGCACCTGCCCGACCAGTCGGAAGACACCCTGGTCATCGCCGACGCCATCGCCCGCGCCGCGCGCGAACTGGCCGACGAGGCCCCGGTGCAGCACATCGTCGTCTTCACCCTGACCGGCGCCTCCGTGCGCCGTGTGGCCAAGTACCGCCCCAAGCCGCCGATCATCGGGGCCGCCGCCGACATCGACACCGCGCGGCGGCTGAACCTGATCTGGGGCACCCGCGCCACCGCCGTGCCGATCGAGGAAAACCCCGACCACCTCTTCCAGGTGGCGGGCAAGAAGATGGTCGAGGAAGGCCTCGCCACCGACGGCGAGTTCGCCCTCATCGCCGGCTCGTTGCCGATGACCCACGTCTCGGGCCGGACGAACATGCTCCACGTGCGGCGGCTGGGAACGTAGACGAGGGTGACGGGATGTCGGGGTGACAGGGTGTTGGGGAGAACGATCTTGGAGATTGTTCCCGCATCCACGAGCCAATCCCCTGTCACCCTGTCACCCTAACACCCTGTCACCTCCGGAAAACCCGTACTTTCTACGGATGCGCTCCGGCCCGAAGGCGGGCAACATAGACGCATGGAAAATCGCGCGGATAGTGTATTATGACCACTCTTCTCCAGACCGAGCGAGTCGGTCGCCGCGGGAACAGGCGGGGCGGTCGCGTCGTTTTTTTGGTGACGATTCCGTTCGCGCCAACTGACGCGTGAGGTGAAGCCGGCATGGAACTCCTGGAGTGGTGGAACCTCGTCTTCCTCCTGCCCGCCGTCGCCGCGCTGCTCTACCTGCTGTTGCTGGCGCTCGGCGCCTTGCCGGCCGAGGGGGACCACGGCGATCTCCACGTCGAGCCGGGGCTGCACGTCGAGATCCACGGCGCCCACATCGAGATTCACGCCCACGACGCCATCGACGACATCCCCCACGGCGAGCACCACGACATGGACCCGTTTCGCGGCGCGTTGAGCCTGATCGGGGTCGGGCGCATCCCGCTCTCGCTGGTGCTGATGAGCTTCTTCTTCCTGTGGGGATTCTTCGGCTGGGCGGCCAACCAGCTCTTCTCGACCGTGTTCCCCTCGCCGGCCCTCTTCATCTGGCCGTCGCTGGCCGTGGCGCTGGTCGGGGCCGGGGCCTTCACCCGCTTGCTCGCCGCGCGGCTGGGCCGCCTGATGCCAAGCACGGAAAGCTACGGCGCCTCGTCCAGCGAGCTGATAGGGCGCATCGCCGACGTGCGCTACGCCCTCACCGAGACGAGCGGCACGGTCCAGCTTTACAACCAGTACGGCTCCATCTACGAAGTCCCGGCGCGGGTGATGCCGGGCGAGCTGCCGATCCCCGCGGGGGAGCGCGTGGTGCTGTGGCGCTACGACCCCGGCGGAGGGGCCTACTTCGCGGTTCAGGACGACATCATCGCGGGGATCGAGCCGGGCGGTTCGCGGCCGGCGCGGCTCCCCGTTCGGTAAATCGGTAAAGAGGAGGCAGCGTCATGGTTCAGCAACGCGGCAGCGGCGCCGGGCTCGGGCTGACGGCGATCGTCATCGCCCTCGTCTTCGTCCTCTTGCCGCTGCTGTTGCCCGCCCTGGGCGTCATCGTCCTCAGCGGCGCCACGCAGACGATCCTGGTCGGCTTCGGCGTGATCCTGCTGCTGGTCGGCGCCATCGTCATCACCATCACCCGGCTCTACGTGAAGACCTCCGCAGACCAGGCCTTCGTGCGCACCGGCATGGGCGGCCAGGAGCCGATCATCGACGGCGGCGCCCTGGTCATCCCCGTCGTGCATGAGATCGTGCCGGTCTCGCTGCTGACCATGCGCCTCGACGTCGACCGCTCCGGGCCCGACGCTCTCATCACCGGCGACAACCTCCGCGCCGACGTGGCGGCCGAGTTCTACATCAAGGTGCAGAAGATCAAGGAAGACATCATCAACGCCGCCACCTCCCTCGGCGAGCGCTCGGTCGATGCCGAGAGCGTCAAGCACCTGGTCAACCAGAAGCTCGTCTCGGCGCTGCGCACCGTCGCCGCCACCCGCTCCCTGCACGAGCTCCACACCAAGCGGGACGAGTTCGCCAGCGCGGTGCAGGCCATCGTCGAGAAGGACCTGCGCCCCAACGGCCTGACCCTCGAGTCGGTCACGATCTCCCGCCTCGACCAGACCC
>CALMZR010000363.1 GCA_937870845.1 uncultured Chloroflexota bacterium
CCTCCCGCCGGTCGTTGTCCGTATCGGCGATGTAGACCCGGTTCGCCGCGTCCACCGCGATGCCGATCGGATCGAACCCGTCGCTCCCTCCGGCTCTCTGCCCTATGGGGTGTGGTGGCGCCCACTCGTGCGGACGAGGTGAAAAAATCTCCGCTTCTTCGACTCGTAAGTGTTCAGAATTCCGTATCAGTTGGGACTTGTCACAACTGGAGGGGTTGGGTAAAGTAGTGGCGTTCCGGGTCCCCGTAGCCCGGTGGCCGCAAGCGCAATCTTTGCCACTCCAGGCACAGAAAGTTACTCCATGGGCGGAAAGTCTGATTTCCTCTTCGCGCAGCCGTCGCTTTGGGAGGGGATGGGACGCTTGCTCGATTTCGGGAACTTCCTTACCGAATACAACACCTCTCCGACGTCCGATACTGCCGACAAAATCGCCCTGGCAATGGACTGGCAAGCGGTCTACGGCGATCTCTGGTCCACCTTCGAGGAGTACGGTCGAGCGATAGGTGAACCCCTGACAGAGGAGAATCCAACTGTCAGATCAGGCTCCTAGCGACGATCCGGAGAGGGATGCTGGTCGGCCGATTCCAGACGGAGATCGTGACGTATCCCTCGAATCGGCTGACGATGGTTCTGGCTCAGACTCTCCAAGCAGCGAAGCACTCGAAGAGGTCGTTGAGGCCTATTTCGAGGATCTGACGCCTGAGCAGTTCGAACAGATGCCCATTGGCGAAGCTGTTCGAGGTTCCGTGCGGCGTGAGTTGCTGCACGTCGTTCACGAAGAGTTGTTCATTGGCCCCCTGCCGCCGCCTGCCGTGCTCGAGCGGTACGCAACGATCTACCCCGAGGCGCCTGCGGTTATCTTTCAGGCGTTTCGCAAGCAGGTCGATCACCGCATCGAGATTGAACGCTTCACAGTCACCTCAAATGCCAAGCGCTCGACCGAGGGCTTGCGCCTCGGATTCGTCATTACGATGTTCAGTCTGGTCCTCGGCGGCTTTCTTATCATGAATGGGCACGACCAAGCTGGGGCTGCCATCATCGTGACGAATCTTGCCGCGCTCGCGGGCGTCTTTGTCTACGGAAGCCAGCAACAAAGCGAAGAACGCAGGAAAAAGGCGCAAACAATGAAAGATGCGCTGCCGGGCCAACGACCGGGGAGGCTCCCGTCCGGCGACTCGGAAGAAACGCCGGGCGAAACCGCGAGTCTCGATTGAGTCCTCCTGCGGCAACGTGCCCGGCTGGTCAAGAAGTGCTGAACACCTCCAGCCGGTCGTTGTCCGTATCGGCGATGTAGACCCGGTTCGCCGCGTCCACCGCGATGCCGATCGGAT
>CALMZR010000364.1 GCA_937870845.1 uncultured Chloroflexota bacterium
TTTTCATGCCGTGAGGGCGCCGCACCGCGGCATGACCGCTCGGAATGACACAACTTTGGCACGCTGCTGGATGTGCGAGCGGGCGCTGACGCTGGCGCGGGAGATCGGAGATCGCGAGGCGGAGGCGTACCAGTTGAGCAACCTCGCGGTGCACGCGTCGGAGCTGGGCGATCGCGAGCTGGCGATGGCCCGCTACGAAGCGAGTCTGGCGGTCGCCCGCGAGGCGGGCAGCCCCAGCCCGATGGTGCTGGCGCTGCACAATCTGGCGATCGAGGATTGGGAGCACGACGAGCACGCGACGGCCATGGGGCGGCTGGAAGAAGCGCTCGGGCTGTCGCGCGAGCACTCCATGGGCTGGGCGCTCCCCTGCGTCCTGGCCGGCATGGGGTCGACGGCGCTCAACCTGGGCGACCCCTCGCGGGCGATCGGGCACTATCGGGAGAGCATCGGTTTAGCCCAGGCGCGGGGCAACCTGGGGGACGTCATCGACGGCATCGAGGGGATGGCGCGCGTGGCCGCGGCCACGGGACAGGAGGCGGACGCCGCGCGGATTTTCGGGGCGACGGCCACGATGCGCGAGGCGCTCCCTTACCCCCGCCCGCCGGGGGAAGTCGCCCGGTTCGAGGCGGTGGTGGGCGGGATGCGCGAGGCGTTGGGCGTGGCCGGCTTCGATGCCGCGTGGGCGGAGGGCCGGGCGCTGTCTGAGGAGGCGGCGATCGCGACAGCGCTGGCGGTGGGCGCCAAGGCGCCCGCACGCGAGGCAGCCAGCGATCGCCTCGCCCCATGGCACGGCCTGACCGAGCGGGAGCTGGAGGTGCTGCGGCTGCTGGCCGTGGCGCGTAGCAACCGCGAGATCGGCGACGCGCTCCTCATCAGCCCGGCGACGGCGGCCCGTCACGTCGCCAACATCTATGCGAAGATCGACGTCGATTCTTGCGTCGAGGCCACGGCGTTCGCGCACCGGCGCAAGCTCATCTGGCAGAAGAAGCCGCCGACGTAGCTGCCGTGGCGCGCCTCACGCGGTCGTCACCCCGATCCGAAGCGGGCGCCCCCGACTTGCCGAGGGCGCCCGATGGCGGCTCCAGGGGCCGCCGCGATCTCAGCTCCGGCGGCGGCACCGGCGGCCGCGGCAGCGGAACTTGCGGCAGCAGTCGCGGTTCTTCTCGCAGAAGTCGTTCTTCTTGCCGCAACCGCGCCGATAGGCGCACGTGCCGCGGAAGTTCTGTTCGGCGCTGGGGTTGCGCAGCTCCTGGCAGACTAGGCCCGCGCAGCAATCGCCGCCGCTGTTGCAGCCCGCGTACTGCTCGCCGCAATTGCGGTAGCCGCTGCCGCGGCGATCTCGCCGACGGCGGCGACGATTCTGCGCGTCGGCGTCGTCGAGCACGGCGGCCAGACCGATGGCGCCCAGGACGCCGGCCGCGGCGCCGCGCAGCGCGGTGCGACGGGTGGTGATGGCGCCCACGGAGCGGGCCAGAGCATCGAAACGAGTGTCATCCATATCGAGCGATCTCCTTCAACCGAGCCGACCACGGCGGGCAAGCGACGATTCCGTCCGTCCTTGACGGGCGCCTTCGGGAACGTTGCATAACTGATGCCAACCGGGTTTCGACGTCGGCCGAAGCTGCGGCGTCGGGGCATGGAGACGCAGATCGGGCCATCCCCTCGGGGTGGCCCGTTCCGCCGTGATTCGGACGCGCTGGCTTAGCCGGCGGCTAGTTGTTCTTCTTCTTGCACTTGCGGTTCTTGCAGCGGAACTTGTTGCAGCAATCGCCGGTGTTCTTGCAGGCGTCGTTCTTCTTGCCGCCGCAGGCCTTCTTGTAGTCGCAGCGGCCTTTGTTCTTGTTGTTGCTCTTGTTGCAGAAGAGGCCCTTCCGGCAGTCGCTGTTGTTCTTGCACTGGTCGCCGTCGAACCCCTGAGATTCCGCGGCCACCTCCTGGCCGAGCGCCGCCCGGCCCAGGGCCCCGGCTCCCAGCAGCGCCAACGCGCCGCCGGCGGCGGCTTTGACCATGCCGCGGCGGCCGGTTTGCTCGCCGACTGCGCGAGACAAGACATCGAATCGGTTCGGTTCCATCCTCTGCTCCTTCTTCGGCGATCACCCGCGAACCGGACCATCCGGTCCGCGGGCTGCCAAGAGTCCACACAACAAACGACTGGGGACCGGTTTTGGATGTCCCAAGTCGTCCTGTTTTACGAGATTGGCGGGGCCGCTGGATTACGGCCCCGGACGAAACCGGCCGCGGCGCCCTAGTTGCGCTTGTCGCGCTTGCACTTGCGGTTCTTGCAAATCAGGTTCTTGCCGTTGCAGCAGTCGTTGTCCTTCTTGCAGGCGTCCTTCTTCTTGCCGCCGCAGTTCTTCTTGTACTCGCAGCGGCCGCCGGCGTTGCAGATCAGGCCGCGGCGGCAATCGTCGTCGGTGTCGCAGTCGTCGCCCTTGAAGCCCTGAGACTCGATGGAGACGTCCTGCCCCAGGGCGGCGCGGCCGAGGGCGCCAAAGCCGGCGACGGCCAGCGTGCCGGCGGCGGCGGTCTTGAGCATGTCGCGGCGATTTCGCTGCTCGCCGATGGTGCGCGTCAGGGTGTCGAAGCGGTTGGCGTCCACGTCTTCTGTCCTCCCGGTTTTGCGCGCCAAACTGTGACGCAGCAAGCGCAGTTGAGTGTATCACGGAGGCGGGAGGCGGGAGGCGGAGGGCGGCAGGCGGACGCAAGACGGCGAGACGGCGAGACGGCAAGAGCGGGAGTCGCCCGTTATCGTCCTCCCGCCTCCCGCCTCCCGCCTCCCGCCTCCATGCGGCACACCACCGTGTAGGCCGGGTTATAGACGTTGCCGATGTCGTAGCGGACGGTCTGGCTCATGAGGAGGCTGGCGGAGACGAGGTCGTGGCCGTGGTCGGTTTGCAGCCAGCCGAGCATCTCACTCGTGGCGTGCTGCAGCGCCTGGTCGAGGGGGCGGGCGTTGCCGACGGTGAACAGCGCGCCGTCGCTCGTGATCCCGCGCGGCCATCGAATGGGCCACGCCTTGCGCAGCCCGAAGCGCAGCTCCATCTCCATCGAGACCTCGACGCCGGTGCCGCCGATCTCGCCGTCGCCTTGCCGGGCGTGGCCGTCGCCGGCGAAGAAGAGCGCGCCGGGGACGGCGACCGGGAACCAGACCGTGGCGCCTGGGCGGAAGCCGCGCCAGTCCATGTTGCCGCCGTGGCGGGCGGAGGTCGCGGTGGAGATCGCTTCGCCGCCGGCCGGGGCAACGCCAAGGCAGCCGATCATCGGCTCGATGGGGAGCGTCAGGTCGCGCAGGGCCGGGGGCGGGTCGAGCGGGCGCACCGCGCCCGTTTCGAGGTCGATGGCCCACTCGGCGGTGGTGCGCGCCGGGAGCCGGGCGGCGTCGGCGGGGTCGACGACGTTCGGGGCCAGGGGGTAGCCGGTCCAGCCGGTTCGGCGCGAGGGCGTGAGGCGCACGATGTGGACTTCGAGGGCGTCGCCCGGCTCGGCGCCGTCGATCCAGATGGGGCCGCTTTGGGGGTTGGGGCGCTGCCCGCGCTGGGCGCCGGAGCGGTCGGCGCCGAGGGCGTCGAGGGTGTGCATGACGACGGTGTCGCCGGAGGCGATGCGCAGCGCCGGCGGGTGCTGGCCGAGGGTGTTGTGGAACACATCGGGATCGAAGCGATGGGTGGTCACGCGGCGTCCTCCGGGGAATGGCGAATGGCGAGCAAGACCCGTGTCACGCTGAACGAAGTGAAGCATGTAGGCCGCGGGCCGCGACCGTTCCCTGAAACCGAGATGCTTCGCTGGCGCTCGGCATGACACGACGCGGGGCGACGTCATACAGCGCCCCATTCGGCCACGAAGTGTCGCATCCGGCGGCCCATTCCCGGCGCATCACCAAATTATGCATTTATCGCGATAATGTGATATGCTTCAGGTGTTGGCAATCGTGGCGTCTCACGGGAGGTTTGACATGACGCTGCTTCGCAATCTGCTTGGCCGGGTCGGCGGCAACAGCCGCTTCGACCGCTACTACGGCGACGTGGCCCGCGCCGGGGTCGGCTACCCGACCGCCGACGAGGCCCGCAAGGACATGCTGCGGCTCGACCGCTCCGTCAACCGGTACGGCTGGGTCCGCTAATGTTCGGCCCGACGCCCCGCGCTCGGGTTGGCTCGCCCAGACGCCCCCGGATCTGATCCATTCAGACCGGGGGCGTCGTGTTTCTCCGCCCTTCTACAATCGCCGCCATGCACGACCCCTCCCCTCCCGCCTCCCGCCTCCCGCCCTCGCTGGCGCTGCCCGCCTCGCTCGAAGCCGCCATCCGCGCCGAGATCGCCGCCGCCGGCCGCATCCCGTTCGCGCGGTTCATGGATTTGGCGCTCTATCACCCGGAGTGGGGGTACTACCTCGCCCCGGAGCGGCGACCCGGCCGGCCGGGCGATTTCCTGACCGCCCCCGAGACCCATCCCTTCTTCGGCATCGCCCTGTCCCGCCAGATCGCGGAGTGCTGGGAGCGGCTGGGGCAGCCGGCGCCCTTGGTCGTGCGCGAGTACGGGGCGGGCAGCGGGGCGCTGGCCTGGGACATCGTCGCGGGGCTCGCGGCGCAGGCGCCGCCGTGCCGCGCCGCGCTGGAGTACCGACTGGTGGAGGCGAATCCGCGGCGGCTGCAGGAGGCGCTGGCCGCCTTCGCCGCGGAGGGGCTCGGCGACGTGGTGCGGGGGGAGGTGATCGCCGCAAACGCCGACCCGGAGCCGATCGTCGGGGTGGCGCTGGCCAACGAGGTGGCCGATGCCTTCGGTGTGCATCGGTTGATCTGGCGTGCAGGCGGCCTGCGGGAAGAGTGGGTGGTCTGGCGCGGGGATCGCTTCGCCGCAGAGGAAGGGGAGCTGTCGCCCGAAGCGGCGGCGGCGGACCCGGAGGGGATGCTGCGCGAACACGGCATCGCCCTGGAGGAGGGCGACCGCATCGAGGTCAGCCCGGCCGCGGCGGCGTGGTTCGCCTCCGTCGCGCGCGGGCTGCGGCGCGGCTACGCCCTCGTCATCGACTACGGCTACCCGGCCCTGGAGCTGTACTCCGCTCACCGCCTGAGCGGGACCGTGCGCGCCTACCGCGGCCACGCCGTCGGCGACGACCCGTTCGCCGACGTCGGGGAGCAGGACCTCACCGCCCACGTCGATTTCAGCGCCTTGCGCCGCGCCGGGGAGGCGGAGGGGCTGGTCTTCGCCGGGCAGACCACGCAGGGCGCGTTCCTGGCCAGCCTGGAGATGGGCGATCTGCTGGTGGCCCTGGGCCGGGAGCCGGCGACGACCCTGCCGGAGTACCTGGCGGCCCAGGCGGCGACCTTGCGCCTGATCGATCCGGGGGGCATGGGGCGCTTCGGGGTGCTGATGATGGCCCGGGAGGCGCCGATTTCGCCGCCGCCGAGGGGGTTTACGGTGCAGCCGTTGCGGTTCTAAGTAGGTAGCCACGAGAATTTGGAGGTTTCGAGGCCGCAGCGGCGGCGGCGGTCGGCGTCGCTCATGCCGTCGAGCCAGGCCAGGGCGCGCTCGGCCAGCTCGTCGAGCGAGGCGTAGCAGCGGTTGGCGGCCACGGTCTGCTTGAGCCCGCGCCAGAGGTCCTCGAGCGGCATCAGCTCCGGGGCGCGGAAGGGCAGGAACGCCAGCGCGATGCCGGCGTCGCGGGCCGCATCGCGCACCCGGTGGGGCAGGTGCGGCGGGGCGTTGTCCCAGACCAGCAGCGTGGGGACGCCCGGGCGCACCGCCGCCAGGGCGTCCACGGCGGCGAGCACGTCGTCGGCGCGGCAGCGTTCCCGCGGCGTGCGCACCAACTCGCCCGTGGCGGCGTTCAGCGCCCCGAGGATGGTGCGGCGCTGGTTGCGCCCGCTGATCAGCACCGTCGCCGGCTCGCCGCGCCGACTCCACGCCGCGCGCAGCGGCGGGAACTCGCGCAGCGCCGTCTCGTCGGCCACCCAGACCTCGCCGCCGGCCGCCAGCATCGACGCCGCGGCGGCGGTCACGGCGCTTTTTTTGCGGCGTAGTCCGGGTCGGGCCGGCCGCGCACGTAGCGCGGCCGCTGCCAGCGGTAGCCGAGGCGGTGGACGGCCCGCCGCACCGTGCGCTCCCCGACCTCCGTCCCGGAGCGGGCCAGTTCCCCCCGCAGCCGCGGCCCCGTCCAGCCGGTGGCCTGGTGGCCGCGGGCCTGGGGATCCTGCTCCAGCAGCGCCGCCAACGCCGCTTCCCCGGCGGCGCCCAGCTTCGGCTTGCCCCCGCCGTGGTCGCCTTCGCGCAACCCGGCGACGCCGGCCCGGCGCCAGCGGGCCGTCCAGCCGTAGACGCTGGCCTCGCTGCAGCGCAGGGCGCGGGCCACCGCGGCCACGGTCAGCCCCTCGCCGCGCAGCAGCACCGCCCGGTAGCGCTGCCAGCGCCGCCCCCCTTTCTCGGCCGCCGCCGCGGCCTCCAGCGCGCTCCGTTGCGTCTCCGTCAGCGTCACCGACATCGGCGGGGTCTCCTTCACGAGACCCCACAGCCTACACCCTCGAAAAACTCACGGCCACCTACTTAGTCGTTGTCGCGTCCCTCGCCTGGATCGGGGTGACGCTCCTGCTGACGTGGCAGGCGTTGCGGGGGCAGCCGCTCATCGCGCCCGATCGGCTCACCCTCGGGGCATTCGCCGGGCTCGCGGCCGTCGCCGCGAACGGCGCGGCGTTCGTGGCCGGGCGGGCCTGACTCACCGCCCGCTTGTCGATGAGGCGGCCGCGGCGAGGCTCTTGGCCATCAGCACGTCCGCCTTGCCAGGGCCATTCGCGTCCGAGATGAGACCGACAACCTCGAACCCCAGGCGGCGGTAGAACCCCGCCGCGTGGTCGCGAACCGCCAGCGTGGCGGCGTGGGACAGCACCCCGGGAAAGAGGGACACGCCGCCCGCGCTGGTTCCAGGCTCCGGCCCGTCGTCGTCAGTACCGAGGTACAGGGTCAGCGCACCACGCTCGCGGACACGCTCTTCCCACGCCGTGACCAACGCCTGCCCGATGCCCTGGCCGCGGACGTCCTGACGCACCACCAGTGGGTGCAATTCCCAGGCGTGGCTGTACGTGGGGATGCCGCCGACCCAGCCGAGGACCGCGGCGCCGGAACGCGCCACGAGGCAAAGGCGATCCTCCAAACGCAGCGCCGCGACTGGTCCCGAGCGGCCCGCAGCGTCGGCGTCCAATGCGGGAACGCCTCGACGAGCAGGGCGGCGGCCCGGTCGATGGCGGCGACGTCATCCGGGCCCAGTTCCTGGATGGCGAAGTTCGGAGTTGTTGCCCCGGAGCGAACGCTCACGACGCCGCGATCGAACGTTCCCGATGTTCCGCTTGGTTGGGACGCGCGGCTCGCGGACAATAGCCGCGGCATCATCTATCCACGAACCGGAGCGGCCGGCAACGCCGATTCGATCCGCATCATGCAACCGACACGGAGCTATCCGAACGGCTATCTTCGCTACTACAACCGTCTCGGACAGCCGCTCGATGTCAATCGAATACCGGACCTCCCGCGACGACCCATATTCCGCTCGACTACCCCGGACCGTGGCCCGGCTGGCCGACCTGAACGAGGTAAGAGATGCACGAGCTCGATGATCGATGGCTCCTTCCAATCGCTGGTGGCACGGTCACGCAGTGCTGCGTCCACCATGGGCTCACCATTGCAGTCGACAGCGAAGGCGCCGCTGAGGCCACGATCCTCATTAGCGGCGCCTTCGATTTTCAGTCCACAGATGGTTCGTGGCGTCTCAATCCTGTAGGCAAGGCGGCTGAGTTGGCGCCCGTCTGAGCGATCCTTGGGCAGCATATCCTATCTGCCGAAGCTCACAAAGACGGGACGCTCGAACTCGCATTCGACGACGGCAGCCGCGTGCGCGTTCCGCCGGAAACGGCCTACGAGGCGTGGGAGTTCGACGGCAGCCACGGGGCGAAAGCCATCGCCTTGCCCGGCGGCGATGTCGCCATCTGGCGATCCGCCGCCTAGCGGTCCACCGACCCCAGCACGATGTCGATCGTCCCGATCAACGCGACGACGTCGGCCAGCATGGAGCCGTTGGCCATGTAGGGCAGCGAAGCGAGGTTGACGAAATCCGGGGAGCGGATGCGGAACCGGTAGGGCAGGGGGGAGCCGTCGGAGACGACGTAGTAGCCGAGCTCGCCCTTGGGGTGCTCCACCGCGACGTAGGCCTCGCCGACGGGCGGGCTGATCCCTTTGATGATCCAGATGAAGTGGCGCTGCATGTCCTCGGCCGTCGTCATCGTCCCCTTGTGCGGCGGGATGACGTACTCCGAGTCCCAGGCCATCAGCTCAGTGTCCATGCGCTCGCACTGGTCGAGCGCCTGACCGATGATGCTGATCGTCTGGCGCATCTCTTCCATGCGCACCAGGTAGCGGTCGTAGGTATCGCCGTGGGCGCCCAGAGGCACCTCGAAGTCGAGGCGGTCGTAGACGAGATACGGCATCGCCTTGCGGATGTCGTAGTTGACCCCCGAGCCGCGCAGGCAGGCGCCCGTCAGCGAGTAGTTGATCGCCACGTCGGCCGGGATGACGCCGACGCCCTTGGTGCGGCTCATCCAGATCGGGTTGGCCGAGAGCAGGTCGGCGTACTCCTGCTGCCGCTCCGGGAAGACATGCAGGAAGTCGCGGACCATGCCCGGCATATTCTCGGGTATGGGACGGGAAAAGCCGCCGATCTCCATCATGTTCGTCGTCAACCGCGCCCCGCAGAAGGCCTCGAACAGGTCGAGGATCAGCTCGCGCTCCCGGAAGCAGTAGAGCGACATCGAAAGGGCGCCGATGTCGAGGGCGTGGGTGCCGAGCCAGACCAGGTGCGAGGCGATGCGCGCCAGCTCCGACATGATGACGCGCCAGTACTGGGCGCGCTCCGGCGCTTCGACGCCGCACAGCTTCTCGAAGGCGAGGACGCAGCCGAGGTTGTTCATCGGCGCGGCGACGTAATCGGTGCGGTCGGTCCAGGGGATCACCTGGGCGTAGCGGTGGTGCTCGCCCAGCTTCTCGGTGCCGCGGTGGAGGTAGCCGATGACCGGGTCGCAGTCGACGATCAGCTCGCCGTCGAGTTTCAGCACCACGCGCAGTACGCCGTGGGTGCTGGGGTGCTGCGGCCCCATGTTGAGCGTCATCAGGCGCTCGCCCGATTGCAGCGCGAGGTCTTCCTCGATCGTCAGCGTGCCGAGTGAGGATGCTTCCGGGCTGAAGACGGCATCCGCTTCGTAGGGGGCGGCGATTCGGGTGTCGGTGCTCATCCTATGAGGCTCCTCGCCCGGTCCAGCGGGTGCGCACGCGGCCGACCGGGCGTTCGGTGTTGAGGACGGGGAACTCGCTCCAGCCGCGCAGCGGGTAGTCCTTGCGCAAGGGGTGGCCTTCGGCCCAGTCGTCGGGGAGGAGCATCCGCTTCAGGTTCGGGTGCCCTTCAAAGACGATGCCGAACATGTCGTAGCACTCGCGCTCCAGCCAGTTGGCCCCGTTCCAGATAGGGACCAGCGACGGGATCGGCTCGCCGTCGTTGACGCCGGCCTTGAGGCGGACGCGGACCCGGTTCGGCAGGGAGTAGAGCTGGGCCACCACGTCGAAGCGGGGGTTCTGCCGCAGCCGCAGCATATCGACGGCGGTCAGGTCGCTCAGGAAGTTCAGGCGCACCCGCGGGTGTTCCTTCAGATAGAGGCAGATTTCGCGCCACCGCTCGCGGGCCACGTGGATCGTCGTCTCGTCGCGGAAGCGGACGGCGTCGACGATGGCGTCCGGAAACGCCGAGCGCAAGACGTACAGCGCGGGATGCATCTCGATGTCGTCGTGGAACCAGCGCGCCCGCGACCATTCCTGGCCGTCGTCGAGCATCGCCTCCTTGAGGCCCTCGACATCGCTGACCGGGGCGGAGGCGACTGCCGCGTCGGGCGACTCCGCCGCGACTTCAGCGGCTTCCTCGGCCTCGGCGGCTTGCTGCACCTCGGGGGTGTCCCGTTCGGCGTGCGCTTTGTCCGGTTCGGTTGGTTGCAGGCTCAAAGGGGGTTCCTCGTGTCGCGCGTGGGCGCTACAGGCCGGGCGCAACGGGCGCGGCATCGACGGCGGCCATGTCGGCCTGCCGCGCCTCCTCGCGGTACTGCTCGGCGGCGGCGATGCCCTGCTTGCGGGCCATGGTCTCGTACTTGATGACGCGGTTTTGCAGCTCCAGGATGCCGTAGTAGAGCGCCTCGGGCGTGGGTGGGCAGCCGGGGACATAGATGTCGACCGGGATGACCTGATCGACCCCTTGCAGCACGGCATAGGTGTCGTACGGGCCGCCGACGTTGGCGCACGAGCCCATGGAGACGACCCACTTCGGCTCCGGCATCTGGTCGTAGAGGGTGCGCACCACCGGGGCCATCTTCTTGGTGACGGTGCCGGCGATGATCATCATGTCGGCCTGGCGCGGAGAGGCGCGGTAGAGCATGCCGAAGCGCTCGGCCAGGTCGAAGCGGGACATGGAGGCGGCGATCATCTCGATGGCGCAGCAGGCGAGGCCGAATTGCAGCCACCAGAGGGAGGAGCGGCGCGCCCAGTTGAAGAGGAAATCGAGCGACGTGATGAAGACGTTTTTGTCGTAGCGATCGTGAATCAGACCCACTCCAGGGCCCCTTTCCGCCATGCGTAGACGTACCCGAGGAAGAGCAGCGCGATGAAGACGAGCATCTCGACGAACCCGTACAGCCCGAGCTGGCTGAATAGCACCGCCCACGGGAACATGAAGATAGCCTCGATGTCGAAGATGACGAAGAGCATCGCCACCACGTAAAAGCGGGCCGTGTAGCGCGGCTGCACCGGAGTGACGTTCGGCAGACCGCTCTCGTAGGGGGCGGCTTTGAGCCAGCCCGGCTTCTGGGGCGCCACGACCCAGTTGAGGATCAACAGCGTCATGCCCATGCCGAACGCCGCGGTCAGCATCAGCGCGATGATGACCCAGTTTGCGCCGAAGGTTTCCATGCTCACCCGCGCGTCAATCCCTCATGCTCTGCCGGTTTTCAGACGACCGGCCGCCTGGGAGGCGGCCGCATCGCTAGAGGAATTTTACCATCTCGGGCAGCTGGCTATTGGCTGCTGGCTACTGGCCTCCGGCATTTTGCGTTCAGGCTTTTCAATACCGGCGGTGAAGGCGGTTGCGACAACAATGCATCGCTGGCCAGCAGCCAATAGCCAGCGGCCAACGGCCGGTTACCCGATCCGCACCGCTTCCTCCGGGAAGCGGTAGCGCGCCGGCTCCTGGTGGCGCTGCAAGGCGTAAACGGCGGTCAGCGGGCCGACCCGGCCGACGAGCATGGCCGCGCACAGCACGAGCTTGCCGGCCGTCGTCAGTAGCGGGGTGATGCCCGTGGACAAGCCCACGGTGGCTAAGGCGCTCATGGTCTCGAACATCAAATCGATGATGGCTCGCCCCTGGTGGCTGACGTGATTCTCCGCGATCGCCAGGAGCCCCGTTGCCGCGCCGTAGATGCCGAGAAAGATGACGATGATGGTGACGGCGCGAAAGACCAGCGGGGTGGCCACCCGCCGCCCCCAGACTTGCGTCTCGGTCAGGCCGCGCAAGGTGGAAACCACGGCCGCGAGGACCACGCCGGCCGTGTTCAGCCGCACCCCGCCGGCCGTGGAGCCCGAAGCGCCGCCGACGAACATCAAACCGAGCCAAAAAAAGAGCGTCAGGGGATGGGCCAAGTTCCAGTCGACCGAGGTGAACCCCGCGGTGCGGGCGGCCACGGTCTGAAAGAGCGACGCGAGAACCTTGTTGCCGACACCCATGCCGGCCAGCGCCGCGCCCCACTCGGCGGCCAGGAAGACCAGCGCCCCCGCGGCCAGTAAAACTGTGTTCATGCTGAGGACGATCTTGGTGTCGAGCGCAAGCGCTCGCCAGGAGCGCTTTTCCGCCGTGTCGGCAAAGACGATGTACGAGAGGGAACCGGCCTGGATCAGCGCGATCATCACCAGATTGACCCAGACATCGCTGGCCACCGGCTGTGCCGAGCGAAACCCGCCGAACAAATCGAACCCGGCATTGCAGAACGCGGAAATCGCCAGAAACAGCCCATTCCAGAGCGCCTCGAGCGGCGGAGATTCCGTCGCCTCGACGAACCAGACGGCGAGCAGGAGCGCGCCCAGCAACTCCACGACAAACGTGAAGCGAACGATGCGTCCGGCGAGGGAAACCGCCTCCTGGATCGAGAGCGCCGGGGCGCCGTCCTTGAGCAGCAATTCGTCACGAAGCGTGTACGCTCCGGCGCCGCGGCGCAGCATCTGCAGCAGCAGGCTGGCCCCGACCGAGAAGCCGAGCCCGCCAAGCTGGATGAGCACCAGGATGATGGCTTGCCCCCACCAGTTCCAGTGGTCGAGGGTGTCGACGACGACGAGGCCGGTGACGGTCGAAGCGGAGACGGCGGTGAAGAACGCGTCGACGATGGGGGTGGACTGGCCGCCCCGCGTCACCCAGGGGAGGGCGAGCAGCAGCGTCCCGGCCAGCGCGGTAGCGAGCAGGCCGAGCACGAAAAGTTGCGCATGCCGGCGGGCGTTCGTGCGCGTGCCGGGGCCGGCGGGCGGCGGGGCCAGGATTGCCCGCCGCCAGCGGGAGCCTGCTTCGCCGATCCTGCCCGCCATGCCAGGCTCAACTATCGGCGAAGGCGTCGATGGCTTCGTCGAGTCCGGCGACGAGCACGACGTCTCCCGCTTCGAGGATGGTGTCCGGGAGCGGCCGCGGCAAGAGCAGATTGCCGCGCTGCACGAGGACGATGCAGATGTTTGGCCGCGCCGTGTCGATCTGGCCGATCGTCTGGCGCACGGCGGTTGCGGGAACCTCCATGCGCGCGACGCCGCTGGCGGAGGTGAGGTTCATGTAGGCGACGAGATGCCGGATCTCAAGGGAGTGCGCCACCTGATCGCCGGCTTCGCTCTCGGGAAAGACGATGCGATCGGCCCCGACCTTGACCAGGATCTCGCCGTGTAGCTCGGTTTCGGCCTTGGCGATCACCCAGGGCAGGCCGATCCGCTTCAGGATCAAGGCGCAACTGATGCTCGCTTCGATGTTCTGGCCCTGGCCGACGACGCCGACCTCGGAGCGCTCGACCCCCAGCGACAACAGCGCCTCCTCGTCGGAGCCGTCCGCCTGCGCCGCCAGGGTGGCGTAGTCGGCGGCCTCCGCAACTCGGCGCTCGTCGATGTCGATGGCCGTCACGTCGTAGCCCAGCTCGTGGCAGACGCGGGCCACGCTGCTGCCGAAGCGGCCGAGGCCGATGACGGCGACCCGCTTGCGCGCGGTGTCCGGGCGATGTCCCCTCAGCATGCCGGCCCCTCTTGCTCCGATCGCGAACGATGCGCCGTTTCGGGGGCGTGCGTCACTGCCGCTCAGGGCATTGGGGTTCCCCCGAGCGGAAAGCGGTCGGCCACCCGTTCCGGCGTCCAGGGGGTGTAGAGCCAGTCGGCGAAGAAGGCGTCGAGATCCTGGCCGGAAACCTCTTCTGCGAGCGCGATGAAATCGTCCGTCGTCGCGTTGCCATAGCGAAACCGGGATGCCCACTCCTTGAGCAGCCGGAAGAAGTCCTCGTCGCCAATGTGGTCGCGCAAGTCGTCGAGGACGAGCGCCCCACCGGCATAAACGGCCTCCGAGAAGAGCCGGTCAGGCCCAGGATCGCCAATCGAGACGCCGTGGCTTTCGTCCGCGCGGCTGGCGGTTGCGAACGACCCTACCTGGCGGCGGATCGCGGCCTCAGCGGCTTCGTCGCCGTGGGCGGCTTCGGCCCAGAGCGCCTCGGAGTAGCGGGCGAACCCCTCGTTGAGCCAGATGTCCTGCCAGCGCGCGGGCGAGACGCTGTTGCCCAGCCACTGGTGCGCCACCTCGTGGGCGACGGTCGGCTCGCGCACGGCGGAGCGGTCGTAGCCAATCATCCCCTGCGTTTCGAGGGCGGCGTTAAAGGTCGTGTCCTCGAAGACGGTGTTCCCCATCGTCGCAAATGGATAGGGGCCGAGAAGATCCGCGAAGACGGAAACCATCTCCGGAACATCGGCAAACACGCGCTTATCCCGCTGACTGAGATCGTGCGGAAAAGCTTCGATGTAGGTGACGCCGTCCGTTCCCTCCTCAGTCGCGATGTCCAGGTCCGCCGCATGGAACATGACGAGGTAGCTGGCGGTCGGATCGCGGTTCTCCCAGGTGTAGGTATTCGTCGATGGGTTGCCAGCGGTCCCGGTGGTCTTGGCGACCGAGGTGAGGAGCCCGTTAGCCGCGGCCTCGTACGGTTCGGGCACGGTGATGATCGTGGTGTAGGTCGCCTTGTCGAGGGGGTGCCCGTTGACCGGATACCAGACGTCGGAGCCCGCGGGCTCGCCGACGGCGAAGATCGAGTGGCCGGTAGCCCACCAGCCACGTTCGAAGCGGTCGTCGTCGTCCACCTCCGGTGTGCCGTGGTAGCGCACCTGGGTTTGGAATCGGTCCCCGTTGGCGATCGGCGCCGCCGGGATCACGGTTAGCTCTCCGCCGTCTCGCGTCCAGGTTGCCGGGGCGCCGTCCACGGTGATCGCGTCGATGAGCGGGCCTCGGTAGTCGAAGTTGAACGAGGAGAGGTCTTGGGTGGCGACGGCGTCGATGGTGGCGGTGGCATCGAGGATGCTCCCCGCCTCGACGTCGAGATCGAGATCCAGGGTGTAATGGAGAGCGTCGTAGCCGCCGTTGCCGAGGAGAGGAAAGTAGGGGTCGCCGATGCCCGGGGCGCCCGGAGACGGCGCCGAGGCGATCGGCGTTGCCGAGTCCTGCGCCAGACCCGTAACCGAACCGGCCGCGAGCAACAGGAGCGCGCAAACGAGCGCCGCGCATCGGCGCGGCAAGCAGAGCGTCAGTATGCGGAACACGGGCAGCCTTTCCTGGGTGATCGCCAATCGTGAGCCGGGCCGGATGCTACCCCGCGCCAGCGGCAGCGTCGAATGTCGCCGCACCGATTTCGGGCCTGTAGCCCTCAAAGGGCGCCCTCCCGCGCGTCGAGCCACGGCAGCGTCGCTTTTGAAAGGCGCAGGTCCAGCGCCGCGGCGTTGGCCGCGAATTCCTCCTGGTTCTCGCTGCCGACGATGGCGAAAAGGTTCAGCGGCTGCGAGAACGCGTAGGCCAGCGCGATCTGGGGGACGGTCATGCCCTGGACCTCGGCGAGCTTCCGGGCGCGGTCCAATCGCTCGAAATTGTCGTCCGTACCGTACGCGCGGCGCGCCCGCGCGGCGGCTTCCTCGGGGAGCCCGCCGTCGCTTGCGCGAGTGAACCCGCCGGAGAGGAAGCCGCCGGCCAGGCTGGACCAGGCGAAGATCGCCATCTGGTTGGCTTGATACCAGGCGCGCGCCTCTTCGTTGGCCGGGCCGCCGATGGAGATGCAGCCGGGCCAGGGCTCATCGACCTGCTCGACCAGGCTGAACTGCGGGCTGCTGGCCACCATCGGGACGAGATCGTGGTCCGCGGCGTAGGCGTTGGCCGCGGCGATGCGCGCGTGCGACCAGTTCGAGCCGCCGAAGGCGCGGATCTTGCCGGCGCGCTGATGCTCGTTCAACGCTTCCACGATGGGGCCGACCGGCACGCCCGGGTCGTCCCGGTGCAGCAGATAGAGGTCGATCGCGTCGAGGCCGAGCTGCCGGAGCGACTCGTCGAGGTCGGCGGCGATGGCCTCCGGGGTGACCCGGTGCGGCTCGTCGGGGGTGGGGTGGGCGCCCTTGCCGATGATGAAGACCTGGTCTCGGAGGCCCCGCTCCCGCACCCAGCGCCCGACGACCGCCTCGTTGCCGCGGCCATAGTGCCGCGCCGTGTCGAACGCGGTGCAGCCCAGGTCGAACACGGCATCGAGGAGGGTGAAGCTGCTTGCCAGGTCTGCCTCGTCCAGCATGATAGTTCCCTGGACGAGGCGCGAGATCGGCTTGTCGATCCCCGGAACGGTCCCGTACTCCACGGCGTCGCTCACTCCCCTGGGTAGCGCAGACCCCACGCGGCCCGCGCGCGATCGAGCGTTTCCACGATCGCCGCCGTTTCGTCCAGCGGCACGAGCGGGCTCTCGAGGCGGCCTTCGCGCAGGCAGCGCATCGCCTCCATCGCCTCGTGCGTATAGCCGTTGCCAAGGTAGGGCGCCTCGATCGTCTCGGCTGTGCGGCCATTCACGGCGAGGGTGAGGCGATTCGCCTTCCACCACAGGGCGTGCAGCCGGATCGATCCCTCCGAGCCGAAGACGATCGCCTCTTGCGGCGTCTCGGTCGCGATCGACGCCGTGAGTTGGGCGAATCGGCCTTCGCCGTAGCCAAGGAGCAGGGCGACGTCTTCGTCGACGCCGCTTTGGCCGATGTGCGCCCGCGAAGCCATCTCCTCTGGATTGCCGAATAGCATCGAGGCCAGCGAGACGAGGTAGACGCCGACGTCGAGCAAGGCGCCGCCGCCCATGGCCAGCTCGAAGAGGCGATGATTTGGATCGAAGGGTTTGTGGAATCCGAAATCGGCGATCAGGAAGCGCGGCTGGCCAATCGCCCCTGCTTCGAGGCTCAGTCGGCGCACCTCGGCCAGCGCCGGCAGGCAGCGCGTCCACATCGCCTCCATCAGGAAGAGCCGCCGTTCGCGGGCCACCTGGACGAGGTCGCGGGCCTGGGCGGCGTTGAGGGTGAACGGCTTTTCGCAAAGGACCGCCTTGCCGTGGTCCAGGCAGAGGCGGGCGTTGGCGTGGTGCAGCGCGTGCGGCGTGGCGATGTAGACGATGTCGACGTCGGGATCGGCGGCCAAATCTTCATACGTGGCGTGGGCGCGGACCACGCCGAAGCTCTCGGCGAAGGCCGCGGCGCTCTCGGGCGCCCGCGAGCCGACGGCGGCCAACGTCGCGCCCGGCGCGTCGCGCAAACCGGTCGCAAAGGCGCTGGCGATGCGGCCGGTTCCCAGAATGCCCCAGCGAATGGCGTTCAGAGCTCCCTCCCCTCCCGAAGCGCGCGTAAGGCGCCGACTGACGCCAGTCAGATGAGCCAGGGCCGATCCGCGAACCAGGCTTGCAGCGCGGCCGTCTGTGGCGCGGATTCGATCGCGCCGGGGCAGACGCCGCGCACCTCGGCGATCGCGTCCGCGGCCGAAATCCCTCCCCGGATGAGGTAGGCGGCGAGCACCGTTCCGGTGCGCCCCTGCCCGGCCAGGCAATGCACGGCGACCGCGGTTCCGGCGGAGCGCGCCTGGTCAAGGAAGGCGAGGGCATCGAGCATCTGCATCGTGGTTGGGGCATGGAAGTCATCGACGGGAATGTGCAGATTCGCGATGCCGTGCCGGTCGAGAACGGTGGCCGGCAGCGCCGTCTCCGTCAGCGTGAGCAGGGCGCCGATGCCGTAGCCACGAAGTGCTTCCAGGTCGCGATCGAGGTTGGCGCCGCCCGCGCCGGGCCGCGAGCACCCGGCGATCACGTTCTCGACGATCCAGTAGAAGCGATGCACCGAAAGCTCTCCAAACCACCTGTTGCGGACGAATCCCTGATGACGCCGTATCACGGTACTCTATATGACGCCATAAGCGGGAGCGTCGTGCGCTCCCCATCCGATCCCGGATTTCGTGCCGGATCACACAGGAGACGAACAGCGTGGCCAAGGAGAAGGGCAAGGTCCGCTTGATGAAGGCGAAGACCGAAGCGGCGAACGGGCTCGACCGAACGTTTGAAACGTCGATCGCCATTCCCCCGAGCACGCGCGCCGAGATGGTCGCGCTGCTCAACCAGCACCTGGCCGACACCAGCGATCTCTACAGCCAGACCAAGCAGGCGCACTGGAACGTCAAGGGCATCCACTTCTACCCGCTGCACCTCCTCTTCGACCAACTGGCGGAAAAGCGGGAAGATGAAGCCGACCTCATCGCCGAGCGCGCCACCGCGCTGGGCGGCTACGCGACCGGGACCATCCGCATGGCGGCCACCGCGTCCCGGCTGCCGGAGCTCCCGACCGACATCGACGCCGGCGTCGACTACGTGCGGGCGCTGGTGGATCGCTACGCGCTGCACGCCAACAACACCCGCCAGGGCATCGACCAGGCGGATCAGGCTGGCGACGCCGACACCGCCGACTTGCTGACCGAGATTTCGCGGGAACTCGATAAGGACCTCTGGTTCTTGCAGGCGCACGTGCAGGAGTAGCCTTCGTCTGGCGCGACTCGGGGCCGACTTCCCATTCCGATTTCGGTGTAACTCGAATCAAGCAAGAATCGCGGCACGCTCAATCAATCAGGGACCGCACGACCTCGTCGTCGAGACTCGCGCTGGCGTAGGCGATGGCGGCGCGGATGTCGTCGTCGGTCAGGATCGGATACGCTTCGATGATGCGATCGAACGTGTAGTCGTGCGCCAGCAGGTTCAGCACCAGCGAAACCGGGATGCGCGTGCCTGTGATGACCGGCTTGCCGACCAGGATGTCGGGATCGACCGTCACCCGGTCCAGGTAGCCGGGGCGCGCCTCATCGAGTTGGCTCATGCCGAGTCCTCCTCGCCGCAGAGTATACGGGCGCGCCGACAGACGCGACATATGGAGCGAAGCATGTCCCATACCCTTTACCCCGACCTCATCCTCGTCAACGTCCGCATCTATACCTTCGATGACGCCAATCCGACGGCGACGGCGGTTGCCATCCACGACGGCCAGCTCGTGGCCGTCGGGAGCGACGACGAGATTCGGGCTCTGGCCGGCGTCCATACGCGGGTCGAGGACCTGGACGGGGCCACGGTCGTGCCGGGGTTGATCGACGCGCACAACCATATGCAGGCCACCGGGCGAATGCTGCGCGAGGTCCAACTCTTCGACACCCGCTCCATCCCGGAGATCGTGGAGCGCATCGCGGCGCGTGTGCGGGAGACGCCGCCGGGCGAGTGGATCGTCGGGCGCGGCTGGGACGAGAGCCTGCTGGCCGAGGGCTACACCGTCACCGTCTACGATACCTTGTTCTTCGGCTGCCGGCTGCCGAACAGCCCGAACCTGCGCGTCGTGCAGGGCGATATCCGCGACACGCCCAAGCTCGCCGAGGCGCTGCAGGGCCAGGACGCGGTGCTGCATCTGGCCTGCATCTCCAACGACGCGAGCTTCGAGCTCGACGAGAAGCTGTCCGAGACCATCAACTACGACTGCTTCGAGCCGATGGTGATTGCGTCCAAAGAGGCCGGGGTGAAGCGCTTCATCTACGCCTCTACCAGCTCGGTCTACGGCGTGTCGGACAAGCCGGACGTCACCGAGGATCATCCGCTGGTGCCGCTGACCGACTACAACAAGTACAAGGGCCTGTGCGAGCCGCTTTTGTTCAAGCATCAGTCGCCGGACTTCGTCTGCGTCACCATCCGGCCGGCGACGATCTGCGGCTACAGCCCGCGGATGCGTCTCGATTTATCGGTCAACATCCTGACCAATCACGCGATCAACAACCACAAGATCACGGTGTTCGGCGGCGCGCAGCTGCGCCCGTTCTCGCGGGCGATCCTGGAGGCGTGCCACAAGGCCGCGATGGAGCTCTACGCCGAAACCTCGGCGAAGAACGCCAAGTTCAAGAAGGTCCACGACCACTACATGAAGTTCCTCGAGGACCAGGTGCTCTGGTTCCG
>CALMZR010000365.1 GCA_937870845.1 uncultured Chloroflexota bacterium
ACCGGCCGCCCGCCGCGGAACGACTCGCCCAGATCCCCCCGCGCCAGATCGCCGAGAAAGACGACGAACTGCTCCGGGATCGGCTTGTCCGTGCCGAGCTGCTCGCGGGTGAGCTTCAGCACCGACTCGGGCGTGCCCGGCCGGTTCATGATCCGCGCCGGGTCTCCCGGCACGAGGCGCACCGCGAAAAAGGTGACGGCGATCACCCCGAAGACGACGAAGACCATCTGCGCCGCCCGCCGCGCGAGGTAGGCCCTCATCGCGATTCTCGGCCTGCCGTCATACGATCCAGGAGCATCCTCCGCATCACCCGTCGTGTAGGGGCGCTGCTTGCTGCGCCCGTGGCCCGGAGGGCCACAACGTTTGTGCGAGGCGCCTGTTGTCGGCCTGCGGCCGACGGGCGCAGCAAGCAGCGCCCCTACGGCCGGGGTGCAGGCGGCCGCCCTTTGGAGATGGCAACGTCGCCCCTCCTAGCCCTCCGTCAAGGTCGCCTTGTTGAAGTACGTCATGAAGTTCGGCAGCGCCACGACGCCTTGCAGGGCGGCGCGGTGGGCGATGGTGAAGTCGCTGTTGTAGAGCGGGATGTGCGGCAGGTTCTGCCACAGGTACGCCTGCAGCTCGGCGTAGACGTCGCCGCGGGCCGCGGGGTCGGTCGTGGCCGCGCCCTGGTCGATGAGGTCGTCGATCGTCGGGTCGTCGGCCCCGGTCCAGGCCCCGGGGGAGTGGTAGAGGGTGGCCAGGGCGGTGTGCGGGTCGCCGTTGGAGCTCCAGCTCAGGTGGAACATCAGCCCCGGCTTGTCGGCGCTGAACAGGGCGTCGATGATGGCGGCCACGTCGGTCACCTGGAGCTGCACCGGGAAGCCGACCTGCTGCAAGGAGTCGGTGATCGCCTCCGCCACCTCCCGCCCGCGGGGTAGGAACCCGGTCACGCCCCACAGCGGGACCTCCGGCGGCGTCTCGAGGCCGGCCTCGGCCAGGGCGGCCATCGCCCGCTCCGGGTCGAAGGTGTAGACCGGCTCCTGCGCGGCGGCGTAGAGCGCCTTGTTCGGGATGTGCGTGGCCGCCACCTCGCTGGCGCCGCCGACGAGGGCGGAGACGAGGGCCTCGCGGTCGATCGACCAGGCGACCGCCTCGCGCAGCTTCGGGTTGTCCCACGGCGGCGGGGCGTCCTGCCGGATCCAGAGGTTGACGTTCTCCAGGCCCACCGTCGAGATGAGCCCGATGTCGGGGGTCTCCTGCAGGATCGGCAGGTGCTCGGGCGGCACGCGGTCGATGGCGTCCGCCTGCCCGGCCAGCAGGGCGTTGAGGCGAGTCTGGCTGTCCTGGATGTACTCCCAGACGAGGGTCTGGATGGCGGGCGCGCCGCCCCAGTAGTCGGGGTTGGCCTCCATCGTCTTGACGTCGTTCTGGTCGTCGACGAGGCGGAAGGGGCCGGTGCCGTTGGGGGCCGCCTTGAGCGCCTCGATCCCGGCCGAGGGGGTGGCCGGGTCATCGCTCGGCTGGATGTCGGCCGCGGAGAGGATCGGCAGGGTGTTCAGCCCGCTCAGCAGCGGGGCGAAGGGCGTCGCCGTCACCAGGCGCACGGTGAAGTCGTCGACGATCTCCACGGTCGTCGGCACGAAATCGGCGGCGCTGCTCGTCTCCTCGGCCGTCGCCCCGGTGGCGAGCTCGATAGAGGCCTTGACGTCGGCGGCGGTGAAGGGCTGGCCGTTGTGGAACGTCACCCCCTGGCGCAGCGTGAACTCCCAGGTCGTCTCGTCGACGTTCTGCCACGTCTCGGCCAGGGCGGGGGAGAGCGCCGCGATGTCGTCGCTCTCGACGCGCACCAGCGGGTCGAAGATCTGCTGCTCGATGCGGCTCTGGATCTGGGCGGTATGGAGGTACGGGTGCCAGTTGGCCCAGAACGCCTCGGCGACGAGGAAGCGGACCTCGCCCGAGCCCTGGGCGCGCGGCGCGAACGCGTGCGGGGCGCGCCGCGGCGCGGCGCCGGCCACGTCGCGGGCAGCGACGGCGCCGATGCCGAAGAACGCGGCGGCCTGGACGAACTGGCGGCGGGTGATCTCCCCCGCGCGCAACCTGGCCTGGAGAACGTCGAGAATCGCTCCCTGATCCATCGTTCCCTCCGTGCTGGGGGACGCGCGCGCCGCGCGGCCGCCGGGCGCCGCGGCCGACCGTGTTTCTCCGAGTGAAACACTGTTTCTCGGTTTGGGGCATTTTAGGAAAGGTGTGCCGGGGCGTCAATCGGGGCGCCTGGACCAGCAGGCGCAACGACCGGGGTTCGGCGCCAGGTCGACGCCGAAACCCGGTCGGAAGGACAACGACCGCGTTGCTACGAGGCCAACCGCCCCGGCGTGGCGTCCATGCGCCCCGACATCGCCTGGCTGGCCTGCCACAACCGCTCGGCGATCTCCTCGGCGCGACTCAGATCGACGCGCTCGACCGATCCGGCGAGGGCCAGCCCGGCCAGCGGGCGGCCGCCCTCCCCGAGCACCGGCACCGCCACCGAACGCTCACCGATCGCGTTCTCCTCATCCTCGAGCGCGTACCCGCGCACGCGCGTGCGCCGGAGGTCGCTGGCCAGCGCGCCGGGATCGACGATGGTCTTCGGCGTCTTCCGCGGCAATGAGCTGAGCGACGCGATCTTCAAGGTGCATTCGTCCGGGGAGTGGAACGCCAGGATCGCCTTGCCCAGCGACGTCGCGTGGACCGGATCGGCGCTGCCGAGTCGTTGTGAGGGGCCGGACTTGCGCTCTCCCTCCAGGACCCCGAGGCTGACCACGTCCTTCCCCGACAGCACGCCAAGCACGATCGTCTCCTGCAGCTCCTCGCGCAAGGAAGCGAGAAACGGCCAGGCGATCCGCTCGAAGTTCAGCCGCTCGGCCATCATCGACCCGAGCTGAAGCACACGCATTCCCAGCCCATAGGTGTGCCGCTCCTCATCGTGCTCGATGTAGCCGAGCTCGCCCATGACGCGCAACAGGCGGTAGCTCATCGTCCGGTTCAGCCCGGAGGCGCGTTCGACCTGCGCCAGGCTCAGCGGCCCCTGCGCGGCGAGCAGCTCCAGCAGGGCGAACCCTTTGCGCAGCGCCGGAACGTAGTTGGGATTTTGCTCGGCGGACTCCGCCACGGACGAACCCTCCGCTGTCTCCGTGGAGGCTCGTCGTGATCGGGATAGACGCCGGGTTTCCGGCGTTCGGAGGGGACGAAACGAGTGCCCAGGGACGCAACATTCGACTTCCAGGAATCCAGATCATGATTCCTGAGTGAAGCAAATGTAATGTTTAAATCCGATTTCGTCAACCTTCGGCGACAAGATCCGCGGGGCGGGGTGGCGCGCCGCCCCGGAGCCTCACCGCGTTCCGCATGCCACGGCTGCGCCGTGGAGATCCGCCCTTACTGACGCTACTCCGGCATCTCGTCCACGCAGGCGATCATCATGCACGCCGCGTTCGGCGGGGCGCAGATGCCGCAGCTGGAGTTGCAGCAGTACAGGCCGCGCGGGCAGACGGTCTTGCCGCAGGGCTCGCCCGGCTCCGGCTCCGGCTCGGGCTCCGGCGGGCAATAGACCGCGGCGCAGCCGCCGTTCAGCGGCGCGCAGACGCCGCAGCTCGGGTTGCAACAATACTCGCCGCGCCCGCATCGATTCTTGCCGCACCGTTCGCCGTCGGGATCGCCAGGCGGGCAGACCTCGGCCGTGCAGACCTGACCTCGCGGCACGCAGAGGCTACAGCTCTCGTTGCAGCAATATTCGCCGGGGCCGCATGTCGCCGCGTTGCAGGGGGTGCTCGCGCACCACTCCCGGCACGAGACGTCGTCCGGGACGCACACCGCGCCGCATTGCGGGCAGCACTGCATCTCCTCGCGGCAGGGCGCCGCTGCGCACCGATCCTTGACTTCGCGCACGCAGATGCCGAAGCAGTCCGCGCCGCCGGCCTGGGGATCGCAGTCGTCGCCGGGGTCGTCGACGCACGTGAACCCGTCGGGGCACGGAATGCCGGCGATGCCGCCGCAGTGGCGCGGCCGCCGCCCCGATCTCCCCTGCGCCGCCCGTTCCCGCTGCGCCTTGCGCCGCCGGCGCGCCGCGTCCGACTCCAACTCGCCATCGACGAACAGTGCGGCCAGCGCCGCGCCGAGCAAGCCAACCTGGCGCCGGTCGACGCGGCGCGATCCGAAACGGGCCAGCCAGTTGTGCAGGTCCATGATCGTCCCGCCTCATACCGGTCCCCGGGCACGCCTTGCGCCGGGACCGTCGCGCTCCTTAGGATGTGGCGCCATCTTAACGCATCGCGCGCCCGATATCACCCATGATTCAGTTTAACCGTAGACCTCGTCGGTCGCGCTCCAGCCGAGGAGCAGCACGGCGAAGAAGCCCTTCCAGGCATCGACGGCGGTATCGGCGGCATAGGTGACAATGCGCGGCGTTTCCCGCACGCTCCCCGGCACGAGCGAGGCCATCAATGCCTCCGCCGTCGAGGAGAACGTGACCGACAACGCGACCGGCCCCTCCAGCGCGTACGGCCGAAACGCGCCGGCCACGGCCCGCTCCACGGCCCGCTGCGCCGCCTCCCGGATGTTGGCGTGGCTGCGCTGCGGCGAGAGGCAGCGGGCGGTCCAGCGGTCGAGCGCGTACTTGGTCAGCCCGAACTCCACGTCCGGCAGCGTCTGACGCAGCTCCTTCTCGTAAAGATCGTCCCCGGAAGCGAAGACCACCGGCACGCCGAACTGGCCGCAGACGGCGGCGTTGATCTCCGACTCGCCGACCGGCTGGCCGTTCATGCGGATCTCGACGATCTCGCGGCCGAGGATCGTCTCGTTGCCGACGCCGTCGGAATCGCCGGTGCGGGCGTGGTAGCCGAGGAAGAAGACCGCGTCGGCGTCCTGCACGCCCTCGACCATGCAGAGGTGCTTGTGGAACCCCTTGATCAGCTCGGCGCGGGGGTCGAGGCGCTCAATCTGGACGTTGGTCATCGTCCAATGGGCGTCGTTGACGACGACGGAAGTCGCGCCGCCGGCGAAGGCGCCGTCGACGGCGGCGTTGACGTCGTCGGTCATCATGCCGCGCATGAACTCGTAGTGGACGCGGCCGAACATCAGCTCGTTGGTGTTGGTGATGCCGGTGACGCCTTCGCTGTCGGCCGAGATCAACACGCGCATGAGATGCTCTTTCCTTCCTTTTGCCCCACGAAAGCGGGCGCCGAGCCAGGCGGCATCCTATCACCGCTGCACGCACGGGTACGGGGCCGGACAATCGGCGCCACGACGGTCAAGTCGGGGAGGGGGAGCCATCCCTGGCGACTGCTGGATGCCAGGAATGCGCCGGATGTCGGCTAGGCTTCGAACACTCATCATTCCGGCAATTTACCGTACAATGTCCCGATACGTCCGGCAATCTCGATCCAAGACGCGGGGACCGATATGGCAGCAACCCAAACGACCGTAAAGACTACAGGCCGGCCGCAACGGCTGGAAGCGCGCCTGTCTGCTGACGCCAAAGCCATCATCCAACGCGCCGCCGATATCCGTGGGCGCTCGGTCAGCGATTTCGTGGTAAGCAGCGCCTTGGAGGCCGCCGAGGAGACGATCCGGGAGCACGACATCATCGTGCTTTCGGCGCGCGACAGCATCACGTTTGCTGAAGCGTTGCTCGAGCCGAAAGGGCCGAACGAGGCGCTGCGTGAGGCGTTTCGCCTCCATCAAGAGATGTTCGGCCCCATCGAAGGTGAGTAGCGAGGAGTTCCGCGTCGAACGGCTGAGCGAAAGGCACGATCGTTCGGCCTTCACCTGTGGCATTGAAGCGCTCGACCGCTACCTGCGCGAACACGCCGGACAGGACCAGCGGCGTCGTCTCAGCGCTACCTTTGTCCTCGTCGACGTGGCGAACGGCGCCGTGGCTGGCTTCTATAGTCTTGCCGCCAGCGCGGTTGAGCCGAGCAGCCTTCCCGAGCCGATGGCGAAGCGGCTGCCCCGTCGCCCCCTGCCGGTCACCCTCATCGGCCGGCTCGCCGTCGATCTCGGATACCGTGGCCGCGAGTTGGGCCGCCGGCTCCTTGCCGACGCGCTGGTCCGCGCCGCCGTCGCCAGCCGCGACATCGGCGCGGTGGCCGTCATCGTCGATGCCAAAGACGATACGGCACGCGCCTTCTATGAGCGCCACGGGTTCCAGCGATTCGCGGACGATCCGCTGCGGCTGTTCATCCCGATGGCGGACGTAGAGCGGCAGTTCCACGAAATCTGATCCTCGATGGCGCTTGTCTTCTCTTGCCTCACGGGCGCGGCGTCGCGGCGCTGCTGGTGCGTGCCAGAAGGATCCAACGCCCCCTCGCGCACCCGATCCAATATTGCCCCACGATTCAGTGATCCAAATCCCGCGCAACGTCGGTAACACCCGTCAAAGGCCGCCGTCAGGGGCGGCCGCCCTGTCGCACGCAACCGGGCGGGCGAGGGCGGCCGCGGGCAACGAGGCCAGGAGGTGTTCCCGATGCGACCGCTCCATGAGGTGCTGATCGAGGCAGCTTCGCGCAAGGATGTTCTGCCATCGACGCGGCGTAGCGCGCTGGCCCTGGCCGCGGCGGCGCCGGCCGCGTTCGGGTTGAACACGGTCCTGGCCCAGGTCGGGGCCGAGAAGGCGGGCCGGAAGAAGAAGCGCAAGCAGCGGCAGCGGCGGCGCGAAGAGGACGCGCGGCAGAACAGCCGCCGCAACGACATCGCGATCCTCAACTACGCCTTGACCCTGGAGCACCTGGAGTACGCGTTCTACCGGGATGCCCTCGCCGACGATTTCGGCGAGAACGACTTCGATGGCTTCCTCGACCCGAACCTGTACGATCGCTTGCTCGACATTCGGGACCATGAGGACACGCACGTCGACGCGCTGATCGCCACGATTCAGCAGCTCGGCGGCGATCCGGTCGAGGAGCTGTGCTACGACTTCGGGTACAACAACGTCAACCAGTTCCTCGGCGTCGCGCAAGCGCTGGAAAACACCGGCGTCAGCGCCTACGACGGCGCTATCGCGGACATCAAGTCTCCCAGCTTGCAGACCACGGGGGCGACGATCGCCACCGTCGAGGCGCGCCATGCCTCGTACCTTAACCTGATCAACGACGACAATCCTTTCCCGGCCGCGTTCGACACGCCGCTGGACATGGATGAGGTGATCGACATCGCGGGCCAGTTCATCGTCGAATGCCCGTAGGACAATGACGGCGGGCGGGAGCCTGTTCCCCGGCTCCCGCCCCGCATCGCCCGCCCGGCCGGGACGAACTCGAGCGTGTCCCGGCGCGGGCCGCCACGTTGGAACAGGCTCCCCGCCGAACCTCGTCAATCCGTCTCGGGCAAACCGCCGTGGCGCCCTCCAGCCGCCGCGATGGCCTTGACGGCGGCTGGGTTCTCCAGCGCCGTGACGTCCCCCGGCGCCAGGCCGAGGTAGGCCGCCCGGATGACGCGGCGCATGATCTTGGCGTTGCGCGTCTTGGGCAGATCGGCTACCCACAGTATGCGCTGCGGCCGCAGCGCCGCCCCGAGCTGGGCGGCGATCGTCTGCCGCACCTCCTCGGCGAGCGCGTCAGACGGTTCGATTCCCGGTTTCGGCACGGCGAAGACGACGATCGCCTCCCCTTTCACCTCGTCCGGCACGCCGATGGCGGCCGCCTCCTGCACCGCGGGGTGCGCCGTCGCCGCCGATTCGAGCTCCGCCGGGCCGACGCGCTTGCCGGCGACTTTCAGCGTGTCGTCCGATCGGCCGCGGATGAACCACTGGCCGTCCGCGTCGATCTCCGCCCAGTCGCCGTGGACCCAGACGCCGGGGATGCGGCTCCAGTAGGTCTCCAGGTAGCGCTCCGGGTCGCGCCAGAAGCCGCGGGTCATGCCGACCCAGGGCTGGCGCACGACCAGCTCGCCGACCTCGCCGCGGACGGGGTTCCCCGCGGCGTCGACCACGTCGGCGTCCATGCCGGGGACCGGCGAGTTGAACCCGCACGGCGCGATCGGGCGCAGCGTGACGCAGCCGACGATGCCGCCGCTCGTCTCCGTCCCCCCCGAGTAGTTGATGACTGGGCAGCGCCCCTCTCCGACCTCCGCGAAGTACCAGCGCCACGGGCCGGGGTTCCACGTCTCCCCGGTCGAGCCCAGGATGCGCAGCGAGGAGCGGTCCCGCGCTCGCACCCAGTCAGGCCCCTTGCCCATCAGAGCGCGGATCGCCGTCGGCGCCACGCCGAGCACGGTGACGCGGTGATCCTCGACCAGCCGCCACAAGCGGTCGGGGTTGGGGTACTCCGGCGTCCCCTCGAAGAGCATCAGCGTCGCGCCGACGATGAGGCCGCCGCAGATCAGCCACGGCCCCATCATCCAGCCGAGATCGGTCAGCCAGAAGAGCGTGTCGTCCGCCTGCAGATCGAAGCACGTGGCCAGGTCGTGCGCGGCTTTCACCGGGAACCCGGCGTGGACGTGGACCGCCCCCTTCGGCCGGCCGGTCGTGCCCGAGGTGTAGATGAGCATGTAGGGCTCGTTCGCGTCCGTATCGACCACCGCGAACTCCGCTGATGCGTTGGGGACGACGTCGTGCCACCAGACATCGCGCCCCGGCGTCCAGGCGACGGTCTCCCCGGTGCGGCGCAGCACCAGGCAGGTCTCCACGCTCGGGGCCAGGCGCATCGCCTCGTCGGCGATCGCCTTCATCGGCACGGTCGCCCCGCGGCGGAAAGCGCCGTCGGCGGTGATCAGCGCCTTGGCTTCCCCGTCGTGCAATCGGGAACCGAGCGCCTCCGGCCCGAACCCCGAAAACATCGGCAGGAAGACTGCCCCCAGCTTGCCCAGGGCCAGGACCGCGGCGACCGTCTCCGGCAGCATCGGCAGAAAGACCCCGACCCGGTCGCCCCGCCCCACGCCCAGATCGCGCAGGGCGTTCGACAGCCGGTTCGTTTCGGTCTGCAGCTCGCCAAAGGTCAAACGGCGGACTTCGCCGTTGTCTCCCTCCCAGATCAGCGCGATCTCCCCGCCCCGGCCGATCTCCACATGCCGGTCCAGCGCGGTCGTGACGTAGTTGAAGCCGCCGCCGGTGAACCACTCCGCCCAGGGCGCCCCGCGCGACAGATCGAGCACCCGCTCGTACGGCCGGCTCCAAACGAGTTCCAATTCCGCGGCGACCGCCCCCCAGTACCAGCCGGGATCGTCCGTAGCGCGCGTCAGCAGCTCGTCATACGTCCCGATGCCGTGGCGCGCCATGAACCGGCGCAGGCGGGACCGCTCCCGGTACGCATCATCCGGCTCCCAGGCGATCCCGGCGTGGCTCTCCACCCTCGACTCCTCCCCTAGACCAATGTCATGCTGCAAGTGAACGGAGTGAAGCATCTCGGTTCCAGGGCGTCGTCGTCCAGCGCAGCCGAGACTCTTCGCTGGCGCTCAGAGTGACACGGTCGTGGTGTCATGCGGCAAGTGAACGAAGTGAAGCATCTCGGCGCCCAACGCGCCGACGCCCGGAGCGAAGCCATGGTCTGGAAACGCTTCTTCGGCAAGAGCGACGACGCGGAGCCGCCCGCCCCGCCCGCCCTGCCCCAACCGGACGAGCACGGCATCATCCGCCGCCGCCCGCCCGCCGCCGACCCGGCCATGCAGAGCCGCCTCGACGCCCTGCGCCGCCGCCGCGAGATGGCCGCCTACGATCTGGAGCGTGCGGAGCTCGCCCGGCAGGGGGAGAACCCCTGGCGGGAGCGGGTCGCCCTCCTCGACCAGTCCCTCATCACCATCGAAGACGACCTGCGCGCCCTCGACGCCATCCCGCCGCTCAGCCCGTTCGCGCTCCCCGAGACCCCCATCGCCGACATCGCCGTCAGCCTGGAGGAACCGGTCTCAGTCTCCTTCACCATCGGCCCGCAGCAGTTTCGCTGGGAAGAAGAGATCGATTGGGACCAGCGCGGCGGCCCCGTGGTGCGCGGCCAACTGCGCCAGCGAGCCGGAGACGCCGCCGCCCTCGTCCCCGGGGACCTGCCGAGCGATCGCCGGGACGATCTGGAGCGCCATCTTGCCGAAAGCGCGGCCGTCTTCGCCGTCGACCTGCGCGACCGGGCGCTGGAGGGCGAACCGCTCCCCGACGCGCCGACCCTGGCTGATCTGGCCCGCCCCTGCCGGGTCTGCGGCGACTGGCTCGACTGGCGCGGCCACTGCGACGCCTGCGCCACCCGCGCCTTCCAGCGGCAAACCCTCCATGCCGAGGCCGCCCGCCTCGCCCAGGAGCGTGACGACGAGGACGAGGACCGCCACAAGTGGGCCGAACGCCTGCTCGTGGCCCGCAAACGCCTCGCCGACCTCGACGCCGAGATCGCGAAGTTGGAGCGTTCATGAACACGACATACGTAGGGCCGGGTGGCGGCAGGGTGCTTGGGTTCCGTGACGGTGTTTTCACCGGCGATCGACCTCTTCCAGCCACGCCCGCATCGCCCCTGCAACCTCCATCTGCATCCGCCGCGGCCGCTCGTGCCCAGCGATCGGCACGACGCGCACGCGCTCCCCGAAGATCGTGCCCCAGCCCAGGCCGGCATCCTCCGCCAGCGTTTCGGGGGTCGCGATGACCGTCACGAGGCCGCCGAATGGCGTATCCGGGGGAGGCGTGGCCGCAAGGTTGCGGCTTTCGATCAGCAGGAGATGAACGGTCTCGCCTGCCTGCTCCCATTGCCGCGCCATTTCGCAGGCGATGACGCCGCCTTCGGCGATACCGGCCAGCAGGTATGGGCCGTGGGGTTGCTCGGCGCGGGCGGTCGCGATGCAGGACCCCGCCGTCCGCGCGGCTTCGTCGCGGTCGTCGGGGTTCGGCGCTATCAGTCGCGCGGGCACGGCCAGGTCGTGCATCGGCCGCTCGGGGTCGATGGCGCCGCCCAGCCGGGCCGGGCGCAAGGGGTTCTTGCCGCCGCTGGCGCTGGTCACGAAAAAGATCGGGCGCTTCGCGGCTGCGGGCGACGCGACCGGGTCGGCGTCGGCCAGGCGAGCGGCGACCCATGTCGCCGTCCGCGCCGGGGTTCGCTCCTCGAAGAGGAGGCCCGCGGGAAGCGCGATGCCGAACTGCTGCTCCAGCTCGACGTGCATGCGCGCGACTTGCAACGAATCGGCGCCGAGGTCGAACAGGTCGTTGTCGCCGGCCACCGTCCCGCCCCCGAGGATCCCGGCCCAGATCGACGCGATCCTGGCGGTCAGATCGTCCGGAGCGTCGACGTTGGTTGGCGGTTCGCGTTTCTCGGAGCCCGGCGTCAGCACGGCGGCGACCGCGGCGGCAAGCTCGCCGCGCTGCGCCTTGCCGGTTTCGGTCTTGGGGATCTCGGTGACGAACACGATGTGGCGCGGCGTCTTCGCCGGCGACAGCAGCGCCGCGACGCGATGGCGCAGCCCGCGCTCGGTCGCCAGCGCGCCCGGCCGGAGCACCACCGCGGCGGCGATGTCCTCCCCCAGTTCCGGGTGCGGCACGCCGAAGACGCACGCCTCGGCCACCGCCGGGTCGTCGCGCAGCGCCTCCTCGATCTCGAGCGGACCGATGGACACCCCGCCGCGCTTGATCATCTCCTTCAACCGCCCGGTCACGAAAAGAAAGCCGTCCTCGTCGACACGCCCCACGTCGCCGGTGCGGAACCAGCCGTCGGGCAGCAAGACGGCGGCGTTCGCGGCCGGGTCGTTCAGGTAACCGGGGAAGACGTTCGGGCCGCGGGTCACGATCTCGCCCGTTTCGCCGGGCGGCAGGGGATGGCCGTCGTCGCCGCGGATCTCGACCTCGTAGTTGGCGAGCCCGGCCGAGCCCGGCTTGCGCCGCGCCGCGCCGAACGGCTCCCCGGCGATGTACGACGCCTCCGACATGCCGTAGCTGTGCAGCACCGGCGCGCCGAACCGTTCTTCCAGCAAAGCGATCTCGCCGGCGGAGATGGCCCCCGCGCTGGCCCGGATGAGCCGCGGCGGATGCGTTCGCACCGCCGCGCTGGCCGCCTCGTCGGTGGCGATGGCGCGCAGCACCGTCGGCGTGGCCGAGAACCAGATCGGACGGAACGCGGCGATCCGCTCCGGGAGCCGGGCCAGGTCGAACCCCGGCAGCGCCACCACCGAGCCGCCCGCCCAGAGGGTGTTGAGCAGCGCGTTGAGCCCCTGGCTGAAGGCCATCGGGGCCAGGTTGAGGCACCGCTCCCGCGCGCTCGTCTGCATCAGGCGCATCACGTCGGCCGAGGTGGCGGCGATGTTGCGGTGTGTGCGCGGGATGCGCTTCGGGCGGCCGGTCGTTCCCGAAGACGAAATCACCAAGGCGACGTCATCCGGCCGTGGCAGCCGGGCCTCGGTCGGCGGCCCGACCGGGGCGCCGATAATCCGATACGTCGCGCGCTCCCCCGCGGGAGCCGTGAACTCGAAGACCGGGAGCCCGGCAGCCGTGGCGGCATCCCACGCGGGCGACGCCCCGCCCAGCAGGATCACCGCCCGCGCGACGCCATCCCGCATCATGCCGTCGTGCTCGTGCCGGGTCATCGCGGCGGAGAAGGGAGCGGCGATGCCGGCGGTCATCGCCGCCAGGATCGCCAGGGCCATAGCCGGGCCATCCGGAAGCACGATCAGGATCAGGTCATCGCGCCTGATGCCGAGCTCGTGCAGGTCCGCCGCCAGCCGCTCGACCTCGCCCCACAGTCGGCGGTAGTCGAGCGTCTCCCCATCGACGCTGGAGAGCGCCGGCGCATCCGGCATTTCCTGCGCCCAGCGGGCAATGACGTCCATGACGGTCGCGGGCTGGGCAAGAACGATCGTCCCGCCAGTCTCCTCCGGGGCCGCGGGCAAGGCGCCCTCTCCAAACTGCTCGACCTCGGCGAGCCAGCCGCGCACGCGGGAGGCGACCTCCGGGATGTGCCAATCGAGGACGTGCCCCCGATCGGTCACCCCGACCGCGATCCCGCCCGCGGCCATCCCGTCCCATCCGAGCGTGGGCGCCGCCTGATGCCAATCGCCGTTGACCAGGAGGGTGACGCGCCCCCGCAGGAGGCGCGGCTGATAGGCCCTCGTGCGCGCCATCCGCCGCGAAACGCGCTCGCCGTCCAGGTTCGCCAGGTCCGGGGGGAGGGCGGCGGCGGCGGCCTTGCTCCGGCGCCATTCCCGCCGCCGCCGATGGCGGGCGCGTCGCTCCTCGGCGGTCAGGGATTCGGCGACGGCGTGCCGAAACGTCTCCTCGCCAACGCTCCATTGCGGGTTGCGGGTATCGACGAGGAGGAGGTGGACCGTCTCTCCCGCGGCCTCGAGCTGCCCCGCCGCTTCCCAGGCGATGACGCCGCCGGCGCACACTCCGAGCAGCAGATACGGCCCGGCGGGCTGGGTGGCGCGCACCCGCGCCACGACGGAGGCCGCCGCGGCGGCGATCCACCCCTCCTGTGGCGTCGCTTCCGGAACCGGCGGATCGCCGGGAAAGCCGTGCATCGGCCGCGCGGGGTCGATCTCGCGCGCCAGCTTGGCCAGCGCGTAGAGCTGTTGAGCATCGCCGCGGCCGCCCGGCAGCGCGAAGATCGGGCGCACGGCCGAGCCATCCCCGGCCTGCAAGCGGACGATCTTGGCCAGCGGCTCCCGAGCGGCGGCGCGGCGCCGGTCGATCCAGGCCGCGAGGTCGGCCACGGTCGGCTCCTCGAAAAGGGTGCGCACGGGGATGGGAATGCCGAGCTCCTCCTCCAGGCGCGCCGCGATGGCCAGCCCTTGCAGGGAGTGGGAGCCGAGGTCGATGAAGTCTTCGTCGAGGCCCACGCGCGGCAGGCGCAGCTCGTCGGCCCAGGCGCGCGCCACCATCGCCTCGGTCGGGGTCATCGCCCGCTCCGCGGCGACGGCGCCTTCTGCCGTTTGCCCCATGGACATCCCGCCCCTACGGACTCGACCGTTCCCGGATATCCCGCATCCCGCGCAAAGTATGGGGCATCGGAAAAAGGGGCCGGTCACACCTCCGGGCCGGCTCCGCCCTCGATGGCGAAATCGTCGCGAACGAACTCAGCTAACTCCCGCCGCAACGATTTGCCGGTTGGGCCTTGAGGGATCTGGGCGGCAAAGGCGATGAACCTCGGCGCCTGCGTCAGCGAGAGCGCGTCCGCGACGTAGCTCGGCAGAAGCCGCCGCATCAGCCGCGCGCGGCGTAATTGCTCATCTGGCACGGCGGCCAACCGACCGCCGTGGGATCATCTTCCTGCAGCCAGGCGCGCAGGGCAGCGGCGACCTCCGATTCGTTCCAGCCCGGTCCGTGCCCACCGCTGAGGACGACCACCCGCAAGCGGTTCGGGATGACGTCGGACCACCCCAAATCGGGGCTGACGCGATGCCAGAGCTCGTTGACGAGGAGGGTCACGGGCGCGGCGATGGGCGCCGGGGCATACGACCGCGCCATGAGGACGCGACGGCTATCGCCCTGACGATCGGTCCCGTGGATTGGCCGCGCGGTCCCTTCCACCTGCTGCCGGCGGCGCTGGCCGCGGCGCTTCTGCCGCCGCTCGCGGCGTTCGTCCCGCGACATCGCCGCGGTCACCGCCCGATGGAACACATGATCGCCGACCTGCAAGCGCGGGTTGCGCGTATCGACAAGGAAGAGGCGCGCCACGTCGCCGTCTGCTTCAAGCTGACGGGTCATCTCCCAAGCGAAGACGCCGCCGATGCAGACCCCGAGGAGCAGATAGGGACCTTTCGGCTGGAGTGCACGCATCCCTGCGACCAGGGTTGCCGCTCCAGCT
>CALMZR010000366.1 GCA_937870845.1 uncultured Chloroflexota bacterium
GGAGCACGCCGGCTACGACCTGATCACGTACAACACCGACGGCGATGCGGAGCGCGAGCGGAAGTGCCTCCGATCCGCGCTGACAGGGCGGGTCGACGGTGTGATCATGACGCCATTGCGGATTTCGCTGACCGAATGCGTGCCCCTGATCGACCAAGGGATCGCCGTGGCGGCCATGACGCGGTCGCGCCTGCCGGTTGACGCGGGGCCGCTCGATACGTTCAGCATCGACAACATTGCCGCGGCGCGGGTTGCGGTGACGTACCTCATCGATGGCGGGCATGCACGGATCGGCATGGTGGCTGGCGAGGCTGGGACGCCGCCGCGGGAAGCCAGGGCGTTTGGCTACACCGAAGCGCTCCGGGATCGGGGGCTTTCGTTCGACCGCATGCTCGTGCGGGGGGCGACCTTCAGCGAGGAAGGCGGCTATGCCGCGACCCAGGAATTGCTCAGGCTGGCCGACCGTCCGACCGCGATCTTCGCCGCCAACGATCTGATGGCGATGGGAGCCCTGGTCGCCCTGCGGGAGGCCGGTCTGCTTGTTCCCGACGATGTCGCGCTCGTGGGTTTCGACGACATCCCGGCCGCCCGGCTGACCGCGCCCCCCTTGACCACGGTCGCCCAGTATCCCGAGCAGCTCGGGGCGCGAGCCGCGTCGCTTCTCCTGGAGCGGCTCGCGGGCGGCGGGCCGCCGCACGGCCGGCACATCGAGATGCCATTCGATCTCGTGGTGCGGCAATCGGCGTGATGCCAAAGAGGAGGTGTGCGCCCGCGAACCCGTTCTGCGTGAGTCGTCGCTGGAGGCCGGCAAGGGTGTCGGCATTTCGGCAGTATTGAGCAGTATTGAAGGGATCGCGGCGTGCGAGTCCCATCACCCGTCAAAGGAGACTGACCATGCGTCGATCGCTGCGGACGCTGTTGGTTCTCGGGATGCTCGTGGCCGCGCCGCTGGCCGGGGGATCCGCATCCTCGGTCCTGGCGCAGGACGCGACCGAGATCGAGCTGTGGCTCAACACCGTGTCGGGCTCCGACACCGCGGAGTGCATCGTCACGAATGCTGTCGAACCGTTCAACGCGCTGGGGACCGGGGTGACGGTCGACGCCACGATTCAGGCCAATAGCTGGAACGCGACCCAGACCGCGGTGGCGGGCGGCGCCGGGCCGGACGTCGTAACGACGCCGGGGCCGTCCTTCGCCATGGAGCTGGCGAAGGCGGGGCGGCTGGTGGCGCTCGATCCGTACGCCGAGCAGTTCGGCTGGGGCGAGCGGTTCGCCGAAGGCTCGCTCGATCTCGGCACGGCCGATGGGCAGCTCTTCAGCATCCCGAACGAGATCGAGACGCTGGTCCTCTACTACAACAAGACGCTCTTCGAGCAAAACGAATGGGAGCCGCCGACCACGCTGGACGAGCTGATGGCGCTGGCGGAAGAAGTCAACGCGGCCGGCATCATCCCCTTCGCCAACGCCAATGCCGAGTGGAGGCCGGCCAACGAGTGGTTCGTCGGCGAGATGCTCAACCACAGCGCGGGCGGGCCGCAACTGGTCTACGACGCGCTGGTGGGCGAGGCCGAATGGGCGAACCCTGACTTCGTGGCCGCCATCGACGCCCTCAACCAGATGCAGCAGAACGGCTGGTTCGCTGGCGGTCTGGACCGCTACTACACCGGCACCATGGCCGAGGTCGGGTCGATGTTCGGCATGGGCGAGGCCGCGATGAAGATCGAGGGCTCCTGGTTCCTGTCTGACGTCGACGCGTACTTCGGCGAGGCGGCCGGCAACGAGAACGAGTGGGGCTGGGTCCCGTTCCCGTCGGTGACGGGCGAGGCTATCTTCGACCTGGGCATCGGCTCGACCTGGTCGATCAACGCGAACTCCGCGAACCCGGACGCGACGGCGCAGTACATCGATTACCACTTCTCGCCGGAGACGCAGGCGCGGCTGCTGGTGGAGTGTGGTCTGGTTCCGGCAGCCGTCGACCTCTCGGGTCAGGATCTGACCGGGGTCAATCCCGGACTGGCCGAGATTCTTGACGCGATGAACGCGGCGTTCGCCGAGGGGAACTACGGGTACACGACCTGGACGTTCTGGCCGCCGGAGAGCGAGACCTACCTGATCGAGGAGATCGAGCGGGTCTGGGCCGGCGAGATCACGGCGGAGGAGTACCTGCAAGGGCATCAGGAGGTCTTCGACGCCGAGCGCGAGGCGGGCGCCGTGCCGCCGATCCCGGAGCGGTAGGGAGGCGCTTGGTCTGGGGCGGGACGGCACCGTCCCGCCCCAGACCAATGTGACCGAAGGCAACGGTCATGCAGTTGCAGAAATCGATGCCAATCAGCGCCGCGACGGCGGCCGCTCCGATCCGGGCGGCGGAGCGGCGGCGCGCGTTTGTGCGGCGGCGGGTCGTGCCGTGGCTGTTCGTGTTGCCGATCCTGATCATCAACGTCGCGGTGGTGGCCGGGCCGGCGCTGAGCGCCGTCTACTACTCGATGACCGACTGGAACGGGATCGGCGCGGCCGAGTGGGTGGGGCTGGCGAACTTTCAGGAGCTGATCCGCGATTCCGGGTTTCGCCACGCGTTCGGCAACAACGTGATCTGGCTGGCGATGTTTCTCACGGTCCCGATCGCCATGGCGCTGGCGGCGGCCGGGCTGCTGGCTCCGATCCGCCGGGGCGCCATCGTTTTTCGCATGGCGCTCTTTATCCCGTACGTGCTGCCGAGCGTCGTCACGGCCGCCCTATGGCGGGGATTGCTGAGTCCTGACCGGGGCATTCCCGCGGTGCTCAACGACCTGGGCGTTCCCGGTTTCGACAAGGCGTTTCTGGGCACGGCCAGGACGGCGCTGCCGGCAATCGGCTTTGTCGATAACTGGCACTGGTGGGGCTTCCTGCTGGTGCTCTTCCTGGCCAGCATGCAGAACATCCCGCCGGATCTGTACGAGTCGGCGCGGCTGGACGGGGCGAGCCGCTGGCAGGAGTTTCGGGACGTGACGCTGCCGGGGATCCGGCCGACGCTGGTGTTCATGATCCTGATGACGACGATCTGGTCGTTCCTGACGTTTGATTACATCTGGATTCTCACCCAGGGCGGTCCGGCCGGGGCTTCCGAGGTGCTGGCGGTGCTGGTCTACAAGGAGGCGTTCAACAACTTCAACGCGGGGTACGCCTCGGCAATCGGCCTGACGATGAGCTTTTTCGTTGGCTGCGTGATCGCGATCTTCGCGATCCTGCGGCGGCGGGGGTGGGAGATATGAGCGCCGTCGCACCGGCGCGCGGCGCCCGGCGAGAGGCGTCGCTGGCGCCGAACTACATCGTGCTCACTATCCTCCTAGCGTTCGCCATGGGGCCGCTCATCATCCTCTTTTTCAACTCATTGAAGACGACGGCCGAGCTGGGGCTCAACCCGCTGGGGCCGCCGCGGTCGTTCATGTGGGAGAACTTTCCCAAGGCCTGGGAGATGGGCAACTTCGCCATGACGACGCGCAACAGCGGCGTGCTGGTGGTGGGGACGGTCATCGGCGTGCTGTTGCTGGGCGGCATGGCGGCCTACAGCCTGGCCAAGCTTGATCTGCCAGGGGCCGGGTTGCTGACGTTGTACCTCCTGGTCGGGACGAGCCTGCCGATCCAGCTTTATCTGGTCCCGCTCTACTTCACATGGAATCGGCTGGGGCTGGTCAACACGCTGCACGGGCTGGTGATCATCTACATCGCGACCAATGCGCCGTTCGCCATCTTCCTGCTGCGGTCGTACATGCTGCAACTGCCGCGCGACTTCGAGGACGCGGCGCGGGTGGACGGGGCGAGCGAGTGGCAGGTTTTCGCCCGCATCGTTGTGCCGCTGTCGTGGCCGGGGTTTCTGACGGTGGGGTTGGTGGTGGCGCTGAGCGTCTGGAACGAGTTCCTGATGGCGACGGTCTTCCTGACCGAGCAGGACCTGTTCACGGTGGTGACGAGCTACAACAACTTCGCGCAGCGCTTCACCCGCGACTGGACGATGACGAGCGCGGCGGCGGTGATGATGATTTTGCCGGTGATCGTGATCTTTCTGGCGCTGCAACGGCGGTTCATCGATGGGCTGACGCAGGGTGGGCTCAAGGGTTAGACGGCAAGACGGCGAGACGGCAAGGGCGAGGAAGGGACAAGGTTGGCGCATCGAGATTCGGCGCTGTTCAGGAAGGTGCGCGGTTGCCTCTACGGCGGCGCGATCGGGGACGCGATGGGGGCGCCGGCGGAGTGGAAGATGCCGCCGGAGATCCGGGAGCGGTACGGGGAGATCGTCGATTTCGTGGAGCCGTGGGACGGGCCGTCGGAGATCGGCAAGGGGGACGGGCGTTACACGGACGACACGCACATGACGCGGGTGCTGGGGGAGATCTACGCCAGCGAGGGGAGGCATCTCGATCCGTTCGTCTTTGCCGAGCGGATCGTGCCGCTGATCGCCGACGAGCCGCGCTGGCTGGCGGAGCGGGGGCAGGAGATGCCGCTGGTCGATCGGCTCTTCTACCCGGAGAAGTGGCTGCTGATGCGGTTACGGCTGGCGAACGCCGACCCGCGGCTGGGCGGGGTGGGGAACATGGTCAACTGCGGGGCGGCGATGTACGCCGCGCCGGTGGGGATCGTCAACGCGTGCGATCCGGTCAATGCCTACCGGGAGGCGGTGGAAATCTTCAGCGCCCATCAGTGGAGCTACGGGCTGGAGGCGGCGGCGGTGATGGCCGCCTGCGTCGCCGAGGCGTTCAAGCCGGGCGCCACGGTCGATTCGGTGATCGGGGTCGCCGTCGATCTGGCCAAAGAGGGGACGAAAGAGGCTATCGCCGCCGTCACCTACGAGGCGCGCTGGCACGACGACTGGCGGGACGCCATTCAGGCCTTGCGCGACGCGATACGGCCCTTCGACGGCAGCGCGGAGGATGGAGTGCGGGACCGTGGAAACAAGACCGACGACTGGGGGCCGAGCCGGCGCAAGTCGATCGAGGAGGTCCCGGTGGCGCTCGGCTTCCTGCTGGTGGCGAAAGGCGATTTCGAGCAGGCGATCTGCGGCGCCGCCAACTATGGCCGCGACAACGACTCGATCGCGGGGATGGCGGGGGCCGTCGCCGGAGCGCTGCATGGGGACGGCGTGATTCGGCCGGAGTGGATCGAGCGGATCAATGCGGCGAACCGGGTCGATCTCGATCCGCTGGCGCGGGACTTGACCGATCTGGCCGTCAACTTGCAGCGAAAGCAGTTCGCCGCCGCGCAGGAGCGACAAGAGGCGTTTCGGGCGCTGGCATGAGTCGGAACCGAGAAGAATCCACGCAGGGACACGGCATGCCGCGCCCTCAACCGCGAGACGGTTGTTGACGGAGAACCCATGGCGACAACGGAAACGGTGATTTCTCATCCATCCACATTCCCAGCGGACTACGTCGAGCGGGTCTATGCCGGGGTGCTCGGCAAGCTGATCGGGGTGTACCTCGGGAGGCCGGTCGAGGGGTGGACGTACGACCGGATCACCGCCGCGCACGGGGAGGTGGACCGCTACATCCACGAGTCGCGGGGGATGCCGTTGGTCGTCACCGACGACGACGTTTCGGGGACGTTCACCTTTCTGCGGGCGCTTCCCGATCACGGCAACGACCCCGGTGTGACGCCCGAGCAGATCGGGAACACGTGGCTCAACTACCTGATCGAGCGGCGCACGATCCTGTGGTGGGGCGGCATCGGGAACTCGACGGAGCACACGGCGTATCTGCGCCTCAAGAGCGGCGTTCCGGCCCCTGCCAGCGGCTCGATCGCGCTCAACGGGAAGACGGTGGCGGAGCAGATTGGCTCCCAGATATTCATCGACGGCTGGGGGATGATCGCGCCGGGTGATTCGGAGCGGGCCGCCGATTTCGCCCGCCGCGCCGGCAGCGTCAGCCACGATGGGGAGGCGATCTACGGGGCGCAGGTGATCGCGGCGATGGAGGCGCAGGCGTTCGTCGAGTCCGATCTGAACGCGCTCATCGACAAGGCGGTGCGCCTCATCCCCGCCGATTCGACCATCGCGCGGCTGATCTCCGACATACGCGAGTGGCACGCGGGGGAGCCGGACTGGCGCGCGTCGCGGGAAAAGATCGCCGCCAACTATGGCTACGATAAGTACATCGGCAATTGCCACATGGTTCCCAACCACGCGCTCATCATTCTGGCCTTGCTCTATGGCGACGATGATTTCGGGAAGTCGCAGATGATCGTGAACACGGCGGGCTGGGATACGGACTGCAACGCGGGGAACGTCGGGGCGATCCTTGGGATCAAGAACGGCCTGCAAGGGATCGACGACTCGCCGTACGACTGGCGGGGGCCGGTGGCCGACCGGATGTACCTGGCGACCGCGGACGGGGGCCGGGCGATCACCGACGCGGTGATCGAGACGTACCACGTCGTCAATATCGCGCGGGCGCTGGCCGGGGAGCCGCCGCTGGCGCCGAAGGACGGGGCGCGGTTCCACTTCGAGCTGCCGGGGTCGGTGCAGGGGTTCACCGGGGACCATCCCTCGGTCGTGGTCGATAACGTCGCCGAGCAGAGT
>CALMZR010000367.1 GCA_937870845.1 uncultured Chloroflexota bacterium
GAGCCGACCTTGTCGATCTCGTCCAGCATGAAGACCGGATCGCGCGTCTCGCCCCGCCGCAGCGCCTGGATGATGCGCCCGGGCAGGGCGCCGATGTACGTCCGCCGGTGACCGCGGATCTCCGATTCGTCGTGGACCCCGCCCAGGCTCAGCCGCACGAACTCGCGGTCGAGCGAGCGGGCGATCGATTGCCCCAGGCTCGTCTTGCCCACGCCCGGCGGCCCCACGAAGAGCAGAATCGGCTCCCGCGCCGCGCGGTCGGTCGGCGTCTCGGATCTGACGTTCGGCTGGGGGTCAGGAACGATCTCTCCCTCGCCCTCTACATCGACGCCGACATTGGCAGGGATGACCTCGTCTTCCCGCTGCGCCGCCTCCCGCTCCTCGCGCAGCTTGCGCACCGCCAGGTATTCGAGAATGCGGTCCTTGATCTTCTCCAGATCGTAGTGGTCCTCATCGAGGACCTGCCGCGCCTTGGCGATGTCGATCTCGCCGCCGGACAGATCGTCCCACGGCAGGCTGGCGATCCAGTCGAGGTACGTGCGGATGATGCCGTGCTCGGGCGAAGCCTGCGGGATGGAGGAGAGGCGGTCCAGCTCCCGATCCGCCTCCTTGCGCGCCTCCGGCGGTAGATTCGCCTCCGCGATCCGTTGCCGTAGTTCGGCAGTTTCGGGGTCGGCGTCGCCCCCTTCGCCCAGCTCCTGCTGGATGGAGCGGAGCTGCTCGCGCAGAAAGTACTCGCGCTGCTGCTTGCTCATCCGCCCTTGCGTCTCGGAGGCGATGCGCTGCCCCAGCTCGCGCACCGATTCTTCTCGCTGCAACAGCTCGATCAGCCGCCGCAGCTTCGCCTCGACCGAGTCGAGCTCCAGGATCTCCTGCCGCGCCTCGGCATCGATCAACCCGGTGGAGGCGATCAGGTAGGCCACCTGCCTCGACTCGGCGATCGTCTCCGCCGCCGCGGCGACCTCGTCCGGGACCTCCGGGATCAGCGCCACCAGCCGCCGGAAGAGATCGAGCGCCGCCCGCCGCAACCCGTCGACCTCGACCCCGGTCGCGCTCCGATCCGGCGCCGGCGCGACCCGCGCCACCAGATACGGCTCGGTGCTGATGAACTCGAGCAGCCGGATCCGCTCCAGCCCCTGCACGATCAGCCGCACCGTCCCGTCCGGCGCCCGCATCAATTGGTGAATCAGCGCCGCCGTGCCGATGCGGTGCAGGTCGTCCGGTCCCGCCTGCTCCGTCTCCTCGTCGCGCTGCGCCACGAGCGCCAACATGCGGTTGCCGCGCATCACGTCGTCGACCATCCGCACCGAGCGTGGCAATCCGACGCTGAGCGGCACGACCGCCAGGGGGAAGACGACCATCCCGCCCCGCAGCGGCAGGACCGGCAAGGCATCGGGAATTTCCAGACCTTCGCCGCCGTCGAAGGCTCCCTCCGGCGCGGCATCAGGATGCTGAGGCTGCTCGCCGGTTTCGGCGTTCTGCGCTTGCGCGGCCGCCACGTCGCCAGGCGGCTGTGCCTGGTCCGGTCTCGCTTCCTGTTCCGGTTTCATCTCGGTAGTTGGTTCAGTCTCGTCCTGCACGGCAGTATCCTCACGGTCGCGGAGCGGCGTTGCGCTGACGCTTTGGCATGGTGATGCGCAGCAGACCCTGGTCGTAGCGCGCGTCGACGCGGTCGAGATCGAACGCCACCGGTAATCCCAGTTCGAGCCGGAACGGCCCCTGCCGGATTTCCGCCAGGTGGTAAACGCCACTCGGCGAGGTCGTCAGCCGGCGCCGGCCCTCGACGATCAACGCGTCTTCATAGAGGACCACGTCCAGCTCGTCCTGGTCGACCCCGGCCAGATCGACCGTCACCTCGATCGCGCTCTCCGACTCGCAGACGTCCGCCGGCGGCCGCCAATGCGTCTGCGCGAAGCAAACACCGCCTGTCTCGGGCACGCGAGCGCTGTCCCACGTTCGATCCCGATTGGGCGTCAGGACGAGCGCGTAGCGATAGCTCAAACGGCGGTAGCGCATGGACGCGGCCTCCAGTAACGGATGTCGTGGTGATTTGGGGATCGGGAGTTGGGAGAGTTCCAGTTCATCGCTCGCGCCTCACGTTCCGCCGCGTCCTCGCCGTGGGCAAAGCCAGGTCGTCATTCATTTGGCCTCTCACCCCATCACCCTATCACCTCATCACCCTCGTTCACAAACCGGGCGAAGTAGCCGAGTCGTCCCCCGACGCGCTCGGCCGCCCGAAACCCGGCGGCTTCGGCCAGCTTCCGCAGGTCGTCGCTCCGCACGTGATGCGGGTCCGGTTGCCCCTCACCCACCACCAGCCTCCCGCCTGGCTTCACGACGCGGCGCAGCTCGCCCAGCGCCCGCGGCTTGTCGGGAACCTCGCCCAGCGTCGCGACCAGAAACGCCGCGTCGAACGTCGCGTCCGGAAACGGCAGCGCCTGCGCGTCTCCGCAGACAGGGGAGATATTGGCGATCCCGTCGGCGGCGGCCCGCCGCATCAACTCATCGAGCATGGCAGGCTGGAGATCGAGCACCGTCAACGAGCCGCCAGGAGCCAGTTCGCGCGCGACATGCCCGCTGTAGTACCCCGTTCCCGGCCCAACTTCGAGCAATCGCTCGCCCGGAGACGGCTTGAGGATGTCGCACAACGCCTCGCGCCGCATGAACGGCCGCGGCAAATCCAAGAAGATCCGCTGGCTGTAAGGACAGGCCGACGGGGAGCGGCGCTGCTCGAGGAGCCAGGCCACTGCCCGGACCACGAGGAGCGCCGCCCCCAGCACGGTGACGACGAGGCGTTTCGACAACGGGTCTCCTGGTCTTCGCCGCCTTCGCTATTCGACGGTCAGCGTACCCCACATCCCCGCCGCCTCGTGCCCGGGAACGTTGCAGTAGAAGTAGTACTCCCCGGCCGGAGCGTTGATGGCGACCTGCTCGGTGGCGCCGGGATCGATGTCGATGTCGATCGGTTCGAACGGCAGATCCTCGTTCTTGTTGTCGTCGATCGAGAAATTGTGCAGCGTCACGCCCTCGTTGGGCAGCACGATCGTCACGTCCGTATCGGCCGGAATCGTGACCTCCTTCGGCTCGAAGTAGATGTCGTACGAGACGATCTCAACCTGCTCGCCGGCCACGGGGCTCGCGCCCGGGCTCGCTTCAGGGCTGGCCTGCGGGCTGCCTTCCGGGCTCGCTTCGGGGCTCGCCTCCTGCGCGATCCCGGCCGGCGCCGCGACCAGTGCGATGCCTGGCACGGCGACCAATGCCCCCACCATGGCCGCTACCGCGCGGCGATCCAACGTTCGATCCATGCTCATGCCGCTCCTCCGTGCTCCTTGTGACGTTCAGGACGTAATGCACGCCGCCAGGCAGCGTCCGCAGAAGGTGGTTCGCACAGTTGGCGCCACGGATCGAGGGAAGAACAGGAGACTCCCCAACCCGCGCGTCATGTGCCCCGTGGAAAGAGGTCGATGAGTCGAAGGAGCCCGTTGAACCGGGCGGTTCGCCGCTCGGAGAGCGGCGCGTGGGAAGACTCACGAGGGATTTGGGCTTCGCCCCGTCAGAGCATGGGCGCCGATTTCGGCGAACGGCGTTTCAGTCCCAGCGCACGCCGCAGACGAGCGCCTGCCCCTGGTCATCCGTCCAGCGCAGTAGCTCGGCCAACTCGTCGTCGTCGACGACGAACTGCTTGGCGCAAACCGGGCAGACGACCGCCTGGCAGCAGTCGCCGCGCGCCTCGCACCACTCCAGGACCCCGCCGAACGTGTGGCACGTCCCTTCGCACAGGTGCCGCAACACGGCCAGCACGGCCGGGCTGACGCTCTCGGCCGGCAACGTCTCGACCCGCTGCACATCGACCATCGGCTGCCTCCCTCGCTGAGACGGCTCCCCGGTCCCTGAAATCTCGGTGCTTCAATCCCCACCTGCTCCGAACTGCGGGTGCAACGGTGAAGTTGTCCCGGGGAGATAGCCTCAGCCTACAAGAAGCGTGCCAGATGTCAAGCCGCGAGCGGGTTGACCTCCTCGATCTGGGCCGGGTTGACCACGCCGAGCGCCACCCAGTACGCCGCCCGGTGTTTGCAAACCGGGTCGTCGTGCAGCGCCGCCGGGCAGGCGCAGCCATGCACGATGCCGCCCGTCACGTCCAGCTCGTAGGCAGCGCGCCGATCCGTGCCGCTGGTCGCGATCCAGCCGCCGGAGCCGACCAGTTGCCGCACCTCCACGCCCTCTTTTCGCGCCCGCGCCAACGCCGCCTGCCACCGCTCCGGGGTCGATGCGCGACGCGTCGTCTCCTCTGCCATGATGCTTTTCCTCGGTATCCCAGGTTCGGCAAGATCGAACAAACGCTTGATCTATCGGGTCAATTATAGCAGTATCTCACCCGAACTGCCGCGACAATCCCCAGTTCAACCCATGCAAAATGAGGCGACGTGTTCGCTGTATCCAATCCGGATCAGCCCGCTCCGGTCAACTCCTGGACGATCCCCGCCAACGTTTCCCGATCGCCCACGTTCCCCGGAAAGACGACGTACGGCATCCCCGGAAATCGGCTCTCCGGCCCCAGCCGCCACACCGGAACCCCCGGCCGCACCTGCCCCAGCACGACGGCCCGCTCCGCCCCCAGCCCGCGCGTGCCGATGTCGCTGGAGGTGATGCCCCCCTTGCCGATGACGAAGTCCGGCCGCGCCGCGATGCCTTGCACAATGCTCACCAGAGCATCCGAGACGATCCTCGCCACCGCCAGCTCGTCCATCCCCGCTGGCCGCTCGACACGCCGGGACGTGAAGATCACCGGCGTCGTTCCTGAAGCGGCCACCTCGTCAGCGAACCGCCGCACTCGCTCGGTCTCCCGCTCGAAACCGCCCTGCCCCATAAGCAATGCCGCCACGCCGACCTCGATCCCGACGACGGCATCGACTTTCAGGAGGCCCTCGAGCTGCTCACTCGTCCGCCTGACGTGGGACCCGACGACGACTACCCCCCGCGCCGGAGTCCGCGCCCCTGGACCCAGAAGCTCCTCCCTCGTCAGCAGCGGCCGCGCCCCGATCCCCGCCCGCGCCCGCACGAACGACGCTCCGCTTCGATAGAGAAACCGCTTCCCCTCCGCTTCCGCCCGCAGCAGCCCGAGCACGACGACCCACAGGTCCGAATACTCCAACGCGTTCACCACCACCGGCTGCCCGCCGCGCACGGTCCTCAGCAGATCGGCCACCCGCCGCGGACCACCGCGCCGAATATCCTCCAACGCGATCGCGGCGACGTCGCCGGCCCTGGTTCTCCCGCCCGACTTCTCCTCGACCCACTGCGGTAGACTCCGCGCCCGATACCCGAACGTCGCGTCCCGCGCGAACTCCGTCTCCGCCGCCGGAACCAGCCGCTCCCCCTCCCGCACGAAGTGCACGTTCCCCGCCGTGACCCGGCCCCCTTCGAAAAACGCGGGGCAAAGCAGCACGCCGTCCACACCGCCCAGCGCCCCTGCCAGCGCGTCCGTCTCCACCGGAAAGTGCCCGCGCAACGTCGAGTCGGAGCGGCTGACGACCGCGAACGGCTTGCCAGTGTCACGGCTCGCGGCCAGCAGATTCCCGGCGATCTCCCGGTTGAGCGCCGCCGCGCCCGCTTCGGGCAGGCTGCGCGAGTTCGTCAGCACGAAAAAGAGCGGGTCTGGCCGCCGCAACTCATCCGCCAGCGCCTCCCGGCTCCAACCGGCCAGCACCGCCGTGTCGTGGACCGTCTGCACCCCCGTCGGGTCGTCGTCGAGCGCCACCACCGTGCGCCCGGACTCGGCGACCGCCTCCCGCACCCGGTTTTCCAGCTCGGGTTCGCCGATCGGTTCCGGGACAGCCGCGCCAAGCGCCTCGGCGACCAGGGCGTCCATCAGGCGGCTGCGTCGTCCGGAAGAATCCACGCCGGCCTGAGTTGCGACACGCACGACGTATCGGGCAGCCGCGCCGGGTCGTCAATGAACGCCTCGGCGATCTCCTCGGCGCACGCCGAGTAGAGAATCACCCCGTGCCCGGACATCGGAACCTGCACGTAGGAGGCGTTCGGCAACGAGACGAACGCCGACTTGTTCCACGACACCGGCGTCTGAAAATCGTAGGCGCCCGCCAGGATCAACGTTGGCGTGTCGCTAGCCACCCGCGCCGCCTCGACCGCCGGGGCCCGCCCCGACGGCCAGACCTCGCAGGCCGCGAACTGCCCCGCGATCCCCTCCACCACCCCGACCGCCAGCTCCGGGATCTCCAGCCCCTGCGCCACGGCGACCGTCTCGTCGAACGATTGGAACGGGATCTCCTCGTTGCACTCGACCGAGTTGAACTGCGTCGTCGACGTGCCCAGGGTGACGAAGTCGAGCAGCGTCACCGTCTGCTCCAGGGCGGTGAACAGCTCCTCCACGTCGGCGTCGCTCATCCCCGCCACCGCTGCGAAGAGCGCCGCCCGCGCCTCCCGCTGCTCCGGAGCGGGAAACGCCCGCCCGATGAACTCCACGATCGTCACCCGGTCCGCCGCCCGCTTGTCCAGGTGAAGCAGCAACCCGAACAACCGCGCCGCCTCGTCCTCCGGCAACGGCAGCAGCCGCAGCTGAAGCTCATGCAAGAACTGGCGGGCGGGAGAAAGCTCGGCCGCGACCGGCGTTGCCGCGGCCGCCTCCGCGGCCAGCGCCGCGTCGACTTCGCCATCCGCGACCGCCCCAGGGCCACTCAACTCCCCGCTGACGATGGCGATGAAGGTGTCGCTCTCGCCTTGCTCCAGCTCGGCGATCATGCGCGGCACGTAGGGGACCGCGTCGATGGTGCTCGACAGCCCCTGCATCACCTCGATCACGTCGCGGTCGGTGATCGGGATGCCGTCCTCCGTCATCACCGGCGTCTCGGCGAGCCGGTCCAGCAACATCGTGAACCGCGCCTTCAGGTTCGGGTAGGCTGCCTGGCATTCCGGATCGAGCGCGCAGTCGGCGAACACCTGGATCACCACCTCATGCGGCTCGGCCGGATACTGCTCGAACCCCGCGATCTCCGGCGGAAACGTGGAATCGAGCACCACGCTGCGCAGGCCGCTCTCGGGATGCTCCCGCATGATCGTCAGCGCCAGCCGCGTCCCGTAGGAGATGCCGTACAGGTTGTACCGGTCGTAGCCGAGCGCCCGCACCAGGGCGACCGTGTCGTTGCCGCTGGCGATGCTGTTGTACTGCCGCAGATCGACCCCGGTCGCCGCGATCTCGCGCGCGCACTCGGCCGCGGCCGCGGCCTGTGTCCGCCGCGCCTCCTGCATGATCTCGAAGGGATCGCCGAGCTCGGCCGGGAAGGGCGGCAGCGGAGCCTCCTCCTCCAGCACCGCCTCGTTGGCCACGTCCTCGGCAACCGCGACGGTCTCATCCCCACCCTGGAACGCCAGATCGAGACTGTACGCCGCGCACCGCAGCGGCGACGACAACCGCGTCCCCCGCTGGTCGAACAGCACGATGTCGCGCTCCCGGCGCATGCCGTCGAAGACGGCCGCCCGCAGCTCGATGCCGGTCAACGCGCTCCCCCCCGGCCCCCCCTCCAGGTAGACCACTGGATCCGGCTGGGGATTGTCGCTCCGGCTCTCAAGCACCGTGTACGCGATCTGGATGCGCCGTCCATCCGGCGCCGTCCAATCCTCCGGGACATCGAGGTAGCCACACCGGATCTCGCCCAGCCGTGGCCGCGGATCTTCGTCCACCTGGATCAGGAACGAGCAGTCATTCTCGGTCAACGTCACCGCCGCGAGATCCGGCCCCGCGGCTGCTGTCTGCGCAACCCCGGCCATCCGGATCGGCCCGCCTACGGCGGCGAGCCCGCAAACGATCAGCACCAAAACTAAACGCGGCACGCTGCGACATCCTTTCCGTTGATTCCTGCACCCGATCATTCGGGAGGGTAGCCGATCGGCCAGTCAGCGCGCCCGGCCGAGGAGCCGCTGCCTCGCGCCTACGAGCCGGCCGCGGAGACGCCATCGAGCACGTCGCGGGCGGCGGCCAGCGCCTGCTGCAACGTTGTCAGTTCCAGCTCCCGCGGCCGGTCGTCGACCGCGGAATCTCCCTGCCGCTCACGGGTGCGCTCCAGTTCCCGCTCATGCTCGGCGCGGGAAGTCGGCGGCACGGGGCACGACATCGCTTCCCGCTGCCGCAGCGCAAACCCGAGCAGACTCATCCCCGTCAGAACCGCGTCATCGCGCAGGGCCATGAGCCCGATCCCTTCCAGGCACTCGACGACCCCCCGCCGGTCGCCCATGTCCAGCCGTGTCTCCAGCGCGCTGCCCAGCAGCGCCGCCGCCCGTCCCTGATCTCCCTGCCGCGAGGCCAGCTCGCCGAGGCTCCATTGCGCGTAGGCGATGCCAAGCCGGTCGCCGAGGTCGCCGAAGCGTCCGGCGCTCTCGCGCAGATGACGCTCCGCGCCCGCATCGTCGCCGCGCAACCGCGCCAGCTCACCGAGGTTGTAGTGGGCGTACGCACTGCCGGCCGCATCCCGCGCCGCCTCGCGCAAGGTGAGCGCTGCCTGGTGAAACCCTTCGGCCCGCTCGAAATCCCCGCTGGCGGTCATCACATCGCCCAGGTTGGAGAGCGACTGCGCTTCTCCCAGCGCATCACCCAACGCCCGCCGCAGCTCCAGGCTCTCGCCGTGCAGGCTCGTCGCCCGCTCGTACTCTCCCAGCCAGGCCGAGATCAACCCAAGGTTGTTCAGCGTCCCCGCCACCCCTTCGTCGTCGCCCAGGGACCGGCGCAGCGCCAACGCCTCTTCGTAGTGCTGACGAGCCGCGCCATACTCGCCGATGTCCCCCAGCAAATTGCCCAGCCCATTTTGGGCATCCGCGCGCGCGCCGGCGTCCGCGTCTCCCGCGCCGGGCCGGCCCAGCGCGCGCTCGAGCCAGTCGCGGCCCTCGCCCAACCGGCCGCGCGTCGCCCAGTAGCGCCACAGGCAACTGGCAAAGACCAGACCCGCATCCGCCTCGTCGTGCTCGAGCGTCCACGACAGGGCCCCCATCACGTTCGCGTCCTCGGCGTCGAGGCGCTCCAGCCACGCCATCTGATCGGACCCCACCAGCCCCACATGCGCGCTGGCAGCCAGTTCCCGGAAAAAGCGTGCGTGCGCCCCATGCACGGCATCATGCTCCGCCGCATCGGCCCGCAGCCGCTCCCCGGCGAACTCCCGAATCGTCTCCAGCATCGCGAACCGCGGCTCCGGCCCGTTGCCGCTCGCCTGCACCAAACTCTTGTCGATCAACGAGGCCAGCACGTCAAGGACGGAGTCGGAAGTCGGAGGTCGGAAGTCGGAAGAGGGTTCTTCGGCCGTTCCTCCGACCCCCGACTCCCGACCCCCGACCGCTTCGGCCGCCTCCAGCGTCCACCCGCCGCCGAACACGCCCAGTCGCCGGAACAACCTCTGCTCCTCCGGCGTCAGCAGGTCGTAGCTCCAGGCGATCGCGTCGCGCAGCGTCCGCTGCCGGGCCGGCGCGTCCCGTGGTCCGTCCGCCAGCGCCGGCAACCGGCTCTCCAGCCGCCCCAGCAGCGCCGGCAGCGGCAACGCCTTCACCCGCGGCGCCGCCAGCTCGATCGCCAGCGGCAGGCCATCCAGCCGGCGGCAGATCGCCGCCGCCGTGGCGGCCTGCTCCGGCGCCAGCCGAAAACCGGACGCCGCCTCCCCGGCCCGCTCCACGAACAGCCGCACCGCCGCGTTCTCCGCTAACGCCGCGGGCGGCGTTGCACCGTTCGCGGCGGGGAGCGCCAACGGGCGCACGGCGAACTCGCGCTCTCCATGCAACCGGAGCGGCTCTCGGCTCGTGACCAGCGCCTTCACGCCCGCACACGTCCGCAGCAGGTCGCTGACGACAGGCGCCGCGGGGAGAAGGTGTTCGAAGTTGTCCAGCAGCAGCAGCACGCGGCGCGACTCCAGGAAGCGGCGCACCGCGTCCAGCATCGACGTCGCCTTCTGCCCCTCGAGCCCCAGCGTCGCCGCGATCCGCTCCGGAACCCGATCCGGATCGCGCAACGATGCCAGGTCGACAAAGACCGCCCCGTCGGCAAAGACTCCGCTCGCCGCCGCGGCCGCCGCGAGGGCCAGCCGCGTCTTGCCGACGCCTCCTGTCCCCGTCATCGTCACGAGACGCACCGACTCGTCTCCCAACAGCGCGCCGACGGCGGCCAGCTCCTGCTCGCGCCCGATGAGGCGGTTCAACGGCTCTGGCAGCCGGGGTCGCTCGCCGCGCTCGCGTATGGCGGCGTTCGGCCGGCCGGGGCGCTGCGCGGCCCGCACGAAGGCCGCTCGCTCGGCGCCGCTCAGCGCCAGCGCCGACACGAGCATGCCGAGGGTTTCCCGGTAGGGATGCGTGCGGGCGCCGCGCTCCAGATCGCTGATGCCGCGCGTGCTCAGCCCGGCGCGTTCGGCCAGCGCCTCCTGAGTCAGGTTCGCCGCGATGCGGTGCTTGCGGAGCAGATCGCCGAAGGGGGTCGTCTCGAATTGCGGGTCGCCAACCATCGACGCGCCTGTGTCATCCGCCCGGCCATTCGGCACACGGTCGCATGCCGGCCAGTGCCGATTCTAGGGATGACGTGACGCCCACGCAAACCACGCACTTGCCAATGCGTGACCCGACCGCGTGCATTGCTCATGTTCGCCAGCGTCAACGCGGCGCAAAGTGATCGCACGCCGAACGACAGCGGCGGGGCCAGCCAGCCGCCAGCCGGCGCAGGAGGAGCTCATGATCCCGCACCCCACCACCTGGCAGAACGCCCGCGAACGCGAACGGCAGCATCTGCTCGCCGCCGCCGAGAGATACCGCCGCGAAAGCCGCGGCCTGATGGGTCTCCGCCGGACCTGGGCCATCCGCATTTCCCCGGCAGCTCGGCCGCCCATGGCGCACTCTGCGCCATCCATGGTCCGCCCTCGCTACCGGATTGGCAGACTCCGATTGCTGTCGCGGCTCCTCGCGGTGCGCGTCTGAGCGGCGAGTCGTCAGTCGTCAGTCGTCGGGACGGGCCCAGGCGCCTCATGCAACCGAGCGATGTGCCAGATCAGGCGCCAAGCCCCGACTGACGACTGACGACTGACGACTCCCGACCAAAGGCCGCCCGTGGTGGAGCGGGCGCCAGTCCGGACGAACGGCTCAACCACAACCCCGACCCCTCTCCCTTCCCCGTGGTTGACCCGCTCGCAGCGACAGCCCCCCGGTTCAGCCAACCGGGGGGCTGTCGCGTGCCGACGCATCCCTCGCGTAGCGGCGCATCAACGGCGTGACCGATGCCCCATGCACGATCACCGACGCCGCCACGGTCGCCAACGTGATGCCGATGAGCAGGTTCGCCGTCCGCTCCGCCAGACCCTGCTCGATGGCGTACATCAGGTAGTAGATCGAGCCGATGCCGCGGATGCCGAACCAGGCGATAAACGCCTTCTGCTGCGGCGTGGTTGCCGACCCCGTCATTCCGATCCCCGCCGCGATCGGCCGAATCACGAGCAGCAGCAGCGGCACGAACCAGAACGCCGCCGCCGGGATGGCGACCGTCGAGACCATCGCACCCACCATCAGCATCACCGCCACCTCGCCGATCCGCTCTAGTTGCTCGCTGAACCCCAGCACCGACTGCGCCATGTAGGCCGGCGCCGCCTCCGGATCGGTGGCAAGATCTTCCTTGCTCCCGGCCGCCTCCACCACCTCCTCCGGCGCCCTGTCGGCTCCGACCGCCCGCTCCTCGATCTTCCTCAGCGCCAATCCAGCCGCAAACACCGCCAGAAATCCGTACGTGTGCAGCAGCAGAGCCGCCCCGTACGACAGCGCGATCAACCCCAACGCCAGGAAATCGTCGAGCCCGACCGTCTCCTTGTGTTCCCGTCGCAGGAAGAGGATTACCTTGCCCGTGGCCGTCCCCAGCAACCACCCCACCGCCAACCCGCCCGGAATCGCCCACAGCACGTCGACGACGACCCACCGCCACCCGAGCTCCCCGATCTCATGAATGCCGAGCAACCCCAACCCGAGCATCACGAACGGAAACGCCGTCCCGTCGTTGAGACCGGCCTCGCCTGTCAGCGTGAAGCGCAGCCGGTCCCGATCCCGCGGCCCCGTCACTTGGACGTCCGAGGCCAGCACCGGGTCGGTCGGGGCCAGCACCGCCCCCAGCAGGATCGCCGCGCCCAGCGGCAACCCCAGCGCCACGACGCCAACCAGGGCGATCAACCCCACCGTGATCGCCATCGATCCCGACGCCAGCACCACCGGCAATCGCCACAACGGATCGCGCAGCGGCACGCGCAGCTTCAACCCCGCCGTGAAGAGCGAGACGATCACCGCTGCCTCGGCGATCCGCTCCACGACCCCCGCTTCCTCGGCCGGATCGAACACCGCCAGATCGAGCCCCAATGGCCCGATCAACGCCCCCGCCCCCAGGTACAGCATCGACGTCGACAGCGGCAGCCGCCGCAACACCGTCCCACTCAACGCCATCAGGATGAAGACGAGCCCAACGACCAGATACCATGTGGTGTAATTCAAGCCCCCCGGTCCCCCTTTCACCGCGGCCTTCGAAGCAAGATCGATGCACGGATGCCAATGCGCCATGCCGCATTCGCCGGATGCGCGACAAACGGTGTCATGCTGAGCGAAGCGAAGCATCTCGGCCCAGCATGAGTGGCGTATCAGAAAGGCGAGATCCTTCGCGAACGCTCAGAATGACACGGTCTGCGGGCCGCTTTCCGCGCGACCCGACGCTCAGCGACGAGGTCGACGCCCATGCTCCCAGCCCCCGTGGCCCCGTACATCCGCGAAGCCGACTTCGCCATCCGCAAACCCTGGTTCACCCCGCCCCGCCGCCTCCTCGACTACCTCCTCCTTTACGTGCAGGAAGGCGAATGCGAAGTCGACGTCGAGGGCGAGCGACTCCTTCTCTCCGACGGCGACCTCTGCCTCATCCAGCCCGATACCCTCCACACCCTGCGCGGCCGCACCGACACCATCACCCCCTACCTCCACCTCGACGTCTTCTTCAACCCCCGCCGCGCGGAGGGCTTTCCTACCCAGGGCGGTCAGGTCAGCCTCTCCCCCCACGCCCACCTCGTTCAGCCCCGTCTGGCCGACCTCGACTGGATCGACATCCCCATCCGGCTCTCCCCCATCAACCCCGTCCAGTTCCGCACCACCCTCCTCAAGGCCGTCGAAGCCTGGCAGAGCGGCGACGTCCTGAGCCGCCTCGAAGCCGACCACCAGGCCACGACCCTCGTCCTCTCCCTCTTCCGCCAGTACGGCCGCCTCCCCGACGCCGCCGCTCGCGGCGCCCACTCCTTGAGCTGGGTCCCCGCCTACCTCTCCTTCAACATCAGCGAACCCCTCACCGTCGCGCAAATGGCCCGCCGCGCCAACCTCTCCCCCTCCCGCTTCAGCGCCGTCTTCCGCCGCCGCTTCGGCCTCTCCCCACACCAATACCTGCTGCGCCTGCGCATCGAGCACGCTCAGTCGATGTTGACAACCACCGATCTCCCCCTGCGCGACATCGCCGCCGCCTGCGGCTTCGCCGACGAGCACCACTTCTCCAAGACCTTCAAGCGCCTCGTCGACCTCCCCCCCGGCGCCTACCGGGACCAATGAGTCCCCCGTCTATAGAGCGTTCGGTGTCATTCAGAGCGAAGCGAGGAATCTCAGCGCCGCGGAATGCCGCTTGCTCCACGGCGACGCCCGCACGCGCCGGCTCGTCGCCGCTCCGGGGCCGCGCGCCGACTGCGAGTCGGCAACCAGACCCCTCGCAATAAGCGTTTTTGACAAACCGATAGTCCATCTGGCCAATGCCAACCCCCGCTCCGCCCGATACACTCTCGCCCAAGCTTCAACCAAAGAAGGCATAGCCCGAAATCTCCGTCCCCGACGCTAAAGGAGGAAGGATTCGATGAGGCATCCACGACTCGCGTTCGTCTCGTCCCTGCTCGCCGTGCTGCTCCTCGCCCCGGCCGCCATCCCCCGCCTCGCCGCCGCCCAGGAGCCGGTCGAGTTCCGCGTCTGGGACCAGTTCACCGGCCCCGACAGCGAGGTCGTCGACCAGCTCTACGCCATGTTCATGGAGCAGCACCCGGACGTGGACATCGTGCGCGAGGTCATCGACTTCCAGCAGATGCAACAAACCGTCAACACCGCCCTCGCCTCCGGAACCGGCCCCGACGCCGTCTACTACGGCACCGGCCCGGCCTACTCCGGCGTCCTCGCCGACGCCGGTCTCATCACCTCCCTGGAAGAAATGGCCGAGCAGTACGGCTGGACCGACCGCGTCGCCGCGGCCGCCCTCGAGCAGGCCGAGATCGACGGCGAGCTCTACGCCCTCCCCCTCGAGATCGACCTCATCGGCATGTACGTCAACAAGGACATCATGGACGAAAACGGCTGGGAAACCCCGGAGACGATCGACGCGATGATCGCCTTCTGCGGCGAAGCCCGCGAAGCCGGCTACATCCCGCTCGCCTTCAGCAACAACCCCGGCTGGTCCGCCTTCCACCAGTTCACCTACACCAGCAACAACATGATCGGCCCCGACGCGATGCGCGCCCTCCTCTTCGACAACGAAGGGAGCTGGGACACGCCCGAGCAGGTTCAGGCCATCCAGAACTACTTCGTCGACCTGCGCGACGCCGGCTGCTTCTCCGAAGACGTCAACGCCCTCACCTACGACGACGGCAACGCCCTCTTCTTCAACGGCGAGGCGGTCCTCCACCCCACCGGCAGCTGGCTCATCCCCGACCTCACCGAGCAGATGCCGGACGCCAACCTCGAGTACGTTCCCTTCCCGGCGCTGGAAGGCGGCCAGGGCCGCTTCTGGGACAGCGGTCTCGGCTCCGCCTGGATGATCTCCAGCCAGAGTGTGCACCAGGAGCTCGCCGGCGAGTTCCTCGACTTCCTCATCTCCCCGGAGGCGGCGAAGATCTGGGCCGAGCAAGGCGACACCCCCATCCCCGTCCAGCTCGACACCGAAACCCTCGACGTCTCGCCGCTCCTGCGCTCGGTGCTGGAAGTCCTCGACCAGGCTGCCCGCGACGAGATTCAGCTCGGCTACAACATCGATGTCCTCGCCCCGGCCGAGTTCAACGATGTCATGCTCAACGGCTTCCAGGCCATCCTCGCCGGCGACAAGACCCCCGAGCAGCAAGCCGCCGACCTGCAAGCCGCCTGGGAAGAAGCGATGGCGGAATAGGAACCCGCCTGCTGCGCGGCGACGCCCACGCTGCCACCCGCCCATAGGGGCGCTGCTTGCCGCGCCCGTCGGCCGCGGGCCGACAACGCCGGGCCGCCGAACCGCCGGCCCCCCAGGGTCGGGGACGGCGTGCAAATCCGCTGTCCCCTCCCGCCATCAACGCGCAATTCGTGTAAGCGAACAGAAAGGGAGCCACCCACAGTGACGGCCAGCAACGGCAAGCGCCACCCATCGCAATCCAGCCCCCTACCCCGCGACCTCGGCCTCCACTACGCCGGCATCGCTGATCCTTATCGTGTCGGAGACGTGGGCGTCGAAGAAGCCGCCGCCTTCCTCCGCCGCATCGAGCTCGTCCACCGCAAGCTCGTCTACCTCGAATCGGCTCACGTCGTCCTCCGCTCCCTCTGGGAGCTGAAGGCCGCCCTCGGTCGCCATCTCTACGAAGACGCCGACGCCGTCGCCGCCCTCCGCGAGCGCATCCTCGATCTGCGCCAGAACTCTGGGGTCGTCTCCCGCGACCCCGACCAGCGTCTCACCCTCCTCCTCGATGAGCTTCTCCACGCCGCCACCGACGAAGAGCTCCTGGTCGGCCTCTACGAGATCGTCAAGCCCGCCCTCCTCGAAGCCGAGCGCGACTACGCCCGCACGACTCAGGCGATCGTCGACTACCCAACCATCCGCATCCTGCGCCAGACCATCGCCGACCTCGAAGAGCAGGTCGCCTGGGGCCAGCGCGCCGTTCGCCTCCTCGTCGACGACCGCGGCAAGCGGCCCGACGTCGCTGAGTTCGCGGAGCGCATTCGCGCCTACCTCGCCGCAGCCGGCGGCATCAGCGGCCAGGAGCCGGGAGCGGCCGCGAGCGCCGGTCGCCGCTGGCGCTCCACCGCCGCCCTCTCCCTCCCGGCCAAAGCCATCCGCGACGAGCGGATGCCCGCGGAAACCTCCCTCTTCCGCGTCGGCGCCCCCGAAGACCAGGGCGAGCCCGGCGACGACGTCCGCCGCCGCCTCGTCCACATGATGCGCACCCGCCAGGAGGAGATGGTCGTCGCCGAGCTCGTCGCCGCCGTCATCTGGCATTACCGCGACCAGCCCTGGGAGTTCACCCACGACCTCGCCCGCCACGAGTGGGACGAGATGCGCCACGCCCTCATGGGCCAGGCCGCCCTCGAAGCCGAAGGCATCGACTGGATGCGCTACCCCCAGTTCACCGGCGACTACGACCTCAACGCTGACAACGTCCCCGCCGCCCAGTACGCCTGGCTCCTCGGCATCGAGCAGAACGCCATGCGCCGCACCGGCAAGCGCGGCGAGTACGAGTTCTGCCGCGACGAAGCGCAGCACCCCCTCATGACCCGGTTCCAGGACTTCGACTGGGCCGACGAAGTGAAACACGTCCACATCGGCCGCGAGTGGACCACACACCTCTACGACGGCGACCCCTCCCGCGCCAAAGCCGCCGCCGAGCAAGCCGTCGTCGAATTCTGGACCGGCGTCGACCACGCCGCCATCGAAACCACCGGCGAGCTCCCCTGGTACCGCAAGCAAGCCAGCACGACCGCCGGATAGCGATCGCCCCCAACCCCGCGGCGCGTGGAGGGGCGATGCCCGCATCGCCCGTGGCCCGCAGGGCCACAACCTCGTTGCCAGAGCGCCGGTTGTCAGCCTGCGGCCAACCACGCATGACGGCCATCGCCCCGCCGCGCCGACCATCGCTCCAGTAGGCCGCGGCCAGTCACAGAGTGACCGCCGCCCCAAACCCCGTGTCATTCCGAGCGAAGCGAGTCATCTCGGCCAAATGAACGAGGCCGCCCTCCGCCGCACCGTGTCATTCTGAGCGTCAGCGAAGAATCTCGGCCCCATGACGGACGACTCGTTGCGCCGAGACGCCTCGCTTCGCTCCAGACGCTACCGCGTCGCCGCCTCCACCGCCTCGAACTGCTGCTCCCGATACTCCTCGATGTCCTCCAGCACCTCCTCCGGCATCTCGAGCTCCCGGTACGGGTTGCAAGCGTTCGGATCCTCCGGCGTCGGGCAGATCGGAAACTCTTGCTGCGCCTGCCACTCCAGAATCCGCTCTCGCCCCGGCGGGTTGTACTCCCGCGATTCCACCTGCTGCACCAACGCCTTCGCCTTCTGCTCGTCGCAGTCGCGGTCCTTGGTTAGCCACGCCACCAGCTCATCCCGCTCCAGGAACCGATGCCCGATCATGGCGAACGCCAACCGGCCGTAATGCCCGATGTCCTCGCCCCGATCCAACGCCTCGAGCAGATGGCTCATCATCGGACTGCGGCGCAGCTCGTTCACACCCATCACGTGGTCTCCTTCCGATCGACAGATGCGATCATATGTTCGTATCGACAGTAGCAATTCGCGTGCCGCGCCGCCAGTTCCGTTGTTCCCCAATTGACAGGCATCCAGTTTTGCGCTTGGCAGCCCCAGCCAGCGCGCCGAATTACGGTGTGTCCATGGCATCGACGACGCAGATTCCCCCTCAGGAGGCCGCCATGGACGCCAAGCTCATCTCCGAAGCCGAATCCCTCTATGGCGCCGTTGTTCGCCTTCAGCGCATCGGCCTCGTCGTCGACCGCGCCGCCCTCTCGCCGGAGCATCGTCGCGCCGCGTTCGTCCTGCAGTGCCTCTCGGCCACATGCCCCGAGCAACCGGAACCCAGGCGCGCCCCGATCGGCTTCGCCTACCCGAACAGCCGCTAGCCGCGCATCACCGCCCGCCGTTGCGTTCGGCCGTCAGCGCAGATTGTCCACCTTGCTCACCACGGATGCCGCGAACGCCAGATCGGTGATCGTCACGCTGCGCACGTCCGGCGGCGGCACGGGCTCGAGCCACGGAAAGAGCCGCAGCGACAGCGCGATCAGCGTCACCAGCGCCGGCAACGCCGACAGAAAGAAGGGCCAGGCCGCCTTCCACACCCCGAGCGACGTCGAGGCTGGAGGCGCATTCCCCCCGGCGACAGCGGATGCAGCGTCTCGGCCGGCCCTCGGAGCCCCGAGCGCATCCGAAACGTCGAAGGCCGACGCCATCGCCTGAAACTCGGAGCCGTCCCCCGCCGCCGGATGGATCCCCGGCGCCGAGAGCATCGCCGGTGGTTCGACGATGGGCCCTTTCACTTGTTGACCGCCGCGGCTTCCGGCCATGGCCGGACCTCGCCCGATGCCGATATCGCCCGAGTCGGATGCAGCGTGGAACGTATCGTAATGGATCGCGACTTTCGCCGCAGATCGCGCCAGCCGCCATTCGACGTCCGCCCGCGCGGGCTACACCTCGACCGGCTGCCCCGTCTCCGCTGATCGCTCAATCGCGGCGACAATCCGCGTCGCCTCCAGCCCATCTTCTCCCGTCGCCAGCACCGGCCGGCCGTGCAGCACCGCGTCGGCAAAGCGGGCGATCGCTTCCAGCACGAACCCCCCGACGCGCAGATCGCTTGTCGGCGTTACCCCCAGCACGTCCCCGTAGTTGAGCCGCCCACCCGTGTGCAGCTCGACCGCCCCATGGTGCGACGGATTCAGGTACATCGCCCCCTCGCTCCCCAGCAGCTCCACCTTGAAGTCGTAGACCATCGGCTGGCTCTGCGGCAAGATCCAGGCGTGCTCGAACGTCACCACCGCCCCCCGCGCGAACTCGGCGATGGCGACGTGAAAGTCGGGCGCATCCACGCCCATCCCGTGCAGGATGCCCGACCGGGAGACCGCCTGCACCCGCACGATCGTGTCGTCCAGGATGAAGCGCATGATGTCGACCGCGTGGCTGCCCAGGAAGTAGAGCGCCGATGTCCGGTTCGCCCAGCTCAGCATCTCCAGCGGCACGAACGTCGTGTTGCTCAGCCGCGCGTACCCGTACGCCGGCGTCCCGATCGCCCCGCTGCGCACCTGCTCCCGCGCCGCCACGAACGGCGGATTCACCCGGTTGTGGAAATCGACCATTAGCGTCACCCCGGCCTGCGCCGCGGCGTCCACGATCGCCTGCGCCTCCTCCACCGTCGTCGCCAACGGTTTCTCGCACAGAATGTGCTTCCCCGCCTTTGCCGCCGCCAGCGCGATCTCCGCGTGCGCGAAATCCGGCGTCGCGATCGAAACGGCCTCGATCTCAGGGTCCGCCAGCACCTTCTCATAGTCGGCGTAGTGCGCCCGCGCCCCATACCGCTCCGCGACCTCCCGTGCCCGCGCCTCGTGCTGGTCGCACACCGCCACCAGCTCCACCCCCGGCAATCGGCTGTAGACCAGCGCGTGGTTCTCCCCGAACAACCCCGCCCCGATCACCCCGAACCCAACCCGCTCCATCACGTCCCCTCCCGCCTCCCGCCTCCCGCCTCCCGCCTCACCCCTTCACCGCCCCGAACGTCAACCCGCGCACGATGTACCGCCCCAGCACCAGAAAAATGAACATCGGCGGGATCATCGCCACGATCGCCGTCGCCGCGATGTAGTTCCACGTCGCCCCCGCCGTGGCGATGTAGCTCATCGCCCCGATCGGCAGCGTCGCCGTCGCCTGGTTGCTCAGCACCAGCGGGAAGATGGCGTTGTTCCAACTGAAGACGAAGGCGAACATCGACGTCACGATGATCCCTGGCAACGCCAGCGGAAACGTGATCGTGCGCAGCGCCTGCTGCCAGCGCGCCCCGTCCACCTGCGCCGCCTCCTCCAGCTCGAACGGCACGTCGTCGAAGAACCCCTTCAGCAGCCAGACCGAGAACGGGATCGTCAGCGTCTGCAACATCACGATCATGGCGATGTAGGTGCCGTTCAGCCGCAGCCGCGACATGAAGATGAAGTACGGGATCAGAAAGACCACCGGCGGCGCCATCAGCAGCCCGATGTACCAGAGCATGATCTGCTTCTTGCCGGGGATGCGGAACCGCGAGAGGGCGTAGGCCGCCGGCAGCGCGAAGGGGATGTTCAGCAGCGTCGCGCCCCCCGCCACGATGATGCTGTTCAGAAGCTGCCGCGCGTTCGTTCCCGGATTGACCAGGGTGTAGACGAAGGCGTCGAGCTGCGGCCGGAACAAGAACTGCGGCGGATTGGCGAACGCCGTCTCCGGCGGCCGCAGCGCCAGCGCCAGGAACCACAGGATCGGCCCCAGGAAAAAGACGAGCACCAGCCCCATCGCCAGCCAGACCAGCGCTTTTCGTGGCGTCGACATCCGCATCGCCGCTACCACTCCACGTTCCGGAACGCCACCAGGATGTACAGGTTCACGATGATCGTCACCAGAATCACGATCACCCACGTCATCGCCGCCGCCACCCCGATGTTGTAGTTGGCCAGCCCCTCCAGGTAGAGGTTGTACGAGAGCGTGCGCGACGCCGTGCCCGGCCCGCCCCGCGTCAGCACCAGCACCAGGTCAAACATGTTGAACAACTGCATGAAGCGGATCATGATGACCACGACGGCCGTCCGCCACATCAGCGGAAAGGTGATCCGCCAGAAGAGCTGCCACCCCCCCGCCCCGTCCACCCGCGCCGCCTCGACGATGTCGTCCGGGATCGCCAGCAACCCGGCATACAGCACGATGGCGAAAAACGGCGTCCACTGCCAGATGTCCGCCAGGGCAATGGCCGCCAGCGCCGTGTTCGCGCTCCCCAGCAACCCCACCGCCGGCACGGGAAACCCCGCGCTCGCCAGCAGCCACGAGATCAGCCCGCTCCCCTCGTAGTACATGTACCGGAACAAAAACCCGACCACGATCGGCGCGATCGTCGTCGGCAGGATCAGCAGCACCCGCGCCGCCGACATCCCCTTCAGCTGCGAGTTGAGCAGCAGCGCGATCCCCAGCCCGAACCAGAACTGGACGAACGTCCCCCCAAACGAGAGCAGCACCGTATTCCGCAGCGCGTCCAGAAACGGCGTCACGGTGAAAACCGACCGGTAGTTCTGCCACCCGACGAACATCACCGGCGCCGGGCTCGTCTGCAAATTCCAGAGATAGAAGCTGTTCGTCAGCGAAAAAAAGAGCGGATAGACGATCAGCGACACCAGCGCAATCACCGACGGCAGGATCAGCAGATACGGCAGCGCGCGCCGCCCCCGCAACCCCGCCGGCAAGAAAGCCTTCACAACCGGAAAATCCCCTCCGGCCCCATCACAGACCAGGAACCCTCAGACCGGGGCACAATTTCAGGAAAGCCCCCTCTCCCGTGTCCCACGGGAGAGGGGGCTGGAGGTGAGGGCTAGCCTCGCATCAGCCCCCCGCCAGCCGGTCCATCAGCGCCTGCGTGTTCTCCACCGTGTCCTCGTAGCTCTCGCCGGAGTACGGGACCAGCAGCAGCCCGGCCAGAATGTTCTGCCACAGCGTCTCCGTCTGGGCCAGCGCGTCCTCCGGCGACATCGCCCCGCTCAACGCCTGGTTGAGCTGCAACCCGTACACCCCTTCCAGCGTCGTGTAGCCCGGAGCCGGCGGGCGCACCGCCTTGCCGTTCCCCTGCTGCATGATCGGCAACTGGATGCCGAGGTACGGGTAGATCTCCTGCAGCTCCGGATCCTCGTACAGCGAGACGCGGGAGAAGTCGCTGAACGAGTAGTTGAAATCGGGGACCAACGCCATCTGCTTCTGCGCCTCGGCCCCGGTCGCCCACTTGATGAATTGCCACGCCGCGTCCTGCTTGGCCGATGTGCTCGGGATGCCGAGACTCCACCCGCCCAGGCTGACCGTCTGCTCGGCGTCGTCGCTCACCTTCGGCAGCACCCCGTAGCCGAGCACATCCTGCACCACCGATGGCGTGCCGGTCATGTAGCCGTCGCTCTTGGTCAGGTAGAAGTAGGGCGTCCACCAGTAGAACATGCCGATGTCGCCCTGCGAGAACCGCGTGCCGGCGTCGAACCAGACGTAGTTGATCGCCTCCGGCGGCGACAGCTCGTACAGCAACCGGTAGAACGCCAGCGCCTCGGCGTTCTCCGCCGAATTGATCGTCGGCGTGAAGTCCCACGGCGTCGTCCCCGGGAAGCTCTGGAACCAGCGCGCCCCGAAGCTCGCGGCGAGCTGGGTGTACATATGCACGATCGGCACCGGCTGCGCCCCGCAGACCACGGTGCCGAACAGGCTCGTCCCCTCGAAGTCCGTCCCGTTGAGACCCTCGGCGATCTCCCGGTACCGCTCCCAGGTCCACCCTGCCGCGTTCTCCGCGTCGGTCGGCGGCGCTTCGAGCCCGTTCGCCTCGAAGACGTCCGTCCGGTAGACGACCCCCTGCCCGTACGCGGCGATCGGCAGCGTCACCATCTGGCCGCGCCACGTGTTGAGCGAGTAGAGCACCTCCGGGATGAAGTCCTGGATGTCCACGTCCGCGTCGCCGGCGATGAAATCGTCCAGCGGGACGATCCAGCCGCTGTCGCTGTACGTCCCGTTCCACATCTGATCGACCGTCACCACGTCCGCGTCCGGCGTGCCGCTGACGAAACTCGTCGCCAACCGCGCGTTGAGCTGGTCGTAGGCGAGGTTCTCCATCTCGACGGCGATGCCGGTCTGTTCCGTGAACTGGTTCAATACCGCCTCGAGCGCGAACTGGAACGGGTCGCCGACCACCAGCACCCGGATCGTCTCGCCCGTCGTCGTCGCCGGCGTCGCCTCCTGCGCCCGCGCTGCGCCGGCCCGCGCCGCCAGCAACCCCGCCGCCCCGCCCGAGGCCGCCTTCAGCAAATTGCGCCGGTAGATCCTGTTCTGCCCGATCATGGCTTGCTCCCCTTCATTCTCGCCGCACGACCGACGTAATCGTTTACGACTCATGACGCTCGCGGATGCGCTCCCCGATGCGCCCGCCGCCGAACCTCCCCTGATCGCGAGTGAATTCGTCCCGGAGCCCGCGCGGCCCGACCTACGGACAGGCGACCGCACGCATCTTCGCGTCGTCCGACAAGGGGCTCCAAAGCTTCTCGGGATTGTATGGGGGCCGCCAAAAGGGCACAAGAGGGGTCAACGGCCCGCCGCTTCGGTCCGCACGAACACCCGGTGTCATGCTGAGCGGAGCAAAGCATCCCGGCCGCAGGCCGCGTCCGTCCGTCGGCGCCAAGATGCTTCGCCCCCGGGTTCAGGTCGGCGCCTGATCCTGGGCGCTTCCGCTCACTTCATCTTGAACCCGGCGTACCCCTTGCTGGCGACGTCGTCGCAGATCGCCCGATACGCGCCGACCCCACCCACATACGGCATGAACCCGAACGGCTTGCCGGCGATGTTCGCCCCGGTGTACCACGACTTCGCCAGCGGAAAGAGCGTGCCGTTCGCCACCTCGTCCGCGTGCTGCACCCAGCCCTCCTCCTCCTCCGCCGTCGCCTCGATCACGCCCAGTCCTCGCTCTTGCAAATACTCAAGGCAATCGGCGACCCAGTCGACGTGCTGCTCGATCGAGACCATCATGTTGCTCAGTACCGACGGGCTCCCCGGCCCCGTGATCGTAAACAGGTTCGGAAACCCCGCGACCGCCAGCCCCAGATAGCTCCGCGGCCCGCCCGCCCACACATCGCGCAAGCGGACGCCCTCCCGCCCCCGGATGTCGATGCCGAGCAGCGCCCCGGTCATCGCATCGAACCCGATGGCGAAGACGATGCTGTCCAGCGCGTACTCCGCGCGCGCCGTGCGCACGCCGCGCGCGCCGTGCGCACGCCGCGCGCGGTGATTTCCTCGATCGGCTCCGCGCGCAGATCGACAAGCGTCACGTTCTCCCGGTTGTACGTCTCGTAGTACCCGCTGTCGACGCAGATCCGCTTCGTCCCCAGCGGATAGTCCTTCGGGATCAGCGCCTCGGCCGTCGCCGGGTCGCGCACGATGCCCCGAATCTTCTCCCGGAAAAACGCGGCCGCCGTCTCGTTCGCCTCCAGCCGCGTCGTCAAATCCGGAAACGCCGACCCGAACCCCAACCCGCCCCGCTCCCACCGCTCCTCGAACGCGCGCTCCCGCTCCTCGGGAGAAACTTCCAGCGCCGGCCGCTCGCTCACCGGAACCACGTACCCCACCCGCGACTCCCGATTCCGACGCCGCAGCTCCGCGTAGTTCGCCTTCACCCACCGCTCCCGCTCCGGATCCAGCGGCGCATTCCGCGCCGGCACGGAGTAGTTCGGCGTCCGCTGAAAGACCGTCAACTTTACCGCCTGCTCCGCGATTATCGGGATCGACTGGATCGCCGACGACCCCGTCCCGATCACCCCCACCCGCTGCCCGCTGAAATCGACCGCCTCGTGCGGCCACCGCCCCGTCTCATACCAGCTCCCCGCGAACCGCTCCAACCCCGCAATCGCCGGCTCCTGCGGCACGGACAAGCACCCCGTCGCCATCACGCAGAACCGCGCCGAAACCCGCTCCCCTCGCTCCGTGACGATCTCCCACCGGCCTGTCGCCTCATCGAAACGGGCGGCGGTCACCCGCGTATCGAGCGCCACATCCCGCATCAGATCGAACCGCTCCGCCACGTGCTCGATGTACGTGAGAATCTCCGCCTGCGTCGCATACCGCTCCGTCCATGACCACTCCTGCTCCAGCTCCTCGGAAAACGAATACGAGTAGTCGACGCTCTCCACATCACACCGCGCCCCCGGATACCGGTTCCAGTACCACGTCCCCCCGACCCCGCCCCCCTCCTCCAGCCCCCGCGCCGACCGCCCCAGCCCCCGGAGCCGATAGAGCATGTACAGCCCCGCCAACCCCGCGCCGACGATGACGACGTCGACACGGTTGGCCTCTTGCTCGTGCCATGGATCACGCGGCCGCTTCTGATCAGGCATCGTTCACATGTCGCTCTGAGTGAGCCGCAGCTCGCGGACGCTCCCAATCTCGGGAGATCGTACGGCGGGCAATTGCCATCCGGGAGGATGCACGCGATGCCGATCTAGGCCGAAACGCACGTCCCGATCGCGTCGCTGGTCCCGGTGCACACGAGCCCCGCATCGCACGGGTCGTACAACGGGCAGCTGGCGCGGCACGCGGGGTCCCGGTACAGCACGCAGACGCACCCTTCCCAGGTGCACGCGACGCCGCTGCCTGCGCTCGAGCCCCCGCCGGGGAATTGGCAAACCCCGCCGGCACACACCCGTGAGCCACAGCATTGGGCGCCGGAGGTGCACAACGAACCCTCGTACCAGCAGCAGCGATCGTCCCCGGTCGAGACGGTGTACTCGCAAATGGCTCCGGTTCGCGGCCGTTGACACTGGTCGGTGGTCTGACAAGGATCGCCCGGATTACTCACGGAGGACGTCGAGGATGCGCATCGCCCGCTTGCATCGCAATACGCCGTGCCACAGCAGTGCTCGGCGGCGCCGCAGCGGCTCCCTTCATAGGTGCAGCAATTGAGCGGGCCGTCGTAGGCAAAGCCGTTGTCGGCGCAGACCAATGGGGCATCGGCGGCCAGGCACTGGTCGCTGTCCCAGCAGGGATCACCCGCGGTCCGGCCCCACGATTGTGCCGCGGCCCCGCCGTTCCCCCGCGCCAGAGCCAGAAGCGTAGCCCCCGTGCCAGCCAGCCAGCGCAGGCCGCCCCGCCGTGAAGTTGACTTGGCCAGACTGCGCGCGAGCGTATCGAAACGGCGCTCATCCACGATGATCCCCCTTGCCGTCCATGGCAGCGGCCGGCGCCCCGGTGAGCCTGCCTACGTCCAGGCGGTCAGGACCTCGACGAGATTGGTGGCCACATCGCCCTCGGCAAGGTAGCTCACGGCCCAGACCGGCTGACTCCGATCCGTCTCGCCCAGAATCATCCCGCCTTGCTCGCACCCATAGTGGACGACCTGGCCGGCAAGCACGATCAACGTCCCGCGCAACAGCGAGCATCGGTCGCCGTTCTCCAACTCCAGCGCCCAAGGCAAATCCCAGGGTTCGATGAGCTCCTCGGCCGTATCCGCCGCGCCGGCCATGGCGCCGTCCGGCGCTTCCTTCTCGCGCGACAGCGGCGCGGTCACGGTCAGCGTGACCACATCAGTGGACCACGGCGCGTCGAGGCACGCCAACTCGGCCGCCTCGTCGAGGGCCACGAAAGCGTTTTCGAAACAGGGGTCGAGCACGCCGCCCTCGGTGACGCACCCCCACGCATCCGGCCGGCCGATCGCGATCGAGGAGTCGAAGGCGCAGGCCCCCTCTAAGGTGGAAGTGACGGTGAGACTCGGATTCAGCCCGTCGGGCGAGAAGGGCGCCACGTAGCGCGTGTTCGTCCGGGTCAGGGTGACGCCGTCCCCCGCCTCCCCAGCGGTGGGAGTGGCGTCCCGCGCCGCAACGGCCAATGGTCCGAACGCCATGAACGCCGCGATGACGACAAGGAGAAGACGCATGATCCCGCTCCGTCCGCTCGGCACACCACCGGCGCCTGCCCTTGTGTGCTGATGTCCCCGAATCACACCTTAGCAGCTTCGCCGAACCTCCACAATCCCGGGAAGCAACCGCACGCCGATCGCCCGGCGGGCCATTCGTCTCCCCCATCCGCGAGGATCACTATCGGGCGCCGCAATCCCCAGGGACGGCGCCAGGAAGCGCTCTCGTGCCCAGACCAGTACAGACAAATGGAGACGAGCCCCCAACCGGACAGACCGGTCGTTAAGTAAATGGCGATAGCCGCTCCGAGGGCCGCCACGCCCCGACGCCTGTAGACACTGTGTTGAAGGTCAAGCCGCGAGGGGTAGGGTGAGGACATGATCACGGCGGGCCTCCTTGAGTTTGCC
>CALMZR010000368.1 GCA_937870845.1 uncultured Chloroflexota bacterium
TCGCTGCCGCTGGGGGCGCCGGTCGGCTCGGGCGTGTCTCCGGATTTGGCGGCGGAGGTCGTCTGGTTCGATGCGTATCTGCAGAACGTCGACCGCACGCCGCGCAACCCGAACCTGCTGCTCTGGCACCGCAACCTGTGGCTGATCGACCACGGGGCGGCGATGTACACCCAGCACGGCTGGGGCGACGATCTGGACGCGATCGAGGCGGGGGCCGGGGCGAGCTTCCCGCTGATCCGGGAACACGTACTGTTGCCGATCGCCGGCTCGATCCGGGAGGCGGACGCGCGGCTGGCGCCGGGGCTGACGTCGGAGGCGATCGCCGCCGTCGTCGGCGACGTCCCGGCCGAATTGCTGGAAGGCGTGCCTCCGTTCGCGACGCCGCGCGGCCACCGCGAGGCGTACGCGATGCACCTGTCGGCGCGTCTAGCCCCGCCGCGGGTCTGGGTGGACGAGGCCGAGGAGGTGCGGCGTGGCGCCGGGTGAAGTGGGAGGCGGCGGCGAGCGGGCGCCGTATGCCTACGCGGTGCTGCGGGTCGTGCCGCGGGTGGAGCGGGGGGAGTGCCTCAACGTCGGGGTGGTGCTCTACTCCCGGCCGCGCAAGTACCTTGGGGTGCGGACGTTGCTGGACCGGGAGCGGCTGCGGGCGCTGTGGCCGGAACTCGATCTGGACGCGGTCGAGCGCCACCTGCGGATCATCGAGCGGGTGACGAGCGGGGATCCGGCCGGGGGGGCGGTCGCCGCGCTGCCCGCCGCCGAACGCTTCGGGTGGCTGACCGCCCCGGCGAGCACCGTGGTGCAGCCGGGGCCGGTGCATGCCGGGCTGGCGGCCTCTCCGGAAGCGGCCATCGAAGCGCTGTATCGGAAGCTCGTCTCGCCCGGCGCGGCGGCGGCCCCTGAACGCGCATCGCCTGAGCCTCCGGCAATGGACGAGAAAGAAAGGAGCGTACGATGCGAACCCGGCGCGTGACGCGGCGAGCGGTGGTCAAGGCAGGCGGCGGTCTTGCGGCCGCGGCGCTGCACGTGAGCGGCGGCGCCATCGCAGGCAGGCAGCTCGCGGCTGCCCAGGAGGCGAGCCCCGTGGCCTCGCCGTTCGCTGGCAGCGGCCTCGAAGGGCGGTACGTGGCGGTGCGCATCCGCACGCTGGCGGAGGAACACGAGGCGCCGGAGGTGCTGGCGACGATTGAGGAAGGCTTCATCCCGTTGGTGGAGGCGGTTCCCGGGTTCGTCGCCTACCTGGGGGTGGCCGACCCGTCTTCGCGCCAGACCGCCTTCGTCAACGTGTTCGCCGCCAAGGCCGGGGCCGACGAGTCGACGCGGGTGGGCGGAGCGTGGCTGCAAGAGAACGGGTACGACTTCTTCGTGGGCGATCCGACCGTCGTCGAGGGGACGATCGGTGTCGCCGCGGGCAGTCTCAACGGCGACGCGCTCGCGGGCGGCTACGTCGTGATCCGGTCGCGCACGCTGAAGCCGGATCGCTCCGGCGCCGATCTGCTGGATTTGATTCGCGAGGGGTTCGTGCCGCTGCTGGAGGCGGCGCCGGGTTTCGTCGCCTACCTGGCGGTGGCGAACGAGGAGTCGCGGGATCAGTTCAGCATCGGGGTCTTCGCGAGCGAGGAGGGCGCCGCGGAGTCGACCCGGCTCGCGGCGGAGTGGGGCGCGCAGGGCGCGGTTGATTTCGTGGAGGGCGAGCCGGTGGTGATCCAGGGGCCGATCGCCCTGGCCGCGACGAGTTATGGAGCCTGGCGAAAGAGTGAGGTGATTGAGTGAACGTTTGGCCATGGCTTCGCCATGCTTCGCAATCCGCTATTTGGCGCCTGAAGGATGGTGGGGCGCTGTCCGCAGCTTCCGGGTGAATAGGAGGGGTGGGGTCGGGCTCTTGGGTCCTCCATCTTTGGATGGGGGTTGGACCACCAGCATACCGACGCTTTTCTCTACGATGCCGATACCGTATGCTCACAACGCCCCCGCTATGACGCTAGCAGCAGAGGTCGCTGGGATGTCGAATCAGATTCACCATGGCGACAATCTTGAAGTCCTTCGAACGCTTCCCGATGCCGGAGTGGACATGATCTACATCGATCCTCCGTTCAACACTGGGAAGCACCAGACCAGAACGCAAATCAGGACGACTGCTTCGGCCAATGGTGATCGCGTCGGATTTCAGGGGCGGCGCTTCCAGACCACGAAGATCGGCACTCGGTCGTTCGCGGACGCCTATGACGACTACCTTGGCTTTCTCGAACCGCGGCTCGAAGAGGCGTATCGAGTTCTAACTGGCAACGGAACCTTGTACGTTCATCTCGATTACCGCGAAGTCCATTACGTCAAAGTTCTTCTGGACGGGATCTTTGGCCGCGCATCGTTCCTGAACGAGATTGTCTGGGCCTACGACTATGGCGGTCGCCCGAAGAATAAGTGGCCGCCGAAGCACGACAACATCCTCGTCTACGTCAAGGATCCCGAGAACTACGTGTTCAATTACGACGCCATTGATCGCATTCCGTACATGGCGCCGGGCCTGGTCGGCCCCGAGAAGGCAGCGCGCGGCAAGATGCCAACCGACACCTGGTGGCATACCATCGTGCCTACCAACGGGCGCGAAAAGACCGGCTACCCGACACAGAAGCCGCTTGGCATCGTCAAGCGGATGATCCTGGCCTCGTCGCACCCGAACGACGTGGTGCTCGATTTCTTCGCCGGCAGCGGAACGACCGGAGAGGCATGCCGCCAGACCGGGCGCAGGTTCATGCTGGTTGACGAGAGCGAGGAGGCGCTGAAGGTCATGGCAAAGCGGTTTGCCGGCATGGCGGATATAGACTGGGTCGGGTACGATCCAGTTCTATTTCAATCAGAAAACGGTGCGACGCAGCGAGGGCTCTTTTGATTGGAATGGAAGTGTTCTAGGGAGCACGAGACCAAGATGGACTCCGGACAGATCGCGGATCCTGAGGTGCAGTTGATGGCAGCTGTGGCCTCAAGTATCCGTGGGGATTACGTACGAGAAGGCGTTATCGATCCCTGGCTGAATAGCCCGTTCGCATGGATCAAGGCTCTACCTCCCGGGAGCAAAGGCCGCGTTGGGGAACAGCTCGTAGCAGGCTGGTGCGCGGCCAAGGACTTCGACGTCGTTCGGAGTCCGGACAGTGACGCTGATCGCATCATTGCCGGCAAGAGGATGGAGGTCAAGCTCTCAATGCTGTGGGAAGCAGGCATCTTCAAGTTTCAGCAAATCCGAGATCAGAACTACGATTACGGCATATGCCTCGGCCTTTCTCCGTTCAATGCAGCTTGCTGGGTGGTTCCAAAGGCGCTGCTCATGGAACGATTGCCTTCACAGCACGGTGGTAGCCGCGGAGTGGATACCAAATGGCTAACCTTCCAGGCTGATTCGCCACCCGACTGGCTGTCACCATATGGTGGAACCTTGCTTGACGCGTACGGCGTGCTCAAAGCGATCGAACAGCTCCCATGACACAGGCTGATTTGATCGGGGCTGATGCTAGCCTAAATTGAACGGCAGCCCCTTCGGCATCTTCCCCTTCTTGGCCATGCGGCCCATCTGGGTCATCATCCGCTGCATCTCCTCGAATTGCTTGAGGAGTTGCTTGACCTCCTGGATGGAGGTTCCGCTCCCCTTGGCGATGCGCGCGGTGCGGCGGCGGCCGATGACCTCGGGGTTGCGGCGCTCGTCGGGGGTCATGGAGTGGATGATGGCCTCCACCCGCTTGTAGTCGTCGTCGGAGATTTCGGCCTTGGCCTGGCGAAGCTGGGCCCCGAGACCGGGAATCATCTCCAGGAGCTGGTTGATCGGCCCCATCTGCTTGATCTTCTGAAGCTGCTCCAGAAAATCTTCCAGGTTGAACTGGCCCTTGAGCATCTTCTCCTGCAAATCGAGCGCGTCCTCCTCGGTGGTCGCCTCCTGGGCGCGCTCGATGAGGGAGAGGATGTCGCCCATGCCCAGGATGCGGCCGGCGAGGCGGTTGGCGTGGAACGGCTCGAGGGCGTCGAGCTTCTCGCCCGTGCCGATGAACTTGATCGGCACGCCGGTGACGGCGCGGATGGAGAGGGCCGCGCCGCCGCGGGCGTCGCCGTCCATCTTGGTCAGGATCAGGCCGCTGGCCCCGACGCGCTCGTTGAAGGTCTGGGCGACGTTGACGGCCTCCTGGCCGGTCATGGCGTCGGCGACGAGCAGGATTTCGGTGGGGTGGACGCGGTCGCGGATGTCGACCAGCTCTTGCATGAGGCGGTCGTCGATCTGGAGGCGGCCGGCGGTGTCGATGATGATCGGGTTGTGGCCGCGTTCGTTGGCGAACCGGAGGGCGTTGGCGGCGATGTCGACCGGGTTGCGGCCGGTCCCTTCCTCATAGACCGGGATGCCGATCTGCTTGCCGAGCGCCTGGAGCTGGTTGACGGCGGCGGGGCGGTAGACGTCCGCCGCGACCAGGACCGGGTTGCGGCCTTGCTTGCGCAGGTGGACGGCGAGCTTGGCGGCGTGGGTCGTCTTGCCGCTCCCTTGCAGCCCGACGAGCATCAGGATCTGGGGCGGGCGGTCGGGGGCGCGCAGCCCCTGCCCCTCCTCGCCGAGGACCTTGATGAGCTCTTCGTTGGCGATGCCGATGACGGTCTGGGCCGGGGTCAGGGAGTGCAGGACGTCTTGTCCGACGGCGCGCTCGCGCACGGCGGCGACAAAGTCCTTGGCGACCTTGAAGTTGACGTCGGCCTCAAGCAGGGCGCGGCGCACTTCGCGCATGGCGTCTTCGACGTCCTGCTCGGTGAGGCGGCCCTTGCGGCCGAGGCGGGCGAAGGTTTCGTTGAGGCGGTCGGTCAGGGTCTCGAACATGGGGTCCTTTCAGAGAGTTCGGTGATGGGTCAGCGCAATCTTGGCTCAGCTAGTCATTCTTGTCAGCCGCGTGCCGTCAGGTCCGGCTTGCCGTTCTCGAAACGGGAGACAAGCCGCGCTGCTCACAGATGCGAGCATAGTGAGCCCAGACGGCGGGCGACCAGTGGTAGTGGTCCCCATCAAGCAGGCGCTGCATCATCCCGAAGGCGGAATCGATGTGGCCTCCGGCCTCGAGCTGGTGAAGGATTTCGGCCAAGCAGACGAGGCTCCAGTTCCTGGTCGCACTCCGGCCGATCAGCACGCTCCGAGTGAAGCGAAACGCCTCGTCTTCATCGATCAAGACGAATGTTGGTTGATTGGCTTGGGAGGCCGCCACGATCAGGGTTTCCGCTTCACCTCGATCGAGATCGAATCCGTCACGAGCCGACTCGATCAAGCTGCGGACTTCGGAGGCGCTTGGTTCGTGGACCCGAAGCCATCCTTCCGCTATGCCCAGGTCGACCTGGGAGGTGAATCGTCGCAGTTCCCGCTCCCTGACCCACGGGCTGATGACCACCTCCATGTCGACGTGCCTGAGCAGGTGGATCGAATCGATCGTGCCGAGCGCCACAAGCGCGGTCGCATCGCAGATAAGCGCCACCTGGACTCAGCGGGCAGAACGACGCACGCGAAATGCGTGGAGTTCGTCGTAGTAATCTTCTGGTTCTATTCGGCCGCGGCGTCGAACCTCGGCTTTGCTGAGGAGCCCCGCATCATGGAGCTCAAATAGCACTTCAAGCAGCGCACTACGCTCGTCGTTTGCACCAAGCCGGTACCGCACGAAGTGATCGACGAGCCGCTCGTATCGCTCCCTGAGGTCTTTCAGCAACACGTCTTGCGATCGCCTGACCAAACTCGCCAGGTCGACCTCATTCGATGCTGAGTCAGTTTCAGGATACAACTCGGTGACGCGGTCGCGGGCGGCCATGGTGTCCTCCAATTCAGGCGAGGCTTCGCTCGCGGTTGCCCCATAATCGTACCATCGCCCGATGGCGCTTCCGCGTTTCCCGACGCCTTCTAGAATCCCTCGCCCTCCCCAAAGAACAGCGAATCGACGTACGTATCCGGCCGGAACTCCGCCAAGTCCGTCGCCTTCTCCCCCGTTCCCACGTACGAGATCGGAATCCCCAGCTCCTTCGCCACCGAGAAGGCGATGCCGCCCTTGGCGGTGCCGTCGAGTTTGGCGATGAGGATGTCGGAGATGGCGACGGCGTCGGCGAACTCCTTGGCCTGGACGAGGCCGTTCTGGCCGGTGGTGGCATCGATGACGAGGATGGTCTCTTGGGGGGCCTCGGGGACGGTTTTTTGCATGATGCGGCGCAGCTTGGTCAGCTCGGCCATCAGGTTGTGCTTGGTGTGCAGGCGGCCGGCGGTGTCGACGATCAGGACGTCGACGCCGCGGGCGTGGGCGGCCTGCATGGCGTCGAAGACGATGGCCCCCGGGTCCGACCCCTGCTCGTGGGCGATGACCGGGGCCCCGACGCGCTCGCCCCAGACCTTCAACTGGTCGATGGCGGCGGCGCGGAAGGTGTCGCCGGCGGCGATGAGGACGTTGCGGCCGAACCCCTGGTGGTAGGCGGCGAGCTTGGCGATGGAGGTGGTCTTGCCGACGCCGTTGACGCCGACGACCATGATCACGAAGGGGACGCCGCGCTGCAGGATCTTCACCGTCCGGTTGCGGCTGGCGGTCTCCAGCAGGGCAATCATCTCTTCGCGCAGGATGTCACGGGCCAGAAGGGAGTCTTCGATGCGCTCCTCGCGCACGCGCCGTTGCAGGTCCTTGACGAGCTTCTGGCTGACGTCCCAGCCGACGTCGGCCTGGATGAGGAGCATCTCCAGCTCTTCGTAGAGGTCGTCGTCCAGCGCGCCGCGCTCGAAGAGGCGGGTGATCTCGAGAAAGACGCCGCGGCGGGTCTTTTCCAGCCCCTGCTCCATCTGGACGTCGGGCTGGGTCTTGCGGCGGAAGAACTTCAGGATCACGGGCCGGCTCCTTCGGAGGGTGATGTGATGCTAGGGTGTTGGGGTAATAGGCGGAACGATTCGGGCGGCGGGCGCGAGGGGTCATGAGCCGACCCCCTAACACCCGATCCCCCCAGACCCTATCACCCACACAAAAGCGCCGCTTTCGCGACGCCAGGCGAGTATACCATTGGCGATGGGGCGCATTGGCGCGCCCGATTCACCGGCAACTGGGCACGGCATGCCGTGCCGGCACGGGCCGCGAGTTGGTGTAGGGGCAGGCATGCCGTGCCCTCGGCGACCGCCACTACGAATTGACGGAAGGGGGTTTTCCTGGCAGATCGCATCCTGCCGGCCTTACGTTCCCCGCTTGCCGTCAGCGTCTACGTCCCCACGCTGCTCCTCTCCCTGGCGCAAGGGCTGCTGATCGCGGTCTTGCCGCTGTATGCGGCCAGCTTCGGCGTGGGGTACGGGCTCGTCGGGCTGGCGACGAGCGCGACGGCCATCGGCACCTTGGTCACGGATGTGCCGGCGGGGGCGGTGCTGGGCCGCTTCGGGATGCGCGCGGCGATGATCGCCGGGTCGGGGCTGGTCACGGTCAGCACGCTGGCCCTCGTCTGGAGCGAGCAGTTTCCGGGATTGGTGGCGCTACGCTTTCTGGCCGGGATCGGAGCGGCGATGTGGGCCATTTCGCGGCACGCCTACATCGCCGAGGCGATCCCGGTACAGCAGCGGGGGCAGGCGCTCTCGACGTTCGGAGGCATCAACCGGCTGGGCATCTTCGGCGGGCCGGCGCTGGGCGGGGTGCTGGCCGACGCGGCGGGGATCGACGCCACGTTCGCGCTGTCGGCGGGGTTGAGCGGCGCGGCGCTGGTGCTGGCGGCGCTGCGGCTCAAGCCGCTACCGGCGCCCGCCGCTCCGTTGCGGGCTTCGCACCGCTGGCGGTTGGTCTGGCGCGGGTTGCGGCGAAACGCCCGCGATCTGACGGTGGCCTCCGTGGCGCAGACGCTGGGCCAGATCATCCGCGCCGGCCGGTTCCTGATCATCCCGTTGTGGGGGGCGGAGCAGCTCGGGCTCGACGCGGCGCAGGTCGGGCTCATCGTCACGGCGGGGGCGATCCTGGACGTCTCGATGTTCATCCCGGCCGGAATGTTGATGGACCGCTTCGGGCGCAAGGTGGCCGCCGTGCCGAGCTTCGCCCTGATGGCGCTCGGCATCGGACTGATCCCGTTCACCCATGATTTCGTAACGCTGCTGCTGGCGGCGATGCTGGTCGGGCTCGGCAACGGGCTCGGCTCGGGGCTGATGATGACCCTCGGCGCAGACCTGGCCCCGCCCGGCGCCACGGGGGAGTTCCTGGGCGTCTGGCGGCTGATCGGCGACGTGGGGGCGGTGGCCGGCCCGCTCATGGTCGGGATCGTCGCCGCGGCCGTCGGCCTTGCGGGCGGGGCGTGGGTCCTGTCGCTGGCGGGGTGGCTGGCGGTCGTCACGCTGGCCGGGCTGGTGCGGGAGACGCGGGTGCGGCCGTTGGACGACCGGGGGTGACGGGTGACCGGTGACGGATGATGGGGAAGGCGGGTCGCAGCGTAGCGGCCGTTTCGCCGTTTGCGGCGTGCGCGGAGTAGACATCGCCGCATGGATGATGTGATCGCCTGGACGAATCGCGGACCCCGATTGCCCGAGTCTCCGATCTGCGCCACGTGCGACAGTGACCTGGCCGAGCCGTACGGGTGGTGCGCCGGCTGCCGCGCCGCCTATTGCCTGCCATGCGGCCGCAAGCATTTCTGCGCGCCGACGTGTGCGGCGAATGGATGCCATGTGGGGCTGTGCGTGCGGCTGGTCGAGGGCGGGGCGCTTTCGGAGACGTGGGGATTGCCGGACGGAGAATGACGGGCCGGGCGGCGGGCGTCGGCTCGACTCCTACACCCGACACCCGTCACCCCGTATCGCTCACCCCGCGCACGTCGAGGGCGTCCCGCAACCCATCCCCGAGCAGATTCAGCGCCAGCACCGTGATCACGATGGCCAGCCCCGGAAAGACGCTGATCCACCAGGCCTGGCGGACGAAGTCGCGGCCTTCGTTGAGGGCCAGGCCCCAGGTCGGGGTGGCGGGGTTGACGCCGAGGCCGAGGAAGGTCAACGTCGATTCGGTGAGGATGCCGAGCCCGACGGCGAAGGAGAGCTGCACCGTCAGGGGGGCGATCAGGTTCGGGCCGATGTGGCGGAACATGATCTCCGCGTCGCTGGCCCCGATGGCGCGGGCGGCGGTGGTGAAGTCCTCCTCGCGCAAGCTGAGTGTTTCGCCGCGGACGATGCGGGCGAAGTCGTCGATGTAGGCGACCGCGATGGCGATGACGACGTTGCGAAAGCCCGCGCCGAAGATGGCCACCAACGCCACGGCCAGGATGATGACCGGGAAGGCCCAGAGGAGATCGACGGCGCGCGAGATGACGCTGTCGACCCATTTCCCGTAGTACCCCGCCGCGATCCCCAGCAACCCCCCGACCGCCAACGCCGCCGCCGCCGCCAGGAAGCCGACCGAGAACGAGACCCGCGTGCCGATGATCATGCGGCTGAACAGATCCCGCCCGAACGAGTCGGTGCCGAACGGGTGCTCCATGCTCGGCGGCTGCAAGATGCCGAAGTCGTCGGCGTCGGGGTGGTAGGGCGCCAGCCAGGGCCCGAGGAGGGCGACAACGGCCAGCACGACGATGATGACGGCGCCGATCAGCACCTTGCGCTCGCCCCGCAGCCGCCGCAGGAGGCGACCCCCGGTCGTATGCTGGCGCGCCGCGGTCAGCTTGGTCGCGGCATCAAGCGAGCCACCCCTGGCCGTCGTGGGCACATCGGTCGTGTTCGCCATACCAACTCCGGGCGCCTCCGTCCCCCTCGCCCTGCGCACAGGGCGAGGGGGCAGGGGGTGAGGGTTCTCCCTACTGCTCCAGCCAGACCACCTCGTAGTACCGCTGCTCCGGGATCGGGGCGAACCCGGCCACGTCCTGGGTGAAGGCCACCAGATCCTTGGGGTGGTAGGCGAAGGCCGCTGCCACGTCGCGCTCCAGCACGGTCTGCAATTCCTGGAAGAGGCGCGCCCGCTCCGCCTGGTCGGCGGTCTCGCGGGTGGCGACGAGGAGGGCGTCGGCTTCCTCGCTGTTGTACCCGTAGGTATTCCAGGGGCCCTCGGAGTAGAAGATGTTCCAGTGGCCGTCGTCGGGGTCGGCGTCGACCACGCTGCCGTGCAGGAACATGTCGTAGTCGCCGGCCTGCCAGCGCTCATTGAAGGCGGCGGCCTGCTGGAAATCGACCTGGGGATCGAGCCCGAGATCGACCAGCATGGTGCGCAACACCTCGGTCGGGCGCTGCCCGATCTCCTCGGAGGAGATGATGATTGGTTGCGCGCCCATGATGCCCGCTTCCTCGGCCAGGGCTCGCGCTTCTTCCATATCGAAGGCCTGCGGGTTCTCGACCTCCTCCGGGGGCAGGTAGGCCCAGCCGAAGGCGGGGGCGATGGCGCCGACCGACGGGATGGCCAGGCCGAAGAAGGCAGTGTCGACGAAGGCCTGCCGGTCGATCGCCTTGGAGACGGCCATGCGGGCGTTGATGTCGTCCCAGGGCGGGCGGGCGTAGTTCATGACCACGCCGCGCCAGCTCGTGCTGGGGCCTTCGACGACGACCACGTCCGGGTTGGACGCGAGCTGCTCGAAAAGGGTGGCCGGCGCCGGGTCGATGAGGTCGACGTCGCCAGCCTCCAGGGCGCTGACGGCGCTGGACGGCTCGGGGATGAGCTGGATCTCGACGGCGTCGAGGTAGGGCCGGCCGCCGTACCAGCCGTCGAACGCTTCCAGGCGCATCCCCTGGCCGAGCTCGACGCTGTCCGCGACGACCATGAACGGCCCGGAACCGACCGGGGTGATGCCGAATTGCTCGTCGCCCATCTCCTCGACCACGCTCTGTGGGACGGGTGTGAGGGCGCGGCCGGGGCCGCGGGTGCAGGCGACGGCCAGGAAGGGCGCGAACGGATCGGTCAGGGTGAGGGCCACGGTCAGGTCGTCAGGCGCTTCAATGGAGTCGACGAGCGCCAGCTTGTTGGCATGCGGCGAGGCGAAGTCGGGGTTGGTGGTGCGCTCGTAGGTGTAGAGGACGTCCTCGGCGGTGAGGGCGTCGCCGTTGTGGAAGGTCAACCCGTCGCGGAGATTGAAGACGTACTCGAGCCCGTCGTCGCTGACGGTCCAGGTCTCGGCCAGGTCGGGAACGAGACCCAGGTCCTGGTCGAACTGGACGAGGCTGGAGAAGATGCTGGGCAGGATCGAGCCGGCGACGACGCCCTGCGAGAGCTGTTGCGGGTCGAGGGTAACGATCTGGCTGATGAGGAAGCCGACGCGCAGCGTGCCGCCGGTGACCGGTTCGCCTTCCTGCCGGCGCACGGCCCGCGCCGGCGCCCCGGCGGCGTAGCGCGTTTCGAGCTGCCGGGCGAACCCGGCGGCCCCGGATGCGGCGGCGAGGTGCAGCAGGGTGCGGCGAGAGACGTGCGGGCCGCTCAGTTGGCTCCAGTCGATCCTGGTCACGGGGACTCCTTTGGCTTGACCGCGCCCGGTCTCGCTCGAACGCTCGAGCGCCGGCATGCGGAGGGAATTCGTTGGATGGCCGTTCTGTGCAGCGCCCCTACGCATCGGGCCATGGGCATGGGGTCAGGTTTCGATGCAACCCTCCTAGCTGTAGTGGATCCGCGGATCCAGAAACGTGTAGACGATGTCGACGATGAGGTTGGCGAGGACGAAGATGACGGCGATGAGCAGGATGACGCCCTGCACGATCGGGTAGTCGCGGTCGAAGATGGCCCCGACGAGGATGCGGCCGATGCCGCGGATGGAGAAGACCGTCTCCACCACGACGGTCCCGCTCAGCAGCAGCGCCAACTGGATGCCGATCACGGTCACGACCGGGATCAGCGCGTTGCGCAGCGCGTGGCGCAGGACGACCGCCCGCTCCCGTACCCCCTTGGCGCGGGCGGTGCGCACGTAGTCGCTGCCGAGGACCTCCAGGAGGCCGGCGCGCACGAAGCGCATCAGGATGGCTGAATAGCCGGCCCCGATGGCGAGGCTGGGCAAAATGAGGCGCTGCAGCCAGGCCCAGACGCCGTCTTCGCCGATCTCGGAATAACCGATGGCCGGCAGCCAGCGCAAATTCACGGCGAAGATGAGGATCAGGATGATGCCGAACCAGAAGCTCGGCATGCTCACCCCGACGAAGGCGACGACGCTGGCGATGTAGTCGAAGAGGCTGTTGCGCTTCAACGCCGCCACGATCCCCGTCGGCAAGGCGATGACGAGGGCGATCGCAAAGGAGAGCGCGGCCAGGCTGAGCGTCTTCGGCAGCCCGCTTCCGATCGCTTCCGCCACCGTCTCCCCCGAAGCGATGGACCCGCCCAGATCGCCGCGCAGCACGTTGCCGATCCAGCGCGTGTACTGCACCAGCAGCGGCTGGTCGAGCCCGAGCTTGGTGCGCAGAGCCGCCGCCGCTTCCGGCGTGTACTCCGGCCCCAGCATCTGGATCACGGGATCGCCGGGGATGGCGCGCAGCATGAAAAAGACGAGCGTCGCGCACCCCCAGATGATGAAGAGGGACTGGATCAGGCGGCGGATGATGTATTGGGTCACGACGGAAGTCGGAAGTCGGAAGTCGGAAGTCGGAAGTCGTTGGCCGCCCGTTGGCTACCCGCCGCAGCCATAGGCAACGTCGAACTCCGACACCCGCTTCCCGACACCCGACACCTCACTTTCGACTCACGACTCACGACTCCCGCCTCACCGATCGAGCCACACGTGCTCCATGTAGCGCATCTCCGGCACCGGCAGGTAGCCCTGCACGTCGCTGTGGAAGCCGGTGGTGTCGATGGTGTGGTGGAGGAAGGCGTAGGGGACGTCGACTTGCAGGATGGCCTGGATCTCCTGGAAGAGGGCGGCGCGCTCCTCCTGGTCGCCGGTGGCGCGGGTCGCTTCCAGCAGCTCGTCGATCTCGGGGTTGTTGTAGCCGTGGGTGTTCCATGGGCCCTCGGAGTAGAAGAAGTTCCAGTGGCCATCGTCGGGGTCGGCGTCGGCGACGCTGCCGTTGGTGATCCAGTCGAAGTCGCCGGCCGTCCAGCGCTCGTTCCAGGCGGCCTGCTGCAACTGCTCGAACTGGACGTCGAGGCCGATCTCGGAGAGCTGGTTGCGCAGCACCTCGGCGGTGCGCTGGGTGTCGGTGGTGGCCATGATCGTCGGGGCCTGGCCGACGATGCCGGCCGATTCGGCCAGGGCGCGGGCTTCTTCGAGGTTGAAGGCCTGCGGCGTCTCTTGCTCCTCCGGTGGGATGTAGGCCCAGGCGAAGGCGGGGGCGATGGCCCCGATGCTGGGGTTGGCCAGGCCGAACAGCGCCGTGTCGATGAGCGCCTGGCGGTCGATCGCCTTGGCGACGGCCATGCGCGCCTCCGGGTTGTCCCAGGGCGGGCGGGCGTAGTTCATGGCCAGACCGTTCCAGCTCGTGCCGGGCGTCTGCACCACGGTGAAGTCGGGGTTCCCCAGAATTTGCTCGACGCCGATGGCCGGGATGATATCGAGCATGTCGACGTCGCCGGCCTCCAGGGCGCTGATGCGGCTGGAGGGCTCGGCGATGATCGTCACGTTGATGCTGTCGAGGAAGGGCCGGCCGGCGTACCAGTTCTCGAAGGCGGTCAGCTCGAAGCCGCTGCTCAGGTCGGCGGTCTCGGGGACAATGGCGAAGGGGCCGCAGCCGACCGGGGTCTGGTCGTACTGCTCCTCGCCCATCTCCTCGAAGGCGCGCTGCGGGATGGGGGTCAGGGCGCGGCCGGGGCCGCGGCTGGCGGCCACCGCCATGAAGGGGGCGAACGGCGCGCTCAGGGTGAACTCGACGGTGAGATCGTCGGGCGTGTCGACCGCTTCGATGAGAGCCAGCTTGTTGGCGTGGGGGGAGGCGAAGTCGGGGTCGACCGTGCGTTCGTAGGTGTAGACGATGTCGGCGGCCTGCAAGGGATCGCCGTTGTGGAAGGTCAATCCGTCGCGGAGGGTGAAGGTGTAGACGAGGCCGTCCTCGCTGACGGTCCAGGTCTCGGCCAGGTCGGGGACCAAACCGAGCTGCTCGTCGAACTGGACGAGGCTGGAGAAGAGGTTCGACACCAGTTCGCCGGCGACGATGCCGAGGTTGACCTTGGCCGGGTCGAGGTTGGGGATCTGGCTGATGCCGAAGCCGAGGTTGAGCGTGCCGCCGGTGACCGGCTCGCCCTGCGCCGCCTTCAGGTTCGTGAAGCGTGCCGTGGGCAGGGGGGCGGCGGCGAGGCGGCTGGCGTAGCCGGCCGCGCCGCTGGCGGCGGCGAGGGCGATCAGGGTGCGGCGGGAAACGCGTGGTCCGCTGAGGATGCTCCAGTCGATCCGTGCCATCGGGTGATCCTCCTGGGGTCTGCTCGCCGCGGCCGGGTCACGCCGGCGTGGCCTGCCGGGGCGAGGCGGGTTCCTGCTCCAGTCCGTCCGATGTCCGATGTCCGCCGCCATCCCGTGGCAACTCCGGCGAAGCCGTGCGGGATGCGGAAGGTGGCTCGGCGCTGCCTCCTCTCGGTGCTGAAACGGCGAAGCGACCGTTGCCGACGCGTCCGGGCGGGCGATCACGGCCCTGGGGCGGGCTGCCGCGGACGCTGCTGTGCCCCATCGTACCAAATACGTATCACCATCCGACCGCCATCCCTTCGGCGCGAGGGTCGGAGCCGCCGCAGAGGAAGCCGGTCTCCGGATCGCGGGCGATGACCTGCACCGAGCCGCCGGCGCCCCACATGCCGGCGCGGCGGACGGGATAGCCCATCGCCTCCAGCTCGCCGATCGTTTCGTCGCCGAGACGATCCTCGACGGCGAGGACGAAATCCTCCCCGCGCTGGATGGGGTAGGTGGCGGGGTCGAATTGCCAGCGCGGCTGCTCGGCCGCCGCCTGGGTGTCGAGATCGCCGTCGATGAGGCCGGTGATCGTTTGCAGGTTCCACTGCGGCTGGTAGTCGCCGCCGGGGGTGTTGCCGACCAGGACCGGCGCATCGGCGGCGTCGGCGATGAGGTAGGTGTTGAGGGTGTGCATGGTCCGCTTGCCGGGGGCGTAGATGTTGGGGTGACCGTCTTCCAGCTCGAAGCAGTGCCCGGCGCGGTTGGTGAGGAGGATGCCGGTGTCGCCGGCCACAACGCCGGAGCCGAACCCGGCCGAAAGGGTGAAGATCAGCGAGATCATCAGCCCGTCCTCGTCCACGGCGACCAGCGAGGTGGTGTCGCCGGGGGCGAGCACGCCGGTGTCGATGTCGGCGGCGTAGCGCGATCCGATGGCGCGGTACTGCTCGGCGGCCCACGCCTTGGAGAGGAGGCGGTCGAGTGGCGTCTCGACATACTCGGGGTCTCCGGCGTGGGCGCGGCGGTCGGCGAAGGCGAGGCGCAACGCCGAGACCTCGGTGTGGACCGCCTGGGCCGAGCGCAGCCCCATCTCGGAAAGCGGCGCCTGCTCGCAGATGTTGAGCGCTTCGAGGACGACGAAGCCCTGCGTCGGCAGGCCGGTCTCGTAGACGGTGTAGCCGCGGTACGTCGTGGCGAGCGGCTCGGAAATGGCGGTCTCGTGGTCGGCGAAGTCGTCGGCGGTCAGCGCGCCGCCGTTCGCGGCGAGGTACTCCCCGATCGCCTTGGCGATGGGACCGCGGTAAAAGGCGTCCGGGCCATCGTTCGCGATCAGGGCGATGGAGCGGGCCAGATCGGATTGCCGCAGCGTCTGTCCTGGCCGCAACGGCTCGCCGCCGGGCAGGAAGATGGCCGCGCTGGGGGCGTAGGCGCTGAGCAGATCGGCGCTTTCGGCGATGCCGCGCGCCTCCGCCGGCGACAGGGGGAAGCCGTCTGCCGCGTAGCCGATGGCCGGCTGCGCCAGTTCCGCGAACGGCTTGCTGCCGTAGCGTTCCAGCAGGGAGAAGCAGCCAGCGACGAAGCCGGGCACGGCGGGGGAGAGGGGACCTTGCTGGGCCAGCACGCGCCGGCCGTCCGGCGCGTCCTCGCCGTGCTCGCGCATGAACTCCAGGGAGGCGCCGCGGGGGGCGATGCCGCTGCCATGGAAGGCGAGCCGCTCCTGGGATCGGTCCTGTCCGGCGACGATGGCGAAGAGGTCGCCCCCGATGCCGCAGCGGCTGGGGAGAACGACCGTGCCGACCAGGGCGGCGGCGACCGCCGCGTCGACGGCGTTGCCGCCATCGGCCAGGACGCGCAGCCCGGCCGAAGAGACGAGCGGGTGCTGCGAGGCGATCATGCCCCGCCGCGCCAGCGTCGGGCTGATGCGGCGCCGGTCGCAGCTAGCCGCCAGTGCGGTGTCGAGCGGGCCGGGGAATCCAAGGGGCATGGGGAACCTCCTGTCGCGCGGTCGATCGTGTGATGAGAACCGATCATAGCCGAATCTGAACCTCGCGCCGGCAACGCGGGTGGGCGATGATTGCCTGGCGTGAAGGTTCGCGCTGCACGATTCGGGCCGCCTCGAACCGCGGCGGCATCGTCGGCCGCGTTCGGAGCCGGCTGGTCCCCAGGAGGAACGACGCCATGCCCCTCGTGTTCGCGGCCATCGCGCCGCACGGGTTTCCGATCATCCCCGCGCTCAGCGACGACGCCGAGGGGGCGCTGGCGACGCGCGCCGCGATGGAGGGGCTGGGGCGGCGGGCGGCGGCGGCCGGGATGGAGGCCATCGTCATCGCCGGGCCGCACGGCGTGCGCGTCGACGGCATGGTCTGCCTGGCCGATACCGCCCGCGCGGCGGGGACCTTGGGCTGGCAAGGGAAAGAGGTCGAGCTGAACGTCCCGCTCGACGGGGCGCTGACGGACGCCATCGCGGACGAGGCGCGGGCGCGCGACATCCCGGTGGCGATGGCGGGGTTTGCGGGAAACAAGCGCTTCCAGAGCGTGATGCCGATGGACTGGGGGATCCTCACGCCCTT
>CALMZR010000369.1 GCA_937870845.1 uncultured Chloroflexota bacterium
CACCCATGGCCATGATCGCGTTGTGGGCGGGGACCCGGCGCCGGGCGCCGGCTCCCGTCGTCGAGCTCGCCTAATCGATCTCCGGCATCGCGCGCTTCGCCGGCGGCACGAAATCCTCGGCGACGCAATCCATCAGCACCACGTCGTAGCGCCGGCCCGCCAGCACCCGCGCCCCGCGCCGCCGCCCGATCTCGCGGAACCCGGCCTTCTCATAGGCGCGCAGGGCGCCGACGTTGTAGGCCGGGGTATCGAGCCAGACGTTGTGGACTCCCAGCACGGTAAAGGCGTAGTCGAGCAGCAGCCGCGTCGCCTCCGTGCCGTACCCCCGCCCGCGCTCGCCGGGGTCGCCGATGGTGATGCCGAACTCCGCCGTGCCGTGGGGATTGGTGAAGTCCCGGATGTTCATCACGCCGATGGGGCGCAGGTCGGGTAGGGCATAGACGGCGAACCCGATCCAGTCGTCCCGCTCGCCGCGCAGCAGCGGCTCCCAGCCAGCGGCGTTCTCCTCGGCCGTCACCGGCCGCGGGTCGCCTCCCCCGAGGTCGATGGTCCGAAAATCGTTGTCCCACTTCGCCAGCAACGACAACAGCCCCCGATGCAGCGGCCCCAGCGCCACCCGCTCCCCGACGATGTTGACGATGGGACGCGCTATCGGATCGGCGCCGTCAGAATCACGTTCTTCGCTCATCCCCCCGTCCCTCATCCGTCGCCAGCAGCCAAGAGCCAGAAGCCATGAGCCACGAAAACCCCGTGCTACCATCCATCCCGGTCCACGGTCAACGATCGGCCGGGCAAAAGACGCCCTCGCCCAACCGGAGTCCCCCCACGATGGCCACGACGACGCCTTCCGCCGCAACCGAGATGCAGATCCGCGCCAACATCATCGACGCGTTGGGCAATACCCCGCTCGTGCGGCTCAACGCCATCGCCAAGGGGATCCGCACGCCGGTCGCCGCCAAGCTGGAGATGCTCAATCCCGGCGGCTCGGTCAAGGACCGCATCGGCATCCGCATGATCGAGGAGGCCGAGCGCAAAGGGTGGCTCAAGGCCGGCGGCACGCTCGTCGAGCCGACCAGCGGCAACACCGGCGTCGGCTTGGCCATGGCGGCGGCGGTCAAAGGGTACTCCTGCATCTTCGTCATGCCCGATAAGGTCGCCGCGGAAAAAGTCGCCCTCCTCCGCGCCTACGGGGCCCAAGTCGTCACCACCCCGACGGCGGTGGAGCGCGACTCCCCGGAGAGCTACTACTCCGTCGCCGACCGCCTGACGCGCGAAGTCCCCAACGCCTTCCAGCCGAACCAGTACTTCAATCCCATGAACCCCCGCACCCACTACGAGACGACCGGCCCCGAGATCTGGGAGCAGACCGGCGGCCAGATCACCCATTTCGTGGCCGGCGTCGGCACCGGCGGGACCATCTCTGGCGTCGCGAAGTATCTCAAGGAGCGCAACCCCGCCATCCAGGTCGTCGGGGCCGACCCCGAAGGAAGCATCTACACGCAGCCCGACAACATGCACACCTACAAGGTGGAGGGCGTCGGTGAGGACTTTTGGCCCGGCACCTTCGACCCGACCCTGGTCGACGCTTGGGTCAAGGTTTCGGATCGCGACTCCTTCGTCGCCGCCCGCCGTCTCACCCGCGATGAAGGGATCCTCAGCGGCGGCTCGGGCGGGTTGGCGGTCCACGCCGCGTTGGAGGCCGCTCGCGAGGCGGACGACCCCGAGGCGCTGGTGGTGGTGCTCCTCCCTGACAGCGGCCGCGGCTACCTCTCCAAGATCTACAACGACGACTGGATGCGCGAGAACGGCTTCCTCTCCCGCTTTTCGCAGCCGGTCAGGGTCGGCTCGGTCGTCGCCGAGCGTTCGGCCCAGACGCCGACCGTCGTCGCCGTCAGTTGCGACCAGACCGTCGCCGACGCCATCGAGCTGCTGCGCGAGCACGACATCTCGCAACTCCCGGTCGTCCGCACCGGCACGCCCCTGAGCGGGGACGACGGCGCCGCGCGCGTCGAGGTGCAGTCCGTGGCCGGCTCGGTGCAGGAGCGCGGTCTGCTCGACCACCTCTTCCGCAACCCGGACGCGCTGAGCGCCAAGATCAGCACCGTCATGGACGGCCCCTTCCCGCTGGTCGACGCCAACGAGGAGGTCGAGCGGGTCGTGCCGATGCTCGCCTCCGGGGCGCCCGCGGTGCTGGTGCAGCGCGACGGGGCGATCATCGGCGTCGTCACCCGCGCCGACGTGCTGGAGTACGTGGCGCATCATCGTGGAACGTGAGAAATCCCAGGTGATAGGGTCATGGCTGTTCAATCACGCTCTCTGAGATACGCGGACCTGTTGCGCATCCGCGAGACGCGCGACGAGCGGTTGGAGCTGATCGAGGGGGAGCTGTTCGTGACACCGTCGCCTTCGCCGCTTCATCAATACGTGTCGGGAAGGCTCGAATACTTGTTCAGGCAGTTGGTGATCCGTCTCGGGTATGGACTGCTCTTTTCCGCTCCCCTGGATGTGAAACTGGCCGAGGATACCGTCGTGCAGCCGGATCTCATCCTCTATCTCCCCGACCGGCGCCCCCTGGTGACGACCACCGCGGTTGAGGGTGCTCCGAGCCTCGTCGTCGAGATCCTGTCGCCTTCGACCAGAACCTACGATCTCCAAACGAAGCGACGACGGTACGCCGAGCATGGCGTTCCCGAGAACTGGCTCGTCGATACGCTATCTCACGCGGTCACCGTGTGCAGCGATCCTCAAGAAGGGCGCTACCGCTCGGAGCGGGTTGCCAGGGACGTGGCCACGTCCGTGCTGATTCCCGACTTCACCGTGGATCTGGATGAACTTTTCGCGCCGATTCCCGACGAGTAGCGACCTGAGAAAGGCCGAGCATGGCTGTCCAATCACGATCGCTGACGTACGAAGACCTGGATCGACTGCGAGAGAGGCGCGACGAGCGGTTGGAGCTGATCGATGGGGAGCTGTTCGTGACGCCAGCGCCGTCGCTGAGCCACCAGGACGTGTCGGCGAATTCCTACTCATGGCTCCGGCGAGCCATCGCGGATTCGGGTCGCGGGCGTGTCTACTACGCTCCCGTTGATGTGCGTCTGGCGGAAAGGACTATCGTTCAGCCGGACCTCGTGGTGGTCCTGTCGGATCGGTTCGAGATCCTCACCCCAGCGAGGATCGAGGGCGCTCCCAGCCTCGTCATCGAGATTGTCTCGCCATCAACAACCGCCTACGATCGCGTCACGAAGCGCGGCGTCTATGCCAAATACGGCGTTCCCGAGTACTGGCTTGTCGATTTTGAGGCATGGACCGTGACTGTGTTCAGCGATCCGCGCGATGGCCGCTATCAGCGCGAAACCGTATACGACGACACCGCCGTTTCCGCTACCATTCCCGGGTTATTCATCGACTTGGCCGACCTGTTCGCCATGGTCACCGGATTCTGATCATTGCTGGCAGTGCAACTGGGGGAGCAGCACGCATGACCGCCGATTGGCGAGAGACCGCGTTCGAGACGCGCGCCATCCACGCCGGGCAGGAGCCCGACCCGACCACCGGGGCCATCACCACCCCGATCTACCAGACCAGCACCTTCGTCCAGAAGGGCGTCGACGAGCTGGGCACGTACGAGTACGGGCGGACGCACAATCCGACCCGCACCGCCCTGCAGGAGGTCGTCGCCTCGCTGGAAGGGGCGGCCTGGGGCCTCGCCTACGCCAGTGGTCTGGCCGGGACGCAGAACATTTCCTACCTCCTCGCCCCCGGCGACCACATCGTCCTCTCCGACGACGCCTACGGCGGCACCCACCGCTTCGTGGCCAAGGTCATCAGCCGCTACGGCATCGACTACTCCGTGGTCGACATGAGCGACCTGGAGCAGGTCCGCGCCGCCATCCGCCCCGAGACCCGGCTCGTCTGGGCCGAGTCGCCGACGAATCCATACCTGAAAATCGTCGACATCCGCGGCGTGGCCGATCTCGTGCGCGGCCACCGCGCCTTCTTCGTCGTCGACAACACCTTCGCCTCGCCCTACCTGCAAAACCCGCTGGCGCTCGGGGCCGATCTGGTGCTGCACTCCAGCACCAAGTACCTCGGTGGGCACGCGGATGTGGTTGGGGGCGTGGTGGTCGGCAACGACCCAGATGTTTACGAGACGCTGAAGTTCCATCAGAACGCCGGCGGCGCCGTTCCGGGCCCGTTCGATTGCTGGCTGGTTCTGCGCGGCATCAAGACGCTGCCGGTGCGCATGGACCGCCACAGCCGCAACGGTCTCGCCGTCGCCGAGTTTTTGCGCGATCACCCGGCCGTCAAGAACGTTTACTACCCCGGTCTGCCCGACCACCCCGGCCATGAGCTGGCGGCGCGGCAGATGCGCGATTTTTCCGGCATGGTCTCCTTCACCGTGCGCGGCGACTTCCAGACGGCGGCGGAGGTGGCGCGCAGCACGAAGGTATTCCAGCTCGCCGTCAGCCTCGGCGGGGTCGAATCGCTGATCGAGCACCCCGGCCAGATGACGCACGTCAGCGTGCAAGGGACCGTGGCGGAGGTCGAGGACACGCTGCTGCGCCTCTCCGTCGGCATCGAGAACGAGGCGGATCTCATCGGCGATCTGGAGCAGGCGCTGGAAGCGGTCGTTCCGGCGGCGGCCATGCGTTAGGTGGGTCGTCATGGCATGCTGGAGCGTTGCCAGGCCCGCTCGTTCGTAGGGGCGCCATTTCAGAACGTTGTGTTCACCCGCTTGGGTTGGCTGATGCCTGACGCGGAGACGATGCAAGCCACGTTCGAGCGCCTGACCACGCTCTTTGCCCCATACCGAAAAGACCTCGTCGTCACGACGGACGAGCCGGGACATCTCTATCTGGATGCCCCGCCCTCGCCCTCATACCCGAAGGGGCTCTTTTTCGGCGCGGTCAAGATCGGCAAACGCTACGTCAGCTTTCACCTGATGCCGGTCTACGTCCATCCCGAGTTGCTCGACGGGATCAGCCCCGCGCTGCGGAAGCGGATGCAGGGCAAGTCGTGCTTCAACTTCACCGCGCCGGACGACGCGCTGTTCGCGGAACTGGGAAGTCTCACCCAAGCCGGATTCGACTTCTACACGCGCGACGGGTTTCTGCGCGACGCCGGAAGCTGACCCCGGGGCGCCGAGGCGAGCCGAGTCCTAGCCAGCCTCGACGAAGACCTGCCCCGCTTCATCCTCAAGGAACGGCCCGACGACCTCGATCGGCCGCGAAGAAGTGGCCAGGATTTCCCGGCAGGTGATGGCGAGCTTGGGGTTGTCCCGCGTCTGCGGCACGAGTTCGCGGACCTTTTCCCGGCTGGCGCCGTAGACGACCCGGCTCACGCCGCTGTAGAAGACCACAGCGGAGCAGATGGGGCACGGTTCGCCGCTGGCGTAGATGGTGGACCCGGCCAGACGCTCCGGGCCGAATTGCCGGTAGGCGTCGCGGAGCGCGTTGGTTTCCGCGTGCCCGGTCAGATCACGCTCCGCCTGCTCCGTGTTGGGGCCTTCGGCGGGCAGCTCGCCGGTCGCCGCCCCGAGCACGGCGCCGTACGGGCGATTGCCTTGTTCGCGCGCAACTCGCGCCATGCGGATGGCATGGCGCATGTGCTCGGCATCGCGCGTCTGGTCGCTCATGCGAAATTGCCCCTTTCCGTTCGTCATCCCTCGAAGCGGCGGAAGATCGCCGTGGCGTTCTGGCCGCCGAAACCGAACCCGTTCACCATCGCCGCCCGCACCGGCATCCGCCGCGCCTCGTTCGGGACGTAGTCGAGGTCGCACTCCGGGTCGGGGGTCTCCAGGTTGATCGTCGGCGGCACGATGCCATCCCGAATCGCCAGCACGCAATGCACCGCCGAGATGGCCCCGGCCGCCCCCAGCAAGTGCCCGATCATCGACTTGTTGGCGGAGACGGCCAGGTTGGGCGCGTGCTCGCCGAAGGCCCCCTTGATCGCCATCGTCTCGGCGGTGTCGCCGATCGGCGTCGACGTCGCGTGCGCGGCGATGTAGTCGATCTCGTGCGGCGCCATCTCGGCCCGCGCCAGCGCATTCGTCATCGCCGCCCGCGCCCCGCGGCCCGACGGCTCCGGGGCGGTCAGGTGGTACGCATCGGACGTCAACGCCCCGCCGAGCACCTCAGCATAGACATGGGCGCCGCGGCGGACGGCGTGCTCCTCCGTCTCCAGGATCAGCGCCCCGCCGCCCTCGCCGAAGACGAACCCGTCGCGCTCCCGATCGAACGGGCGTGAGGCGCCCCCCGGGTCGTCGTTGCGGCGGGAGAGGGCGTGCATGTTGGCGAGCCCGGTCAACGCCACCGGGGTGATGCCGGCCTCCGCGCCGCCGGCCACGGCCAGGTCGGCCTCGCCGGCGCGCAACAGGCGCACGGCATCGACGAACGCCTGCACGCCGGAGGCGCACGCGGCCGCCGAGGTGATCGTCGGGCCGTGGATGCCGAAGGCGATCGAGACCTGGCTGCTGGCCATGTTCGGCGCGAAGATGGGGATGACGAGCGGGCTGACGCGCGAGGGGCCGCTGAGGGCCATGGCGGTGACGTTGCTTTCGATGGTCGGGATGCCGCCGCCGCCGGTGTTCATCACCACCGCCACGCGCTCGCGGTTCTCGTCGGTGATCTCAAACTTCGCGTCGTCCAGCGCCTCGCGCGTGGCGGCGATGGCGAAGTGGGCGAAGCGGTCCATGCGCCGCACCGCCTTGGCGTCGATGAACTGCTTGGGGTCGAAGTCGGGAACCTCGGCGGCGATCTTGACCGTCAGATTGTCGGTGTCGAAGTGCTGGATGCGGCGCACGCCGGAGCGGCCGGCGAGCAGCCCGTCCCACAGCGCGGGAACGCCGATGCCCAGCGGCGAAACCGCTCCCAGCCCGGTCACCACCACCCGTTTCACGCTCGCTCCCTCTCTTGCTCCAAGATGTCTGCTCACCGCATTATCGAGCGTCGGCGAAGAACGACGAAACGCGTGTCATGCTGAGCGGAGCGAAGCATCTCGGC
>CALMZR010000370.1 GCA_937870845.1 uncultured Chloroflexota bacterium
GGTGTCTCGCTGACGGTCGCGGCCGGTGAGGTAGTGGCTCTGCTCGGGCGCAATGGGGTCGGCAAGACGACCTTGGCGCGCGGTCTGGTCGGGCTCGCCCCGATCGCGCAAGGCCGCGTCCTTCTCGACGGGGAGGATGTGACCGGGCTGAGCGCGCACCGCCGCTCGCAGCGCGGGGTGCGCATCGTGCCGCAGGGGCGCGGCATCTTCCCCCGCCTCACCGTCGCGGAGAACCTACGCATTGGCGCATTTCTCAGCCCTCGCCCCGATCCCCGCGTGCGGGAGATGCTGGAAGACCTCTTTCCGGTCCTGCACGAGCGGCGGAGGCAGCGGGCCGGCACACTCTCGGGCGGTGAGCAGCAGATGCTGGCCATCGCCCGCGCCCTCCTCTCCGGCCCGACGGCGCTGATCCTCGACGAACCGACGGAGGGGGTGGCCCCGGTGCTGATCGACCGCATCGAGGACGCGTTGCGCGTCATCTTCGCGGAGATGGCGCTGGGAGTGCTGCTCATCGAGCAGAACCTCGACTTCGCCTTCGCGCTGGCGGGGCGGGGATACGTCATGGAGAAGGGAGAGGTCGTGCTGGCGGCCCCGGTAGCGGAGCTGCGCGACGCGGCCGAGCAGTATCTGACGTTTTGACGCGCGTCCGTTCAACGGAGTTGGGCGGAGATCGTAGCGACTTGCGGTGGGTGTCGTTGTCCACTCCGGTCATGCAGTCTATTCTTTCGAAGGGCGTCGGAGCATTTCAAGCCCCTCTGATGGACGCCGCACGGTCACTGGACGCCATGGCCAGAGTCCGACAGCGAACCCGCCAAGCAGGAACGTGAACGATGGCGCTGGAGATTTCGAATCCATCTGAAATAGCGCAGCAGATCGCGGAATACCGTGCTGGGCGCTACGATAATGAACGTCACGCTCGGAAGCGGGAAGAACTGCGCCAGATCGTCGCGTCGTACGAAGCGCGGTTTGGCATGCCGTCTGAACGCCTTCACGAAGCAATCGAGGCGGGTTTGCTTGACGAGGATCGAGACGTAGGCGATTGGATATTTCACTACAGCCTTCTTTGTCGTGTCGAGGCGCGTTAGTCGCGGCGATCCACACGGTCCAACCACGCTTCACGGGTATCGGCAAATCCACGCTGCTCGGATGGCGGCATCCATCGACGCCGGGTTTGTTGTCCACGACGGACTCGCGGAAGAATGGTTAGACTCGAACACGTTGGTGATTTCCGGCCGGATTGAGTGTCAGCATGGGTTGTTCGTCGAGGTCAAGAAGTTCTTGGCAGTCGAAAACCTGGCCTCCGGAGAACGGCAGGCCCAGACGGTGAAATACACCTACCATGCTGGTGTCTCCGGGAAGCAGGATCGCGGCATCTTCCAGTACGACAACTATCACGCGTATCGGCGCGAAGGGCATGCGGACGAACACCACAAGCATGTCTGGGATCCCGCCACATGGCGGAAGCAGTCGCCTCCCGAATGGATCGGCAGAGACCGCTGGCCGCATTTGAGCGATGGCATCGACGAGTTGCAGGACTGGTGGTATGCGACCGGCCAGCACCTGAATCTCCACGGAGACTCAGGTAGCGCGCTCATTGACCAGGATCCGGGATAGCTCGTATCGGGATCGGGTGCATCTGGACGCAACCCGGAGCAGCAAGCAGCTCACCGAAATCAGTCAGTCGCTCGCCTCGGCAGTGGCCGGCGCCGGCTTGCGCGCATCGGTCGGAGCAGCCGATGCGCGCCACCCGAACACCGTCGCGCCGAAGGCGGCGGCCGCCAGCGCGGCCAGTCCGCCCAGGGCAAGCGCCCAGCGGGGGCCGACGTGCTCGCCGATGGCGCCGATGAGGGGACCGCCGATGGGCGTCGAGCCGAGGAAGGCCATGGTCCACAGCGCCATGACGCGGCCGCGCATCTCCGGCCTGGCCTCGAGCTGCAAGGTGGCGTTGGCCAGGGACGTGAACTGGATCGAACAGAAACCGACCAGAGCCAGCGCCGCCAGCGCCAGCGGCAACGTCGGGGCGGCGGCCGTCAGCAGAACGGTCGCGCCGAAGCAGGCGGCCGCCCAGACCAGCCGGCTTGGGGCACGGATCGCCCGCGTGGCGGCGTACAGTCCGCCGGCGACGGCGCCCAGCCCCAGGAGCGCGGTCATCGCAGCGTACGCGTTCGCCCCCTGGCCGAACGCAACGCGGGCGAAGAGCGGCAGGCTGACGGTGAACTCGTAGGCGAGGGTTCCGATGAGGGCCATCATCAGGAGGATGGTGCGTAAGACTGGGGTCGAGCGTACGTACCGCCACCCATCGCGGATCTGGCCGCGCGTCCGTTCCGCCAGCGGGCTGGAACGCAGCTCGCCCGCGCGCATCGCGGCCAGCACGGCGATGACGACGAAGTAGGAGATGCCATTGAGGAGGAAGCACGCGGCCATGCCGACGGTGGCGATCAAGGCCGCGGCGACCGTCGGGCCGATGACGCGCGCCAGGTTGACCTGGGTCGAGTTGAGCGAGACGGCGTTGACCAGCGTCTCCTTACCGACCATCTCCAGCACGAACGACTGGCGGGTCGGCGTATCGACCGCCTTGACCAGGCCCAGGCCGCAGGCCAGCAGGTACACCATCCAGACCTGGATCGCCCCGGTCGCCACCAGCCCGCCGAGGACCAGCGCCAGGATCCCTGCCACCGCCTGGGTGAGGTAGAGGGTGGTCCGCTTCGGGAACCGGTCGGCGATGATGCCGCCCCACGGGGCCAGGAACAGGACCGGCAAGGCCTGAGCGGCGGTGACCAGCCCCAGCTCCGTGCCGGATGCGGTCAGCTCCAGAACGAGCAGGCCCTGGGCAACGGTCTGCATCCAGGTTCCGGAGAGCGAGATGCCCTGCCCGACGAACCACAACCGGTAGTTGCGCACGGAGAGCGCCGAAAAGGTGCGGGCGCCGGTCGTCTGCGCCCGCGCCTTGGCGCGCTGGCGCCAGCCGGTCGGCTCGGTCGTCTCGGTCACGACGCCTTCGGGTTCGGGCTCGCGCCGCCTCCTTCGGCCGCGGCGGTCTCCCGCAGCAAAACCTCGACGATCTCCGCCAGCCGTCGCGCGGAGCCGTCGAGGATTTGCCGGCCGATCTCGGCGGTGGCCGAGGAGGCGTCGCCGGTGATGCCGTTGCGGGTCACCTCGTGGTATGGCCGGGCCAGGAGGCCGCCGTAGGCGCGCAGCAGGGCCGCGGATTCGGTCTGGAGCCCGGTCAGCTCCGGGCCGGCGGCGGCGTGCGGCTTGCCCTTGTGCGGCTCGACGGCCAACACCAGCGCCGCCTCGTCCGCGCCGCCGTGGCCGATCCCCTCCGGCGGCAAGAGCTGGCGCGCCTGCTCGGCGATGAGGGCGTAGCCGAAGATGGCGGCGATGAGGGGGACGCCGGTCTCGTACTTGATCTGCTCGACGGCGGCGGTGAGGACGGCGCTGTTGCCGCCGTGGCCATTGACGACCAGGAAGCGATCGACCCCGTGCGCGTACAGCGAGTCGACGATGTCCTCAAGCAAGGCGATGAGGGTCGCCGGCCGCAGCGTGATGGTCCCCGGGAAGGCCATGTGATGCCAGGAGATGCCCCACGGGATGGCCGGGGCCACGGCGACGCGCGGCCCCAACAGTCCGGCGGCGGCGCGGCAGAGGGCGTCGGCGCTGACGGTGTCGGTGGAGACGGCGATGTTGGGGCCGTGCTGCTCGTGGGCCCCGACCGGGATGAGGACCAGCTCGATCCGGGGCAGCAGCTCTCGCGTCTCCGGGGAGGAGAGATCGGCGAGGAGGAGGGGTTTGTGTGGGTTCGGTTGGGCTGAGTCATTCATGGCATTTCCTACAAGCGAGGCTGCGCCCGTTCGTCGGGGCGATGTCCGCATCGCCCGGTCAGTCGCAGGCCGATAACAATCGTCGGGCGAACACCGTTGTGGCCCTGCGGGCCACGGGCGATGCGGGCATCGCCCCTGCAAGCCGGGACGGTCGCAGACCGCTTGGTTCACGCGGCGTCCCAACTACAACTCGTACCCGTACGACCGCGAACCCGCATCTTCCAGGAAGCGGGCCAGCAGGTGGACCGCGCCGGCGATGTCCTGCATGGCCGCCATCTCGTTGACGGTGTGGACGTAGCGCGAAGGAATGGAGAGGGTGATGGCGGCCGCGCCGCCGCGGGACCGCTGCATCGAGCCGGCGTCGGTGCCGCCGCGGGGGAGGATCTCGAGCTGGTAGGGGATGTCGTTGGCCTCGGCCAAGTCGCGGAAGTGGCGCAGCAGCGCCGGGTTGGCGATGTGCGACGAGTCCATCACCTTGATGGCGACCCCTTCCCGGATGCGGGTCACGGTCAGCTCGGGCGGCAAGCCCGGGATGTCGAGGGCCAGCGTAGTGTCGAGGGCGATGGCGATGTCCGGCTGCACGTCGAACGCCGAGGTCAGCGCGCCGCGCAGCCCGACCTCTTCCTGCGTCGTCGCCACGGCCACGATCTCGGCGCTGCTCTGGCTCATGGCCCGCAGCGCCTCGATCATGACGAAGACGCCGACGCGGTCGTCCAGCGCCTTGCTCATCACGCAATCCCCCGCTGTCTCCAGCTCGCGGTCGAGGGTGACGATGTCGCCGACTTCGATCTCCTCGCGCACCCGATCCGCCGTCAGGCCGACGTCGACGAACAGCTCTTCCATCTTGGCGGGCTTGATCTCGTCCTTTTCCAGGATGTGGATCGGTTTGGAGCCCGGCTGCACCGCCCCGCGCAACGTCGCGCCGCCATAGCCGTGAACCAGCACCCGCTGCGCCACCAGCACCCGCGCGTCGAAGCCGCCGACCGGCTGCAAGCGCAGGAAGCCGCGCTCGTCGATGTGCGAGACGAAGAAGCCGATCTCGTCCATGTGCGCGGCGACCATGACGCGAGGGCCATCGCCGCGCTTCGTCACGGCCACGTTGCCGAGGGCATCGACGCGCAACTCGTCGGCCAGGGGCCGCAGCTCGTCGACGACCAGGGCGCGCACGCGGTCCTCGCGGCCGGCGATGCCGGGGGCGGCGCAGAGCCGCCGCAGCAGATCGAGGTTCAGGGATTCGCTCACGTTGCCTCCAGGAACGGATGTCGCATCGGCCATCTTCGACAAGGCATTGTAGTGGGGCCAGGCCGGCTCGCGGTCGCGGCGTGCTCGGCACGAGTCGCCGTGCCTGCGCGGCGATCCGGTGATACCCTGTTGCCGGCATCGGATCGCCAATAAATGTCGCCGGGGAGTCTGCCTTGAAGTCGATCGCGCTCAGGCGCCGCGCCGCTTCCGCGGGAAGCGCGCCGCCCAGCGGCGGTCGCATGCTGCATTCGCTGCAGTCGTACCCGACGTTCCGGGTGCTGATGCTGGGGACGCTGGCCACGAACTCGGCGTTCTGGATGTACCAGGTCGCCGTCGGCTGGCTGGCGTTGCAGCTCCTGAACTCCCCGTTGTTCGTGGGACTGACGGGCTTTGCCGGCGGCATCCCGTTGCTGCTGCTCTCCCTGCCCGCCGGCATCATCATCGACCGCTTCGACCGGCGGCTGGTGCTGCTCGCCTCGCAGGTCGCGGTCATGATCCTGGCCGGGGTGTTCGCCCTGCTGATCGGGGCCGGCGCCATCGCGCCGTGGTCGACGCTGGTCCTGGCCTTCGCCTACGGCTCGGTGATGGCCTTTATCTTCCCCACGCGCACCACCATCGTCACCACGCTGGTCTCGCGCGAGGATCTGGTCAACGCGGTGGCGCTCAACGCCGCGGTCCAGAACGCGACACGCGTCACCGGCCCCGCGCTGGCCGGCATCCTGATCGCCGTCATCGGGTTGGCCGGGACCTTTACTGTGGCCGCGCTGCTGCAAGTCCTGGCGCTCGTGGCCACCTCGCGTTTACCGGCGCGCGGGGCGGCGAGCGCTGCCCGCGGCGCCCTGGGCTGGGGCGGGTTGGCGGTGGGGTTGCGCCTCGTGGCCCAGGATGCGTATCTGGTGCGGCTGATCTTGCTGTCGCTGGCCACCAATGTGCTGGTGATGCCCTACATCAACCTGATGCCGGTCTTTGCCCAGGACGTGATGGGCATCGGCTCGTCCGGTCTGGGGCTGCTGCTGGCCGGCACGGGGCTGGGGACGGTCGTGGGGGCGTTGTGGGTGGCGCACTCGCGGCGGCTGACGGAAGGATCGCGCATGCAATCCGTCACCGCCGCCGCGTTTTCGCTGCTCGTGCTGGCGTTCGCCGTAATCCCCTCTGTGCCAGTGGCGGCGGCGATCCTGGTCGTTGCCGGCGTCGTCAGCGCCGCATTTCTGGCGATCACACAGACGTCGTTGCAGATGCGCGTCGACGACGAGGTGCGTGGGCGCGTGCTGTCGGTCTACCTGCTGACGTGGGGGATGCTCCCCCTTGGCCAGTTGGCGGTCGGGGCCCTGGCTGACGCGGTCGGCCCTCGCGGCGCGCTGGCGGCCGCCGGCGTCGTGGCGCTGGCGTTCATCGCGCTTGTGGCGTGGCGGTTTCCGGCGCCCGAGCGCGTTCTCGAGTCGCCCTGAGACCATCGGCGAGTCGTGGCGCTCCGCGTTGGCATGCGCCGTGCTGACACACCGTGGACGTGTGGAGGAGCCACCCCGCGGCGCCATGGGCGCCACGCCAATCACTATGCTTCAGGAGCCTCAAGATGAGCACCATGAACGTCGCTGGCGACCCGGATAGCGACGGAAGCCGGGCGAGCCAAACGACCGCGGCCTCAGGCGAGGGCCTGTGCGCCGATCTAGCCGAAGGGGACGAGTTGCGCCTTCCCCTCGCCCGCGAGGAGTTCACCGCCGTCGCCCGCCCGATCCGGGGCGGCACGGTGCGCATCGCCAAGCGGGTGGTGACCGAGGATCACGTGCTGGAGGTTCCGGTGAACGCGGAGGAGATCCGGGTCGAGCGCCGCGTCATCGAGCGCTCGGGCGACAGCGGCGTGCAGGAGTACGAGCAGATTGTCATCGAAGTACCGCTCTTCCACGACCGGCTCGAGGTGCAGAAGCGGACGCGCGTCTCCGACGAGATCGTCGTCACCAAGGAGGTTTCGCGGCGCATTGAGCGGGTGCGCGATACGGTGAGGCGGGAAGAAGCGTTCGTCGATGGCGACGCGGTCATCGTCGACGCCGCCGGCGACGAGGCCGTCTGAGGCACGGCGGGGCGGCCATGCTCGCGGCGGCGTGGCACGATGCTTGCGCTACCGATCCCAGTACCCGGGGCTGGACTCCGCGTCCAGAGCCACGGCGTGGGAGAGAGCATGGACTCGACGATTCTCGTCGTTGAAGACGATGCGCATCTACGCGAAGTCATCACCGAAGCCCTCAGCGACGAGGGGTTCACGGTTTACCAGGCGAACGACGGCGAACGAGCGCTCGAGCGCCTCGAGACCATGGCGCCCGATCTGGTCCTCTCAGACGTGAGAATGCCCCGCCTGACGGGCATCGAGCTCGCCGAGCGTCTCAAGCAACGACGCGATCCGATCCCGATCGTGCGCATGAGCGCCAACGCCAACGCGCCTCTGGGCGGGGGCGCCATGTTCCTGGCCAAGCCCTTCTCGCTCGACGACCTGGTGGCGCTCGTGGCGCGCGTTCTGGATCGCAGCGCGCGTTCCAGGAGCGATTCGTCGCGGCATCTCGCGCTCGCGCTGTGACGCGCGGCCAATCTGTGTTACACACCGGCACGCGGCTCTCATCCCTGGCGTAAGCCGGGGGCCGCGCGGTTCGGCGCACGAGGGGAAGGAGCGAGCGGATGTGGAACGGCCGCAGCGTCTCCGTCATCCTCATGACCTACGCCGAGCGCGATTCGATCCGGGCCACGATCGAGGGTTTTCTGACGACCGGCTACGTCGACGAAGTCCTCGTGATCAACAACAACGCCCAGGCAGGCACCAGCGAGGAGGTGGCTCAGACCGCTGCGCGTGAGATCCACGAGGCGCGGCAGGGGTACGGTTGGGCATCGCGGCGTGGCTTGCGGGAGGCGCGGGGCGATCTCCTCGTGCTGGCGGAGCCGGACGGCACGTTTCTGCCGACCGACATCGTCAAGCTCCTGGCCTACTCCGACGATTGTGACGCGGTCTTCGGCACCCGCACCACGCGCGAGCTGATCTGGAGCGGGGCCAACATGGGGGCGTTCCTGAAGTGGGGCAACTGGGCCGTGGCCAAGATGGTCGAGGTGCTCTTCAACACCAGCCATCTCAGCGACGTCGGCTGCACCTACAAACTGCTCTCCCGGCCGCTGGCCGAGCAGCTCGGGCCGCGCTTCACCGTGGGGGACTCCCACTTCGGCCCCGAGCTGATGCTGCGCGTCATCACCTCCGGCGCCCGCTTCGTCGAAGTGCCGGTGAACTATCTGCCGCGGGTCGGCGAATCGGCGGTGACGGGCGATCTGGGGAAAGCGTTCGGGCTGGGCTTGCGCATGATCGCCTTCATCCTCCGCTTCCGGCTGGCCACCCTGGGCCGCAGCCGAAGGCCCCGCGCGCCCATGCGACCAGTGCGGCCGGCTCCAGCGGGGACGACGTCGCCGGCCCGGACAAACCTCAGTTGACGACCGCGCCTAGTGTCGCCGAGACCAATTTCGACGCGGTGGCCGCGGTCTACGACGATGTCTTCGCGGCGCACGTGCGCGAGCACTATCTGGGCAAACGCACCGCCTACATCTTCCGCCACGCCCCGGCCACGACCGCGCTCGACGTCGGGGCAGGGACCGGGCTGCTGGCGGAGCGGCTGCACGATCTGGGCATCGGCGTGGCAGCGCTCGATCCCTTCCCGCAGATGCTCGACCGGCTCGGGGAGCGCCGGCCGGAGATTCCGCGCCTGGTCGGCCGCGGGCACGATCTGCCCGTCCCCGACGACGCATTCGACCTCGTCTACAGCGTGGCGGTGATGCACCATATCGCCGACCCGGAACTGGTGCAGCGGACGCTGGCGGAGATGGTGCGGGCGGCGCGGCCGGGCGGACGCGTGCTGGTCTGGGACCACAACCCGCTCAATCCCTATTGGCCTCTGATCATGCGCCGCGTGCCCCAAGACAGCGGGGCCGAGCGGCTCGTGCCAATGGCGGAGCTGATCGCCGGGTTGACGGCGGCCGGGGCCGAGATCGTCCGCGCCGAGCGGCTGGGGCTGATGCCCGAGTTCGTCCCGCCCTCGTTGCTGGGGTTGGCGACGCGGATCGAGCGCGCGGTGGAGTCGACGCCCGGGGTGCGCACAATGTGCGCGCACAACGTGGTGCTGGCGGTGAAGGGGTGAGCGGGACTCACCCTCCTGCCGTGCTTCCCGAGAACCCTCACCCCCAGCCCCTCTCCCATTGCGATGGGAGAGGGGAGCGCGCCAGTCGGCGTGATGCCGCGGCGTTGCTCGTTCTGACCGCGCTGACGGCCGTCGTCGCCTGGAACCGCCTCGTCTTCGATGCCTGGCTGACGCGCTTCGATCTGTTCACCTTCTTTCTGCCCTGGTACACGTTTCTGGGCGAAAGGCTGCGCGCGCTCGACGCGCCCGGCTGGAACCCGCACCTGTTCAGCGGGGCGCCGTTCGCCGGCGACCCCGAATCGGGCTGGATGTACGCGCCGGCGATGCTGCTCTTCGCGCTGCTGCCGACCCTGGCCGCCTTCAAGGGGCTGGTCGTCGTTCAGCTCGCGGTGGCCGCGGCGTCCACCTACGCCCTGGCCCGCACCCTGGGCATGGGGACGATGGCGGCGCTGACCGCGGGCGCGCTCTACGTCACCGGCCCGTTTCTGCAGTGGAACACCCACTGCTGCCTGATCTTCTCCCAGTTCGCCGCCTGGATCCCGCTGGCATTGCTGGGGGTGGAGATGGCCGTGCGCGCGGGGAGCTGGCGCGGGCGGATCGCGGCGTGGTTCCTGGGCGGCCTCGCGGTCAGCCAGATGCTCGGCGGCTGGGTCGGCGAAGGGTGGCTCTATGCCATGCTCCTCCCCGCCGCCTATATCAGCTACCGGGCCATCCTCTCGCCGCCGCGTCCAGGCGCGGCTCTCATGGACCGGCTGAAGACAGCCGTGGCAGCGGGAGTTGGGGTTCTCGGCTCGGGGTTGGCGCTGGCGGCGGCGGGGGTGCTGCCGAGGCTTGCCGTCAACGCCGAGACGAACCTGGCGGGCGGCGATTACTCGGCGCTGGGCGACGCAGGCGTGCTCAACCCCCCCTGGGGATGGGACTACCTGTTGGCCCAGACGCTCGGCGTCGGCTCCGGCTACCACTTCCGGGCGGCCTCATTTGGGGGCGCGGCAGTGGTCCTCTCGCTCCTGGCGCTGGTGATGGCGGGGCGGCGGCTGGCGGTCCCCTTCTTCGCCGGGTTGACGCTGGTGGCCATGCTTTTGACGCTGGCGTGGACGCCGCTGCACGAGCTCTTCTATCTCATCCCGCGCTTCCGCCAGTTCCACGACCACGACGCGTGGCGCACGATCTCGCTGGCGGCCATCGGCCCGGCCATACTGAGCGGGGCCGCGATCCAGTCGCTTCCGGCGTGGCGCGGCCGGCGCGACCTCCTGCCGGTCGTCTTCGCGCCATTGGGACTGCTGCTCCTGGTGGATGGGGTGTTGCGACGCAGAGAGATGGCGCTGGGTTGGCAGCCGCTCGTCGCCGCGCTCCTGACGACGCTCCTCGTCGCCATCGTGGTCGCTCTTCCCGAGAACGTCGAGCGCCGCCAGCGGCTCGGTCGTTGGGGCGATGCAGGCATCGCCGGTGGCCCGGAGGGCCACAACCGGCGTCCGGGGAGTGGGACGCTTCCTATCGGCCTGCGGCCGATGGGCGATGCGGGCATCGCCCCTATAGCGGTCTCGGGACTTGTCCCGGCTCTGATCCTGGCCGTGGCGTTCGTCATCCCCACGGGACTGGAGCTGACCGGCTCCTGGCTCGGCTGGCCGGCGAACGACGCCTGGGAGGAGACGTGGCGAGCAGACCCGGTCTGGGAGGCCGCGCTCCGCGCCGACGTGCGCTCATCGGATCCAGGCGGCGCGGGCGAGTTCCTGCAGCGGCGGCTCGCGGAGTCCGGCCCTTTTCGCTATGCGGGCTACGGCGGGTTCGGCTACCCCGACGACGGGGCCCGGGCGGGCAGCTACATGGGACGCCGCTTCGACCCCGCCGTACAGGCGCTGCTGGTCAACGGCCGCCCCATCTACCTCGGGCTGTATGACGTGCAGGGCTACAATCCCTTGCATCTGGCCCGCTACGACGATTTCATCACCGCCGTCAACGGCGCGCAGCAGGACTACCACACCGCCTTCCTCCTCCCCTCTGGCCTCGACTCGCCACTGCTCAATTTGCTCAACATGCGTTATGTCGTACTCGACGCGGGGTTGCCGGTGAACCGGGACGATGTTCGCGCCGTCAGGGCGGAGGCGCAGGAGGTCTTTGGCGCTCCATGGGTGAGCGTGTATGAGCGCGGTGCAAATCCTCCCCACGCCTGGATCGTCCACGACGTGCGCGAAGTCGCGCGCGGCGAGGCGCTGCCGCTGCTGACGGCCGGGGCGATCGACCCATACCGGACGGCCCTTATCGAGGGAACGCCTCCCGAAACCGAGCCGCCCCCGGCAGACGCCTCCGAGTCCGCCCAGGTCATCGCCTTCGAGCCCGATAGCCTCACGATCGCCACCGATGCGGCGGCGCCTGGTCTGCTCGTGGTCAGCGAGGTGTACGCATCCGGGTGGCGGGCGTACGTCGACGGGGACGAGGTTCCCGTCTACCCCACACACCACATCTTGCGCGGCGTGCCGATCCCGGCCGGGCAGCACACCGTGACGCTGCGCTACGATCCGCTGTCGTTGCGTGTCGGACTCTGGGTCAGCGGGATCGCCGCCGTGGCGATGCTGGCGTCGTTCGCGGTCTTGGGGTGGTCATGGGTGGGCAAGAGACGACCGAGTCGATGACGGACGCGACGCTCCCGTTCGAGCGGAAGGAGCACCTGGCGCGGATCGCGGCGGTGAAGCGCGCACGGAGGGCGCTCCGGAGGATCTTGCGCGCATACCGCGCGAGGTGTTCGTCAAGGGATAGAACGAGCCCGAGATGCTCCTCTACTCCCGTACACGCTGCTCAGCCGCTAGCCGTGAGCAAGAGGTTGGCGTCGATGAGGATCACGGGAACGCGGAGCCTTCCACCTGCTCGATGAGCTCCGCGACATTATCCAGCCTGAGCCCTGGCTTGAGATCGCCAAGGTCGCGAGCCTCGATCTTGAACGACTGCCGGCGGCTGAACGTGCCCTTGCTCGCCAGCCCGCGGCGCAGCATCTCGTTGACGATGTCGCGGAAAGACCGGCCGGCGTGGCGCGATTCGGCCTTGAGCTTGGCCGCGACATCGTCGTCCAGGGTCAGCGTCGTTCGCATCTCTATGATGCTAGATATGAGGCTGCACGACGTCAATCGGGGCGGGCTTCTTCATGAAGGAGAGCGCCTCCGTTGCTCGCGCCAATCCATTTCAATGCTCACCCGCCGACTCGTGCCGATGCGGCGGCGTGTGCTGGTGATACACCCCTTGCTGGTGCAGCCGCTGGTGAAGGCGATTGTGGGCGCTCTCCAGGGTGGCGCGCAGTTTCTTGAAGCGTTGCGCGGCGGGGCGCGGGGCGAGGGTGTCGACGTAGGCGAGGGCGCCTTCGATCTGCTCCAGGACCGCCAGGCCGTCGGCTTCGATGAAGAGCGGCGTGCCGCCGACGATGGCCTGCACGGCGCTGGTGTGGGCGGCGATGTCGCCGTCGCGGCCGGAGTAGCTGCCGCGCACGCGCAGGGCCAGCCAGGTCGAGCGGTCGAGGCGGACGGAGGCGCTGCCGGAGCCGGACAGCGCGTTGTCGAATGTCGTCTGCTCGGCCACCTCGCCGGCGACGATCAGCTCGATCTGGGCGATCGGGACGTTGACCGAGGCGACGGTCCACGTCACGTCGACCGTCCCCCCGCTGGCCGGGAGCTCGATGCGGCTGCCCGGCGCCTGACCGTTGACCGCGAACTCGATCAACGGGCCGACGGTGACGAAGGTGTTGCCGGCGCGGACGGCGTCCATCCACCCCTCGTAGGTGAACCCGCGCTCGCCCAGGTGGGCGTAGGTGCGGATGCCGCCGAGGAGCGACGAGGCCGCCATCTTGTCCGAACCGCCGACGAGGGGGATCTGGTAGCCGAGGTTCTGGTAGCGATACCAGTCGGCCAGGCCGTAGGGGCTGACCTGGGCGTTGTACGGATTGAAGGTCATCATCTCGACGGCGTCGACCAGGCCGAGCACGATGTCGGCCGCCCGCTCCGCCTGCGGATTCGGCGCGTGCGGAAGGACCACCAGACCGCCCTGGTCGTTGCACCGCCGCGCCCACTCGGCCATCGTCACCTCCAGCGGGTCGCCGATGGCCGACTCGGAGGGTCCGCCGGTGCAGAGCGGGTCGATCATCTGGCCGGCGTAGCCGAGCAGGGAGATGTGGCCCAGCACCTGCATCCGGTTCTCGGTCCCGACGCGGACCAGGAACTCGCCGTCGCCGCCGAAGTCGCGGGCCCCGAAGGTCGTGCGGCCGTCGAAGTCGCCGACGTTGCTGAACATCTCGCCCCACTGGCTGGCCAGCAGATTGACGACGTTGATCCCTTCCGCCTCCCCTTCCAGCAGCGCCACCTTCGGGCTCAGGAAGTGGACGTGGGTGTCGGCCGTCACCCAGCCCCGCTCGCGCCAGGGGAGGGTCCGCTCCAGCTCGAACACGAGCTCACCGGTCTCCGGAGTCACCTCGACGATCGTGCGCAGCGGAGCGATCTCGTAGCCGCGGCTGATCTCGACGGCGACGCGGCCCAGTGGCAAGTCGACCACGCACTCGCCGGGGATGTAGCTGTACTGGTTGTGGCCGTTGACGAACTCGGCGTACAGGTCTTCGAACCAGTACGGGTTCACCTTGCGGTGATGACCTCGGGGCGGCAGGTATTCCCCCGCCGCGCCGTGCAGGTGCAGCCGCACCGCGACGGGCTGGCGCGTCTGCTTGTCGATGACGCGCACGCGGACGGGCCGATCCGCCGTGGCGACCGGTTCGATGCGGAGCGCCGTCTGCCCGTCCGTTACGGCGTCTCCACGCGGCAGATCGACGGTGAGAGGCAATCCCGCCCCGGTTGAGACGGAGAGCCGGCCCGCGGGATGCGCCGCGTACTCGACGACGACGGCGGTGGATGACGCGGCCGGTTGCACGTCGGCGGCAGCGCCCTCCCAGGTCGCGGCGTCGTAGTCGAGCGCGGCGCGGGCGGAGATGACCGTGCCCAGGTCGATGGCGATGGCCGGGTCGCGGCTGTCGGCGTCGATCTCGCCGATGGCGTTCAGCGCCACGCCTTCAGGCAGGGACAAGCGCAGCTTGCGGCGCGCGCCGGGCCGCAGCGGGTGCTCCGCCAGGCGCGTCGCCGAGATGCCGTAGACGACGGACCGCTCGTCCCGGCCGCGCAGCACGATCGCCTCGATCGGCGTCTCCGGCTCCGGGTTGGGCAGAGCGTAGAGCCACAGGTTCTCCAGGTCGACGGCGCGGCTGGAGTCGTGCCGCACCTCGCCCCGGCCCCACGGCTGGGCCGCGCGGCGTTCCAGATAGTAATCGTCGCTGCCGGTGGTGAAGACGGCCGGATCGCGGGCGGGGACCGCGGCAAACGGGCTGGCGCCCCAGGTGACGTGGCGCTGCTGAATGGCAAAGCGGCGCAGGATGGGGGTCGCCGCCTCGCGGCCATCGGCGAAGACCAGCACGTAATCAGAGACGTGACCGCCAAGGTCGTTCCCGGCATTGCGCCCCGCCAATGGCGCCGGCCCAATAGGCCCAAACCCGGCCAGCTCCGATTCCGTCTGGTCCTCGACGGCATGCAGGAAGATCAGGTAGCTGGCGAGAGTCGAATCCAGTTCGATACGCACCTCGTCCGGCGCGGAGCTTCCGCCCAGCAGCACGACATTGTCCCGCTCGGCGGCGCCCAGGGCGAAGGGGATGCCGTGAAACGCTCGGTCGCCGTACGCCGCTTCGAGGCTCCAGTCCGGCAGCGCCCCCGTGCGCGGCGCGAGCCCGCCGACGAGCTGCCGCCGGTCGGCGTTGTACGCGGACTCCAGGAAGAGGGGCGTGAAATGCGGAGAGGGAGGGAACGGCATGACGGCTCCCTTGCCATGGCGCGCGCTTTCGCTCGGGCCAGATGTCTCGCTTCCGGTCTGCGCGCCATTCTATGCGCCGCGCGGCTCGCCGCCTTCCGACCGTCCGCAAAGTGCGAGAATGGCGCCGTATTCGAGAGGAGCACAAGACCATGACCGATCCGCGCCGTCGACTCGCATCGTTGCTCAACGTCGTCCTCGCCATCCTCGTCTCGCTCGTCGCCCTCGCCGGCGCGGCCCCAGCGCCGCCCGCCGCGGCGCAGTCCGGCGGGGCCGAGGTGGAGGTGGTCGATTTCGCCTTCGAGCCGGCGATGGTGACGATCGAGCCGGGCACGACCGTGACCTGGACCAACGCCGGGGAGCGGCCGCACACCGTCACCGCCGACGACGGCGCGTTCGACTCCGGCCGCCTCGATCCCGGCGAGCAGTTCAGCGTCACCTTCGACGAGCCCGGCACGTTCACCTACTTTTGCGGCTTCCACCCGGAGATGCAGGGGACGGTGATGGTCGGGGAGGCGCAAGCCGACGACATCGAGGTCGCCACCGCGACTCCTGAGGACGACCAGGCCGAAGGCTCCGCGCCCGCGGCGTCGGATGCCGCCGGGCCGGTGCAGAACCTCAGCCCGATCGAGCAAACCCGGCTGGCGCACATCCACGCCGGCACGTGCGACGAGCTGGGCATCGTCGTCTACTCCTTCCCCGACATCCGCACCTACCAGATCGCGGAGGACGAGGAGGGAGGCGTGGGGGCTGTCGAGCTGATCACCGGCACGACGCAGACAGCCCTGGGCGACCTCTTCGGCGAGCCGTTCTCGATCCACATCCACGAGAGCGCCCAGAACAAGCAGCGCTACCTGGCCTGCTCCAACATCGGCGGGATGCCCGAAGCGCCCTGGAGCGAGAGCGACGGGCTGACCCTGCAAGCGACCGAGCAGCAGGATTCGGGGTTCAGCGGGTTCACCACCCTTCGCCCCGCGCCGAACGGGGGCACTCAGATTACGGTCGTGCTGGCCGCCTCCTCCAGCGCCACCGAGGCAGCCGCGGCGCTCCCCGCGCCGCCGCCCAGCTCGACGTACACGAGCCCGACCTACGGCTACGCCATCGGCTACGGGCCGGCCTGGGAAGAGGCGGAAAACCTCTCCAGCAACGGCCGCGACCGCTTCGTCCTCTTCAACGGCGTCAGCTACATCACCTTCACCGGGGCCCGGGAGTACGGCGGCGATCCGCAAGCGTGCGTCGACGCCTTTGTCGAGCAGCTCACCGCCGACCCGGCCGTGAGCAACCTGGGGCTGGCCACCGACGACGAGGGGAACCCGTTGCAAGGCGGGACGGAAGCCACGGGAGCCTTCGCCATCTTCAATCACGACTACACGTTCCCCGACCGCGTCGAGGCTTACACCCTGTTCGTCGGCTGCGTGCCGCTGATCCCGAACGAGGCGGTCCTCGCCATCGTGCAGAACGTCCCGACCGACCAGTACAACGACCAGGTCGAGCCGCGCGAGGCGCTGCTGCGCGGGCTGACGCTGGATCAGTGAGACGGGCTACTGGCCACTGGCTATTGGCTGTTGGCCCGAGGAGATCGGCACTGTCCTGCGGTTGCCGTCATCGCCCAAGACCTGGAGCTAGCAGCCAATAGCCAATAGCCAGCAGCCAACACGCGAAGGGGGCGAGCCTTGCTGGCTCGCCCCTTTCGCGTGTTGACGGGGACCGTCTCCACCCGGCCGATCCCCGCCGGGTCAGTGATCGTTACCCGCCGACGATGATGGTGTTGCCCTCGTTGCCGCCGGAGTTGATCTCGCCGACGGTGATGGTCCCGCCGTTGGCCTCGGCCTGGGCGACCCCGCCGTTGCCGGCGCTGGCGTCGCCGCCGTCGCCGTTGGCGCCGCCCGCGCCGCCGGTGGCGGTGTTGTTGTTCCCGCCGTCGGCGTTGGCGACGGCCGTGCCGCCGTTGGCGCTGATGTCGATGGTCGTCTCGTTGCTGACCGTGCCGCCGTCGATGTTGACGTTGCCGCCCTGGCCGCCCTGCACCACGATGGTGTTGCCGGAGTTGCCGCCCGAGTTGATGGCGCCGACCGTCACCGCGCCGCCGTTGGCTTCCGCGGTCGCCACGCCGCCGTTACCGGCCGCTGCATCGCCGCCGTCGCCATTCGCGCCGCCAGCCCCGCCGGTGGCGGTGTTGTTGTTGCCGCCCTCGGCATTGGCGACCGCCGTGCCGCCGTCGGCGCTGATGCGGACCGTCGTCTCGTTGCGCACGGTCCCGCCGTTGATACGGACGTTGGCGGCGCGACCGAACCAGCCGCCGAAGCTGGCCACGATGGTGTTGCCGCGGTTGGCGCCGGAATTGATGTCGCCGACCGTGATGGCCCCGCCGTTGGCTTGCGCCACGGCCACGCCGCCGTTGCCCGCGTCGGCGTCGCCGCCGTCGCCATTGGCCCCGCCCGCGCCGCCGGTGGCGGAGTTGTTGTTGCCGCCTTCGGCGTTGGCGACGGCAGTCCCGCCGTCGGCGCTCAGGCGCACGGTCGTCTCGTTGGAGACGCGGCCGCCGTCGATGGAGAGGTTGCGGGCGCCGGAGCCGCACCCGGCCGAGCCGACGCTGGCGACGATGGTGTTGCCCGCGTTGTTGCCCGAGTTGATGTCGTCGAGATCGATCATGCCGCCGTTGGCCTGGGCCACCGCCACGCCGCCGTTGCCGGCCGCCGCATCGCCGCCGTCGCCGTTCGCGCCGCCGGCCCCGCCGGTGGCGGTGTTGTTGTTGCCGCCCTCGGCGTCGGCGAACGCTTCGCCGCCGTCCGCGCTCAGGTCGACCGTGGTGCGGTTGGAGACCGCGCCGCCGCTGACGGCGACGTTGGCCGCCGCGGAGCACCCGGTCGCGCCGGCCGGGGCCGCCGCGCTGGCCGCCCCGATGAGGAGCATCGCCACCGGGACGACGCGCAGACCGGCCAGCAGCTTCGGCCGCGCCTGAAGAATGAATCGAGTCGCCGGGGAAGTTGTCTGCGTCGTCATCTCGGTCTCCTGCCTTTCGTGTCGCTCGTTCGTGCCGTCGATGTGCCGTGAGGCCGCTGCCTGCCGCTGCTCGATCGCCATTGCCCGTCTCCTTCTCGCTGCGTCCGATCCGTGTCATCACGGCTCTGCATCCATTTCAGCAGCAGGGCGCGACGGCAACCGCCAGCGGCTTGGCCGTGCGCGTGTCAAATCGAGAACAGGTGTGGACGAGGGTGTCGGGTGTCGGGTGTTGGGTGTCGGGGGCGAAAAAACCCCTCGCCCCGTGCGCGGGGCGAGGGGTTGGGGTGAGGGGCGCTCAGGGAAGAGGGGTTGAGATTCGAAACTCGTCCACTACCCCGGTGAGAACGTGTAGATCCGCACCGTTGCCGTCGGGTTCGCCTCATCCACCGTCACCTGATACCCGGATTCGGGGTCGCCGATCACGTTCGCGGCGGAGAGGCTGTACGACGTGACGCCGGGCGGCAGGGCGCCGGCGGCGATCAAGTATTCGCCGAAGGGAAGGGCGTCCCAAGTGAGGGAGGCGCCGTCGCTCGTGGCGTCGGCCACAGAGAGCGGTGCGGGGAGTGCGTCGCTGGAGAGGATCAGGTCGAAATCTTCCGCCACGGGGGCGCAGGCGGCCGCGGCGACGGTCTGCGCGTCCATCCCCGGCGGGCAGGAGAAGACCTGGACCGCGATCGATCCCTGGCCCGTCGCCGCGGCCGGCGTGGACGGCTCCGCGGTCGATTCCGCGGCCGGAGGCGCGGTCGCTTCGGCGATGCCCGCTGGCGGCTGCACCTCCGGGCCGATGATGGCGACGACGAAGGAGACGAACGCCTCCTCGCCGCCATCGGGGGCCGGGGCGATGTCCAGGGTTCCGCTGAAGCTGGCCGCCTCGCCGGCCAGGAGGACGACCGGCTCGCCGCCGCCGCGCGAGACTCCGGCCGCGCCGTCCGTGACGAGCACCACGTTCTTGGCGCCCGAATCGGGGATCGTGAACGTCTCCCCCTGACCCAGAGTCGCGCTGAGCAAGTCGAGGTCGTGCAGACCGGCCGGGGCGGGGAAGGGTTGCCCCGGCTGCAGCACGGTCGTGCCGGCGGGCGGGGGCGGCGCGTCCGCGGCCACCAGCTCGATCGAGAGGTAGCTGACCGGCTGCGCGCCGAGGCTGGAGCGCTGCTGCACCGCTCCGACAGGAATGAACGCCGCTTCCCCCCTGCCCAATCGCACCTGCTCCCCGGTCGCCTCATCGACGAGGAGCATGGGGCCGGTCGAGGCCAGCACGAACCCCAGAGGCCGCTCTTCAAAGGCAGCGTCAGCGGGCAGGGCCGCTCGGGTGCGCACGGTGCGCCAGACGGCATCGCCGGCCGGGAGCGCGGCCACGCCCTGCGCGATCACCTGCGCCGGGCCGCTCGCCGGAGAAAACGTCTCGTCGGCTTGATAGGCGCGCGCCGACTGGAGCGCTGGGGAGCTGGTGGCCGCGAGCATCACCGCCAATGCCACCAGGAGCCGGGACGGTCGCCTCGAAGCCGGATGGTGACGTTCTGGAAGGCGAGGACGCATGAGCGGTCTCCTTCACGCACGCTGGCAGGCGCCTATGCGCCCGATTCGCCCGGGATGACGGGGAACGCCTCGCGGGCGGAGACGCTGCCCGAGCCGGTCAGTGCGGCGACCAACCCGGCGCCGCCGTCGCTATCGACCAGGGCGCCGACCGTGCGCAGCCGGCCCTCGATTCCGCTCTGGCCGAAGCGGTAGGTCTCGCCGCCGATGACGAACTCCCCGGCCGTCTCCTGGCGGAAGCGCTCGTCGCCGACTACCACGCCGACCGCGGGCGCCTGACGCTGCAGCGTATCGCGCAGCGTCAGCGAAAGCTCCGCCACCGGCTCGCCAGCGGCGAATGATGCGGGATCGTCCCAGGTTGCGCCTGCGTCCTCGTCGAAGTAGATCGTGATGCCGCCTTCGCCGGCGAACGCGGTGACGTCGCCGCGATTGCCGCGCGAGGCGAGCGGGATGTCGCCGAAGTAGGTGAAGCGCGCGGTCTGCGCGGAGGGGAGGGCGTCGGTGAAGAGCAGGGCCGGGTCGAGGCCGATGACGTCGGTCAGGTAGCCGAAGACCTGCGCCGAATCGTCAGCGTAGACCGCGCGGCCCACGAGCGCAAAGGCCCGCTCCCGGATGGGCCCGGCGCCGATCTCGACCGGCGACGGAGGCGCGTCCTGCCACGCGAGGGCCGACACGGGGCCGGTCCTGGGCCAGGGCAGCATGGTGATGATCGTCAGAAACGCGATCGCGATGGCTGTCGCGCCAGTTCCGAGCGCCCGCATCATGAACCCTCATGCACCCTGCGGCGCGATGCCGTCGTCGTGTCATGCCGACGAAGGGGGAGTCTCGGGGCTCTCGGCGGCATCGTCCCCTGAGGCCGAGATTCCTCGCTACGCTCGGAATGACACCTTGAGCGCGCGGCATCCCTGACCAATGGTCGATCAGAGCCGCGAGCGATGCGCAATCCTAGCAGGAACCAGGCGGCATGCGGGTCCGGCTCTGGCTTGTCGGCGCGGCGCGGCGGGGAGATGCTTCACTTCGTTCGGCATGACACGATGTGGAGTGACGTCGCCGTGAACGTTTCGGAGCCGACAACCGGGATCGTGACCTTCCTTTTCACCGACGTGGAGGGGAGCACCCGGCTGTGGGAGGCCGATCCGCGCGCCATGTCCGTGGCGCTGGCCCGGCACGATGCCATCCTCGCCGCGGCCATCGCGGACGCGGGGGGAGCGGTGTTCAAGACGGCCGGCGATGCCTTCTGCGCCGTTTTCCCGCGTCCGGCGGACGCGGTTGGCGCGGCCATCGCGGCACAGCGGGCGCTGGCGGCCGACGAGGAAACCCCGACCGCGCCCCTCAAGGTGCGCATGGCGATCCACGCCGGGGCCGCCGAGGCCCGCGGCGGCGATTACTTCGGGCCGCCGCTGAACCGCGCAGCACGGCTGCTGGCGACCGCGCACGGCGAGCAGATCGTCGTCTCGCGGGCGGCGAGCGAGCTGCTGCGCGACGCGCTCACGTCGGACTGGGCATTGCGCGACCTGGGCGAGCACGCCCTCAAGGACCTGCACCACGCCGAGCGCGTCTTCCAGGTCGTCGCGCCGGGGCTGCGCGCCGACTTCCCGCCGCTACGCACCCCGCGCCACCTCCTGCGCAATCTGCCCACGCCGGCCACCCCGTTGATCGGACGAGAGCGCGAGGCCGCGCTGGCTCGCGCGTTCCTGGGGCTGCCGGAAGATCGCGGCCAACGTCCGCGGGCCGAGGATCGGGCGCCGACGCGGCTGCTGACGTTGACGGGACCGGGCGGGGCGGGGAAGTCGCGCCTGGCGCTGCACCTGACGGCGGAGCTAGGGGTCGGGTTTGGCGACGGGGCGGCGTTCGTCTCCTTGGCGGCCCTGCACGACCCGGAGCTCGTGCCGGCCGCGATTCTGGCGGCGCTCGACGCTGGCGAGCCCGGCGCCGAGGCGACGCGGGACCTCCTTCTTGACGAGCTGCGCGGCCGCCATCTGCTACTGGCGCTGGACAACTTCGAGCAGATCATGGGCGCGGCGCCGCTGGTGGCCGAGCTGCTGGGCCAGTGCCCGCGCCTGACGATCCTGGCCACCAGCCGCGAACGGCTGGGGGTGCGGGGCGAGCAGGAGCTGCCGCTGCCGCCGCTGGCGCTGCCGGGGAGGGGCGGGAAGCGGGAGTTCGAAGGCCCTGGGACAGAGCTCGCAGATGTCGAATCGATCGAGGTTGAGGAGATCGGGCGCGCGGAGGCGGTGCGGCTCTTCGTCGCGCGCGCCCAGGCGACGAAGCCGGGGTTCGCGCTGACCGCGGAAAACGCGGCGGCGGTGGCCGAGGTCTGCCGCCGCCTGGACGGGCTGCCGCTGGCCATCGAGCTGGCGGCGGCGCGGGCGAAGCTCCTTTCTCCCCAGGCGCTGCTGGAGCGGCTCGACCGCTTCGACCGCCGGCTCGACACGCTCAGCCGCGGCCCCCGCGATCTGCCGCAGCGGCAGCAGACGATGCGCGACGCCGTGGCCTGGAGCTACGACCTGCTCGACGTCGACGAGCGGCGCTTCTTCACCCGCCTGGCGGTCTTCGTCGGCGGGGCCACGGTCGAGGCGTGCGCCGCCGTGGCGGCGGACGATGGCGCACGCGATCCGCTTGACCTGCTCGAGTCGCTGACGGACAAGAGCCTGATTCGCCTCGACGAGACGGGCGACGAGCCGCGCGTGCTGATGTTCGAGACAATCCGCGATTTCGGGCTGGAGCGTCTGGCCGAAAGTGCCGAGCGCCAGAGCGTCGCCGAGCGTCACGCGGCGTGGTTCCTAGTGCTGGCGGAGGAGGCGGAGCCATCTCTGGCGGGCAGCGCACAGGCGCGCTGGCTCGACCGGCTCGAAGCGGATCAGGCGAATCTGCGCGCGGCGACCGGGTGGCTGCGCCAGGAGGGTCAGATCGAGCAGGCTCTGCGCCTGGCCGGCGCGCTGTGGCGATTCTGGTGGCTGCGGGGCGGCGCGGCGGAAGGCCGCGCCTATCTGGACGGGTTGCTGCGCGATGCCGACGGCGTGTCCCCCGCGGTGCGGGCCAAGGCGCTCAACGCGGCGGGGGTGCTGGCGGAAAGCCAGGGCGACCGGGAGCGGGCCGCGCAGCTCCACGAAGACGCCCTGGTCATTTCACGTCAACTCGGGGATCGGGATGGGATCGCCTGGGCGCTCAACAATCTGGGGGTGGTCGCCATCAACCAGGGCGATCTGGCGCGGGCGCGGACGTTGCTCGCGGAGCATCTGAGTTTAGCCGAGGCGGCCGGGGACACGGCCGGGGTGGCGACGGCGCTGATGGATCTCGGCCAGCTCGCCCACCACGAGGGGGACCAGGAGCAGGCGCGGACGCTCTTTACCCGCAGCCTCGATTTGTTCCGCGAGCTGGGCGACGAGTCATGCACGGCCCGCGCGCTCAACAACCTGGGCGGCGTGGCGCTCAACCTGGGGGAGTTCGCCACCGCGCATGAGCTGCTGCTGGAAAGCCTCGCGCTGCACCGCCGCGTCGGCGACCGGCAGGGGATCGCCACCACGCTCAACAACCTGGCCGGGGCCGCAAACCGGCTGCAGGATTTCGAAACGGCGATGGGCTATTTTCGCGAGAGCCACGCGCTGGCGTTGGCGGAAGGGCAACGCCTCTACGCGGCCATCGCCATGGAGAATCTGGCCGCGCTCACCCGGCACGCCGGCGACGCGCGTCTGGCCGAGCAGCGGTATCGGGAGGCGTTGCGGCTCTACCGCGAGGTTGGGGACGAGCAGGGGGTTGGGGCGTGCATGGCGGGGTTGGCCGAGGCCGGGGCCGGCACGGTGTGAGCGCGGCCGACCTTTCGCCTGACCCTTGAGGGATCAGGCCGACCGAACGGAAGCCGCCTTCAGGGACCTGGCGCCGATTTGGAGAACCGGCCGGGGTACGGCGAGCGGCAGGGGGCATCCTGGTCATGGGCGCCGAGATTCCTCCTGCGTCGGAATGACACGATTTCTGCATGCCGCTGTCATCTCGCCGCGAACTTCCCGAACTTCCCGAACTTCCCGAACTTCCCGAACTTCCCGGGAGGCGGGACGGCGGCGGTGGGACCGCACGGACCGGGAAGGCGCCGGGCAGCGGACGAGGGGATTGGCGCGTGCTATGGCGCGACCATCGGGATGTCGTTGATGATCCACTGGAAGTCGCCGGCCAC
>CALMZR010000371.1 GCA_937870845.1 uncultured Chloroflexota bacterium
AAGTCGCTGCTGGTGGCCGGCGCCGCGGTGGGCGCCATCGCCGCGGCGCGCCGCCGGGGGCGCTGACCTTCGTGGTCACCAAGGGGTGACGGCTGGCACGCTGCGCGAAGTCGCTCGGTGTCGATCGATGCAAGCAGTCGTCGGTGCTTAAGTTGGTACTATCCCTCCGCACCGATCTCGTCGGCGCATGGGGAGGTGGGTGCCTTGGAGTCCTTCGAAGAGTTCGCGGCGGTGATCCGCCTCGGGCGGGTAGAGCTGATCACCGCCTTCGTCTTCGACATCGCCGTTTTTCTGCTCGTCGTCGGCTTTGCCGTCACGGGGTTGACGCTGGTGGCCCGAGCAGAAGCGAGGGACGCGCCATGACGCTGGTCATGTCGCTGGCAGTGGCGGTGCTGGTCGGCACGGGTTCGTACCTGCTGCTGAAGCACGATCTGGTGCGCGTAGTGATCGGCATGCTGCTGATCTCCAACGGCGCCAACCTGTTCATCATGGCCGCCGGTCTGTCCCGCGGCGCCGCGCCGATCTATCCGCTGCCGGAGAGCGGCGTCATCGCCGACCCGCTGGTACAGGCGATGACGCTGACTGCCATCGTCATCACCTTCGGCGTCGCCGCCCTGCTGCTCAGCCTGATCTATCGCGTCTACCTGGCGCACGCCACGCTCGACACCGATTCCCTGGCGGAAGCGGAGGAGGCGGAGGAGCTGCTCGCCGAGCTGGAAACCGGGACCGACGATGCCATCGATGATGGCGAGATTCTGGCGCGGGAGAGCCACGTCGCATGATCCTGATTGCGCCGCTGGCCATCTTCTGGATCGCCGCGCTGGGCCTTGCGCTCGCCAACGGACGGCGGCGCGATATCGGCATGCTGGGGCTCGGCGCGTTGACGGCCGGGTTCGCCGCGATGACCCGCGTCACCCTCGAGGTGGCGGCGAACGGCCCGCTCGAGATGGTCGCTGGCAATTGGCCGGGAGGCGTCGGAATCACGTTGCGCGCGGACGCTCTCGGGGTCGCCTTCGCGATGACCGCGATCGCCGTGCTTCTCGTCGCCTATGGCTTTGAGCTGGCGGGAGGGATCGAATCGCGGACGTTTCCGGCATTGACGCTCTTCCTGGCCACGGGGCTGACCGGCGTCTTCATCACCGGGGACGCGTTCAACTTCTACGTCTTCTTCGAGATCTCGATGGTGTCGTCGTACGTCCTGACCGCCTACGGCGAAGAGCGCCGCCAACTGCGCGCGGCGGTGATCTTCGCCGTGGTCAACCTCCTGGGGTCGGTCCTCTTCCTGTTCGGCATTGTCTCGCTCTACCACACCACCGGCACACTCGACATGGTTTCGATCGCGGCGCGGATGCCGATCGTCGAGGAGAACCCCGCCATCGTGGCCGGGACGCTCCTCTTCGTGGCGCTGGGGGTGAAGCTGGGGATCTTCCCCTTTCACTTCTGGCTGCCGGCGGTCTACACCGGAGTCCATTCCTCCGTCGCCGCCATGCTGAGCGGCGCCCTGGCCATGATCGGGGCGTACGGGCTGTTGCGCATTGGCGCCGGCATGCTGCCACGGGAGCTCGCCCTCTCCGCGCCGGTCCTGATCGCTCTCGGCGTGGCCAGCATCCTCTACGGCGGCTTGTTGTCGATTTCCCGGCACGACCCGTCGGCGGTGGTGGCCTATTCCGCCATTGGCCAGGTTGGCTACATCTTGATCGCGGTCGCCATCGGCGGCGTGGTTGGGTACGGGGCGGCGATCCTGTTCACCATCTGGAATTCGATGAACAAGACGCTCTTGTTCCTTTCCGGAGGGCTGCTGAACCGCTACGCCGGAATCGCCTACGCCATCGGCGGCTTGAGCGTGGCCGGTATCCCCCCCGTCGGCGGCTTCTGGGGCAAGACGGCGGTGCTGCGGGCGACGTTGATTGCTGACGGCCATGTGGCCCGCGCGTTTCTGGCGGCCGTCGTTGTCATCGGGGGCGGGCTCTCGCTACTCTACATGTTCCAGTCGTACGGGCGAACCTACTGGTCCGCGCCCGAGGCATCGGCAACGGGCAGCGTCTGGGCGCGCACGGGCATTGTGCTGGTGGCGGCGGCGCTGGTGGTGGCGCTTGGCGCCTGGCCCGAACCGCTGCTGGCCTTGAGCGACCAGGCCGCGTTGATCTTCGAGGCGCCGACGCCATGATGCGCTCCCTCGTGGCCACGGTTGGCCTGACCGCCGTCTACGCGCTGGCGCTCGCCTCTGCTGACCCGTGGGACTTGGGCATCGGCGCCGTTCTCTCCGCGGGCGTGCTCCTCGCGTTCGGCCGGTTCATCCTACCGGGAGAGGCGCTGCCGTTTGTCGTAGTGGTGCAGCGCGCCGTGCGATTTCCGACCTTGGCGGCAGCCACCACGGCCCTCATCGTGCGCGGTACGGTGCAGGTGGCGCGCACGGTGCTGGGCTGGTCGTCGGCGCGAAACGCGGGATTTGTTGTCGTGCCGCGCGGGGAGCGCACGCATGCCGGCGTGGTCGTCAACGGCATGCTGGAAACCCTTTCGCCCGGCAGCGTTCTTGTCGACATCGACGAGGGCGACGATACCTGGACCATCCACGTCCTCCAGGCCGAGGACACGGACGAAGTGCGGGCCGACGTCGATCGGTTCTACGACCGATTTCAGCGGGCGGTCTGGCCCTGATCCGCGAGGGAGCGCGCCATGCATGTTGTGGTGTTCGGAGCCGCGGCCGTCTGGATGACGATCTTGCTGGCGATGCTGGTGGCGTTTGCGATCCGGACCCGGTCGACGACGGTTCGCATCCTGGCCATCGATGCGCTGGCGCTCGTGCTCGTGGCGTTGCTCGTCTTCTCGTCGGCGGCGAACCAGCAACCGTACTATCTGGATGCCGCGCTGGCGATCTCATTGTTCTCCTTCATCGGCACGGTGGTGGCCGCGCGGCGCCTCGGAAACGAGCGCATCCTGTGATCGCCGAGGGCTGGATCCCCTGGATTTCCGACGCGTTGGTCGTGCTGGGTTTGGTGGTGATGACAATCGGCGTGGCCGGCATCGTGCGCATGCCGAACATCTTCACCAAGCAGCACGCGGCCTCCAAGTCGGTATTCCTGGGCGTCTGCTCGATCCTGGCCGCGGTGGCGATTTCCTTGGAACCGTCATTTGCTGCACGCGCGGTGTTGATCGGGGCGCTGCTGATCCTGACGACGCCGGTCGCCTCGCACGAGATCGCCAAGGCGGCCGCCAAAGAGCACGGCATGCGCACTGGAGCAAGAGCGCGCGGACTCGAATAGGGGCGGGCCGAGCTACACGGCGGCCAGCGCCGGCTCAAGGCGTGTCTTCCCTTCGCTTGCCGCTAGGGGAAATCGCAAGACAGCGATCGAGCCGATCTCGGCAGGTCCGATGTAAAACGTCCCGTGCAGGTCGGAGGTCACCAACCGCTGGATGATGCGCATGCCGAGGCCGTGGCTCCCGGAAGGATCGAAGTCCTCGGGGATCGCCTCGCCGTCATTGCCGATTTCGACGACTGCCTCGCCGTTTTCTTCGTAGGCCCGGATCGAGATCGTGCCGCGCTCGCGGCCGGCGAAGCCGTGCTTGACGGCGTTGGCGACCAGCTCGTTGATGAGAAGCGCCAGGATGGTCGCTTGCTTGGAAGGGACGCGAAGCTCGCTGGGCGGAATGTTGAACGCCACCGTCAGACCGGGCGGCGTCAGCGAACCGAAGGCTTCGTCGGCGGCGTGGCGAGCGATGACGTCGACGCTGGCGCCGCCAAGGCGGCTCTCGTCGCTGAGCAAGTCGTGGACCGCGGCGATGGCCTGGACGCGGCTGATCGCCTCGCGCACGTGAGACGCCCACGGCGCGTCGTCGTTGTGCCGGAGCTGGATGGAGAGGAGGGCCGCCACCGTTTGCAAGTTGTTGCGCACGCGGTGATGCATCTCCTGGAGCAGCGCCGAGGCGACCTCGAGACCGCGGCGCGCATCCTGGTAGAGCGTGGCGTTCTCGATGGCGACCGTCGCGGCATCCGAGAAGGCTTGAAGCAGGCCAAGCTCGTCCTCGGGCAGTTCGGCGCCGGGAGCCATGCGCAGGCAGAGAGCGCCGAACGGTTCCCGCGCAGAGCGTAGCGGAAGGCAGAAGAGCCGCCCCGAACCGTCGACATAATCCATGTCGAGGGCGCGGGCGGCGCCCGTTTTCATCACCTCCCGGATGACCTCGTCGCGGCCTGGCTCGTCGATGACGTCCTTCGCGCGTCCAATGCTATAGCCGATTGTCGGGGGCTCTGCGGCGTCGTTGCGGCCGGGGAATCGGAATATGGCGGCGGCTTCGACATTGAAGAGGGCGACGGCCTGCTCGGCGATCAGACGCAGCACGTCCTCCAGATCGAGCGTGGAGGCGATGGTGTGCGAGACGCGCTGCATCGTGCCCAGCTCGGTGATCTTGCGCTGAAGGCGGGCGTCGGTTCGGCTGTAGAGGCGGGCGTTCTCGATGCCGATGGCCAGCTCCCCGGCGACCAATTGCAGGAACGCGATCTCGTCCTCGGAGAACTCCCGGCGCTGCATCGAGAAGAGGTTGATGACGCCGACGAGCGCCTCTGGCTCGTCGCCGCGGTTGAGCACCATCGGCACGGAGATCTGGGAGGCGTAGACGTCTTCGCCCGTGGCCGGGACGGGAACGTAGGCGGGATGGGCGCGGGCGTCAGAGGCGGCGATGATCTCCCGCGCGGCGGCCGCGGCGCCGGTGATGCCTGTCCCAGGGTGGAACGTCAGGGCGCCGACCGCGGCCGGGTTGAGGCCGACGGCGGCGCGCAAGGCCAGCGTGTCGGTCGTCTCGTCGTAGAGCATGATGCCGCAGGCGTCGGCGCTGGTCGTGTCGGCCAGCACGCGCACGGCGGTGGCCAGGCGATCCGACAGATTGAGATCGGCGGTGGCGGAGCGGTTGATGCGGTGCAGCGCGGCCAGCCAGGGAAGGGGCGCCTCGCCGGCGTCGTGCTCCGAGGCGGCGGTTTCCGTTTCGTGATAGGAGGTGGCCAGGGCGGCGAGGGCCGTGCCAGCCGCCAGCGCCGTGGCCGGGTCCGCGCCGTGACCCCCGGTGCGATCAAACAGGTCCTGCAAGGCGGCGATGGCCGCCGACATCGCCTCGTCGAGGCGGACACCGGAGAGGCAGGCGTCGACGCCAAAGGCGGCAAGGCGGTCGCGCAGCGCCTGGGCGCTGGCCTTGCCCATCGACATGCAAGTCGGGTAGTCGGCGCGAAGATCGGCGATGAGCCGATCGCTCAAGTCGTGGATGGCGACGGTCTTCACAGGGCTCTGCCTCGGAGCGTAATCATGGCGCGCCGAGTCAACCGCGTTTCATTCCGACGAAGCAGGAATCTCGGCTCCATGGCCAGCGCGTCCGATGGCGCCACGAGATTCTTCGCAAGGTCGAAGTGACACGTCGTTGGCCCGGCGCCCCGACGTGCTCTAATCCAGGGTGACGGCTTCGCTTTCCAGGCGATTGATGACCATGAGCCGTGGCTCGGTCATGTCCTCGATGGCGTACTTGAGGCCTTCGCGGCCAAGTCCGGAGGCTTTCACCCCGCCGTACGGCATGTGGTCGATGCGGTAGGTCGGGATGTCGTTGATGACGACCCCGCCGACGTCGATGTTCTCGTGGGCGACGAGGGCCTTTTCCAGCGAGTTGGTGAAAACGCCTGCTTGCAGGCCGTACTCCGAATCGTTCAGCTTGCGGATCGCTTCGCCAAACGATTTCACCGGGGCGATCGTCACGAGTGGAGCGAACGCCTCCTTCGAGCAGACGAAGCTGGCCGGGTCGGCGTTCTCGATGACGGTCGGCGGGTAAAATGTGCCGTCTGCCGAGCCGCCGGTCAGGACGCGGGCGCCATCGGCCGTCGCCTGGTCGATCCACTCCTGGGTGCGCTTGACCGCCTTCGCGTCGATCATTGGGCCGAGGTCGGTGGTCCGGTCGAGCGGATCCCCAAGCTGGATCTTGGCGACGGCGTCGATCAGCTTGTCGCGGAACTGCTCGTAGACATCCTCGACGACGAAAACGCGCTGCACCGAGATGCAAACCTGACCCGAGTAGGCGAAGGCGCCGACGCGGATGCGGTTCACCGCAAAATCGAGATCGGAGTCGGAGTCGACGATGACGCCGGCGTTGCCGCCGAGCTCAAGGACGACCTTCTTCATGCCGGCCCGCCGTTTCATCTCCCAGCCGACATCCGGGGAGCCCGTAAAGGAGAGGAGCTTGAAGCGGGGATCGTCCACCAGGGCGTCGCCGACCTCGCGATCCATCGGCATGATGCTGACGGCGCCTTTTGGCGTGCCCGCGGCCTCGACGATTTCGGCGAACAGGAGCATCGTCAGCGGGTCGCGAGAGGGGGGCTTGAGGACGATGGTGTTGCCGGAGGCGATGGCCGGCGCGATCTTGTGCAGCGCCAGGTTCAACGGGAAATTGAACGGGGAGATGCCGGCGATGGGTCCGATCGGGAAGCGCTTGACGATGCCGTACCGCCCCTTCGAGGAGGCCATCAGGTCGAGCGGGATGACCTCGCCCTCCATCCGCTTGGCTTCTTCGGCGGCGGTTTCGAGCGTGAAGACGCCTCGGTCAGTTTCCACCTCGGCGTCGCGGATCGGCTTGCCCGCCTCGGCAGCGATGGTGTGGGCGACCTCGTCGCGGCGCTCCTTGAGCCCGGCGGCCATCCCCTTGAGCAGCGCCACCCGCTCGAATGTGGGCATCGTGCGCGTGGTCTCGAAGGCGCGCGCGGCGGCGACAATGGCCGTTTCCAATTGCTCCCGGCTGGCCTGATAGGTGA
>CALMZR010000372.1 GCA_937870845.1 uncultured Chloroflexota bacterium
GAGGAATCTCGGCGCCACAGGACGGGCGTTCGAGAGAGGCACGAGCTTTCTCGATGCGCTCGGAACGACACGCCTTCGTCGCGCCATAGAGCCGCGCCAGCAAAAAAGCCCCCCTCTCCTCTGCGCACAGGGAGAGGGGGGTTGGGGGGTGAGGGTCAAACGTCCCGATTCAGCGTTTCCAAAAACTCCTGATTCGACGCCGTCTTCGCCAGCCGGCTCAGCACCAACTCCGTCCCCTCGCTGCCGCCCAGCATCGAGACCATGCGCCGCATCGTCCACACCTGCCGCAGCGTCGACTCGTCCAGCAGCAACTCTTCCCGCCGCGTCCCCGACCGCTGGATATCAATCGATGGGTAGATCCGCCGCTCCGCCAGCTTGCGGTCCAGGTGCAGCTCCATGTTGCCGGTGCCCTTGAACTCCTCGTAGATCACGTCGTCCATGCGGCTGCCGGTGTCGATCAGGCACGTCGAGATGATGGTCAGGCTCCCCCCGCCCTCGATATTACGGGCCGCGCCGAAGAACCGCTTCGGCGGATACAGCGCCACCGGATCGATGCCGCCGGAGAGCGTGCGCCCGCTCGGCGGCACCGCCAGGTTGTAGGCCCGCGCCAGCCGCGTGATCGAGTCGAGCAGGATCACCACGTCGCGCCCGCCCTCGACCAGCCGCTTGGCCCGCTCCAGCGCCATCTCGGCGACCTTGGTGTGGTCCTCCACCGGCTCGTCGAACGTCGAGGAGATCACCTCCCCGTCGATCGAGCGCCGCATGTCGGTCACCTCTTCCGGCCGCTCGCCGATGAGACAGACCATGAGGTGTACATCCGGACAGTTCGTGCTGACGCCGTTGGCGATCGACTTCAGCAGCATCGTCTTCCCCGCCTTCGGCGGCGAGACGATCAGCCCGCGCTGCCCCCGCCCAATCGGCGCCACCAGATTCAGCAGCCGCGTCGAGAGCACGTTCGATGCCGTCTCCAGGTTGATCAGCTCCAGCGGGAAGATCGGCGTCAGGGTGTCGAACGACGGCCGCCGCCGCGCCGTCTCCGGGTCGATCCCGTTGACCGCCTCGACGCGCAGCAGGCTGAAGAATTTCTCGTTGTCCTTCGGCGGCCGCACCTGACCGCTCACCCGGTCCCCGGTGCGCAGCCCGAAGCGGCGAATTTGCGATTGGGAAACGTAGATATCGTCCGGCCCCGGCAGGAACCGCTGACCGCGCAGGAACCCGAACCCGTCCTCGATGATCTCCAGGATGCCGTCCCCGAAGATGTGGCCGTCCTTCTCCGTCTGCCCCCGCAGCAGCCGGACCATTTGCTCCTGCTTGGGCAGGCGGGAAAAGGTCGGGATTTCCAGCTCCCGCGCCATCTCCGCCAGTTCTTCGGGCGTCTTCGCTTCCAGGTCCGAAACCGTCAAATGCGGCGGCCCGGTGCGGGCCGGTGCCGTCGTCCCGCCGAACTGGGCGCCATTGCGCGGCCGCGGCTGTCCGTAGCCGCCCTGGCGACCCTCCCGGCCGTCTCGGCCATCCCGTCCGTCCCGGGATTCCCGCCCTTCTCGCGTGTCGGCGCCGAATCGCTCTGCCCGCTCCGCGCCATTCGCCCGATCGCCGGGCGCCGGCCGAGGCCCGCGCTCGCGCCGGCCGCGTCCATCGCGGCTGCGTGTTCGTGGCGCGCCTTCACCACGCCCGTCTGTCGTCGGTTCGGCGCCAGGGGCGCCGCTCCGCGACGGCGCCACGGTCTCGGGCAGGGCAAACTCGGACGTTGCGGCCACCTGCGCCGGGCTCACCTCGGGTTCTGGCCGTGCCGCGCCGGCATCGCCGAGCGTGGCTTCTGGCTCGGTCGACTGGGATCCAACCGCCTCCGCAGCCACGGCGGCTTCGGCGATCACTTGTGGATGTTCATATGGTTGTTCAAAGGTTGGGGCTTCGGTCGCCGCCTGAGCCAGTGTCTCAGGCGCTTGCTCCGCGGAATCAGCCGTTTCCGGCTGCTCCACGGTGGCTGCCGCGGCTTTCGCGCGCGGAGTCCGCCGCCGCGGCGCGCGCACGACTTCGACTGTCTCTTCGACCGTCAACGGATTATCCCTCCAGGTCACTGCGGATGAGGACTCGATCACAAAGGTTCAGGAGCCAGGGGCGACCCCGCGTCCACACGGCCCCTTCGCCTGCTCGACAACCAGACCCAGCGCCATACGCGCGGCGCCATTTGTCGGGGCGTCATGCGGCTACCGAGACACATCAGGAGAGGGGCAACGCAATGTTCGACGCTCCAACAGGTGATGTGTGAGGAGGTGAGGGCGAGGCTCGGAATGCCCCCGGCGTGGCAACGCTACTGTAGCACCGCCCAACTTCGGCGTCAACACGGTCGTTTGGATTGAATTGGATTCTTCGCTTCTACCGCGGCGTCGCACACCGACAAAGGAGCGCCGCCTCTCCCCACCACCGTCGTAGGGGCGCCGCTTGCCGCGTCCGTCGGCCCCAGGCCGACAACGGGCGTCCCCGAGACGCAATTTTTGCCCGCTCTCCAAGACGCTATGACCACCGGTCTAATCCACGGGAATCCCATACAAATCGAGCTTGCTCGGCCGGTGCAGCGCATCCACCCGGCGAATCGTCCCCGTCCGCGACCGCATCACGATCGACTCCGTGCTCGCCCCATCCCCGAAGTAATGGACCCCCTTGAGCAATTCCCCATCCGTGATCCCCGTCGCCGCGAAGAACACGTCGTGCCCATGCACCAGATCCTCCGCCGTCAACACCCGCTTCACGTCGATGCCGTGCTCCCTGACCGATGTCCACTCCTCGTCGTTGCGCGGCCACAGCTTGCACTGCATCCCCCCACCCAGGCAGCGCAGCGCACACGCCGCCACCACCGCCTCCGGCGCCCCCCCGATCCCCATCAGCACGTCGATCCCGGTCCCTGGCGATGCCGCCATTACCGCTCCCGCCACGTCCCCGTCCATGATGAACCGGATGCGCGCCCCCGCCTGCCGCACCTGCTCCGCCAGCTCTTCGTGCCGAGGCCGGTCCAGCATCACCACCGCCAGATCCCGCACGTCCCGATTCAACGCCTTGGCGATGTTCTCCAGATTGGCCGCCACCGGCGCGTCGATATCGATCGCGTCCGCCGCCTCCGGCCCGACCGCGATCTTGTCCATGTACGCGATGTAGCGCGATTCGAACATCGAGCCCCGCTCCGCCACCGCCAGCGTCGCGATCGAGTTCGCCATCCCCTGCGACAACAACCGCGTCCCGTCGATCGGATCGACAGCGATGTCCGTCTTCGGCTCCTCGGCGCACCCCAGATGCTCGCCTTCGAAGAGCATCGGCGCCTTGTCCTTCGCCCCCTCCCCGATCACCACCACCCCATCCATCGGGATCGTGTTCAGCACCCGCCGCATGGCGTCGACCGCCGCCTGGTCCGCCAACTCCTTCTGCCCCCGCCCCATCCAGCGCCCCGCCGCCAGCGCCGCCGCCTCCGTCACCCGCACCAGCTCCAACGCAAAGTCCCGCCCGATCTGCTGTTCCATCACCGCTCCCTTCGGGGGTGACCGGGTGTCGGGGTGGCAGGGTGACAGGAAACACGACGGGCAACCCTGCCCATTCCGTCAGCCCATTACCCTATTGCCCCGACACCCCAAGCCCCTGTCACCCTGTCACCCCGACACCCCGACACCCACCGTTTCCAGCCAGCGCTCGGCGGCCTCCGGCAAGTCCCGCGCGCTCCCCACCGCCACCGAGCACTCCGGCAACGAATGCAAGAACGTCGCCCCGTACCGCTTCGTCAAAATCCGCCGATCGAGCACCGCGCAGATCCCCCGGTCCTGGCTCGACCGAATCAACCGGCCAAACCCCTGCTTGAAGCGCAGCACCGCCTGCGGCACCGCGTACTCTCCAAACGCGTTCTCGAACGCCTCGCTCCGCGCCGCAAACACCGGGTCCGTCGGCACGCTGAACGGCAGCCGCGTGATCGCCAACAAGCTCAGCGCCTCCCCGGCCACATCGACCCCCTCCCAGAACGACGCCGTCCCCAGCACCGCCACGTTCGACTCCCGCCGCAACCGCTCCGTCAATTGCTGCGGCGACCCGTCCCGCCGCTGCGCCAGCACCGCGATCCCCGCATCCTGCAACGGCCCCGTGATCGACCGCGCCATGTCCGCCAGCAACGCGTGCGACGTAAAGAGGATCAGCGCTCGTCCTCGCGTCGCCACGATCGTCTCGATCAGCGTCCGCTCCAGCGCATCCCGATACTCCGGCTGCGTCGGCTCCGGCATGTCGTCCGCCAGATACAGCAGCACCGACGACCGGTAATCGAACGGCGACGGCACGATCAGCGACGACGCATCCGGAATCCCCAGCCGCGAGGCCAGATAGTCGCACCGCCCATCGACCGCTAGCGTCGCCGACGTCAGCACCGTCGCCCGTCGCTTCTTGAACAACCGCTCCTGCAACAGCTCGCTCACGTCCAGCGGCGCCGACCGCAGCGCAATCCGGTCCAGCGACCCCGACCGATCGAGCCAATACACCCGCGTCGCCTCCGGCGCATCCAGCGCGCTGGCGAACCTCGCCGCCAACTCCGTCCCCTCGCGAACCGCGGCGCCGATGTCGGTCAGCAACAGCTCCTGCCGCTCCCCCGCCTCCGCCAGATCGGCAGCCGCAACGTCATCAACATCGTCGACGGCTTCGGCGAACCAGCGCAGCGCGGTCTCCGCCTCCCGCAACCCGTTGAGAAGGTTGTCCCAGGCAACATCCACCGCCTGCCATGCCGGCGATCCGCGCGTGGCCGCCGTCACCCGCCGTGCCCGCTCCGCGCCGCCCGGCCCCTCCCCCGCCTCCAGATGCACGTACTCCAGCGCCGCGAAAACGTCCCTCCCCGCCGTCCGCACCGACTCCGCCGCCTTCACCGCCGCGTCGAGCCGTTTGCGCGCCTCCCGCGCCCGCTTCTGCCCCGCGCCATCCTCGACCGCGCCCAGCAGAAAGGCCATCGCCCCCGCCGCCGCGCCGGTCATCGCCACGCCGTCGTCCTTGGCCACCGCGTCCGCGAACTCGTTCAGGTCGCGCTCCGTCAGCGAGACCGTGAACTGCGTCGTCGCCTGGTCCTCCAGATGGTGCGCCTCGTCGATCACCAGCGTGTCGTAGTCGGGCAGAATCCGGTTGCTCGACGCCGCGTCGGTCAGCAGCAGCGCGTGGTTCACCACCACCAGGTGCGCCCCCTCCGCCGCCCGCCGCGCCCGGAACAGGAAGCACTGCCCCCGCTGGTGGAACACGCACGACCCCGGATCGCACGCCCCCTCGTCCTCCGAAACGTGCCGCCAGAACGCCTCCTCGCCCCCCGTCAGCCGCAGCTCGGCCCGGTCCCCCGTCTCCGTCCGCGGCAGCCACGCCAGGATCTTCGCCTTCAGCCGCGCCTCGTCCGGCTCCTGAGACGCCTGCCGCTCCCACGGAAACCACCGCCGCAGGCAGAGATAGTTGGCCCGGCCCTTGACCGCGACCACATCGACCTGCTTGTCATCCCGTGCGCGGGCAAATGCCGCCGCCAGATCCGGCACGTCTTTCCGCAACAGTTGGTCCTGCAACGCCAGCGTGTTCGTGGAGAGCACCACCGGCTCCCCCCGCTCCGTCGCCGCCAGCGCCGCCGGCACGAGATACGCCAGGCTCTTCCCCGTCCCCGTCCCCGCTTCCACCAGCAACTGCCCGCTGTCGTTGAGCGTCCGCGCCACCGCGCCGGCCATCTCCTCCTGCTGCCGCCGCCGCTCGAACCCCTCGATCACCTCCGACAGCGTCCCCCCCGGGCCGATCACCGCCTGAACCACGCCCTCGTCGAGCGGCTCCAGCGACCCCGTCGGCTCCAGCGCCTCAGTCCTCGGCCGCTCGCGCAGAAACGACACTTCCGGCGGCAGCAGCCGCTCCCGCCCCCGCGCCGCCCCCACCGCCGGCTCGAACAGCTCCGCGAACGGCCACCTGCCCTCGAAAACGTGCGTCGCCAGCCGGTCGAGCGTCACGTCGTCGTACTCCGCGATCCGCCCTACCAGCGCCTCGAACACGTCGGCGATGACGACCGCCTCGCCCCGCCCATGCGCCTCGTCCGGCGCCGCCACGCCCAGCGCCGCCGCCAGTGCATCCAGCCCCGTCGCCGCCAACCCGGGGACCAAAATCGACGCCAGCTCTGCCGTATCGATCGGCACGCTATCGAGTCGCAGCCCCTCTGCGGCCATCACCGCCAGGGCCCGCCCCGCGTCGTGAACCACCACCCGCTTCGAAACCGTCAGCCGCCGCAGCTCCTTGGCCACGTCGGGCCATGCCGCCGCCGCATTCCCATCGAGAGCAAGCAACGCCGGAGAGCTGATGACCGCATCGAGCCGTGTGCTCTTCCCGGACGCGTCAACCGAAATCGCGGACACGCCGCTCACCCGGTCCCGCCGCGGATCCGGCCCCGTGGTCTTGATCGCTAGCGCAACGAATGGAACAGTCACGGCAAAATCAGTGCTTTCTAGTGCTTGCTGAATTACAAGGCGCGCGCAGCCAACCCTTCCGAGACGGCCAACGCCAACAACGCCGCCTGCGCGATCCCGCTCGCCACCGGCGCCACGTCGATGTACTCGTCCGTGCGGTGGACATTCCCCCCGGTCGTCAACCCGATGCACACCGCCGGGATCCCCAGCGCGATCGGCACATTCGCATCTGTGCTGGAAGCGTCAAAACTCGGCTCCAGACCGAGCGCTCCTAGCGCCAGCGCGGCCATTCGCACGATGGGGCTGTCGACCGCCACGACCCCCGCCGGCCGCTCCCCGATCGTCTCGATCTCGAACGCGACGCCGTTGCTCCGCCCCCCCCGCGTCGTCAGCCGCGTCACCCGCTCGCTCAGCCGCCGCAGCGCCGTCTCGTCCGTCGACCGCAAATCGAGCAGGCACGACGCGGTCGGCGCGATCGTGTTGATCGACACCCCACCCTCGATATGCCCCACGTTCAGCGTCGTCTTCGGTGACCGCGGCAGCGGAATCGCATCCAGCTCGGCGATCAGCTTGGCCAGCCCCTGGATCGCGTTCGGCCGCCCGAAATCGCCCCACGAGTGCCCCCCCGGCCCCTGCGCCGAGATGCGGTACCGCCGGCTCCCCACCGCCACGTGCGTCACGCGCCCCAGGTTGTGCCCCTCTAGCGCTACCACCGCCCCAATCCCTGGCCGCGCCTGCATCACCTCCCGAATCCCCCGCAGATTCCCGAGCCCTTCCTCGCCGACGTTCCCCGTCACCAGCACGTCGACCGCCGGCCGCTCCCCGGCCCGCGCGAACACCTCGTGCAGCTTGGCGACCACCGCGACCGCCACGCTGTTGTCGCCGACTCCCGGTCCCGACAATCGGTCGTCAGTGCGAGTGATGATCAGCGGCGTGTCGCTTGGAAACACCGTGTCGATGTGCGCGGCGATCAGCAGCGAGCCGATGGCGCCGCCGCCAGGCATTTGGCCCGGGATCGTCGCCACCACGTCGCCCAGCGCATCCCGCTCGGCCGAAAGCCCTTCCTGGAGGAACACCTTCTCGACGAAGAAGGCCTTGGCCGCTTCCTCGCCCGTCGGCGACGCCACCGCGGCAATCTCCGCCGTCAGCTCCAGCACCGCTGGCGCGACCGCATCAGCCGCCGCCCGCACCCTCTCGATACGCTCGGGCGAAGCCAGGATCACAGACGCTCCGGTTTGTGCGTGGGCATGGCTCACTCATGCGCGACTCGCGCCGACGCCTTGAAAACGCGGTCACGATCGTGAGCGATCTACGCCCCGAATTATAGCATTCCGAGGCCGATTCCCTGACTCGTAGCGCCCCCTTCAACCTCCAGGAAAGCGCCGCTTGACACCGCGCCCGGCGCTGGCTAGGTTTCCCTTACGGACGCCCGTTTTGGCAGCGTCCGCGCGGCCGGACCCCAAAAGCGCGAACCGCTGGCCGCCCACACCCGACGGAGGACCGGATGGCCTACCACCGATACGACGCGGTCATCGTCGGCGCCGGCGGCGCCGGCTTGATGGCGGCCATCCAGATGGCCGGCCAGGCCAACGTCGCCGTCGTCAGCAAGCTCTACCCCACCCGCTCCCACACCGGCGCCGCCCAGGGCGGCATCAGCGCCGCCCTCGGCAACGTCGAGGAAGACCACTGGCAGTGGCACATGTTCGACACCGTCAAGGGCGGCGACTACCTCGTCGACCAGGACGCCGCCGAGGTTCTCGCCCGCGACGCCATCGACGCCGTCCTCGAGCTCGAGCACATGGGCCTCCCCTTCAACCGCACTCCCGACGGCCGCATGGACCAGCGCCGCTTCGGCGGCCACACCCGCAACTTCGGCGAAGGCCCCGTCAAGCGCGCCTGCTACGCCGCCGACCGCACCGGGCACATGATCCTGCAAACCCTCTACCAGCAGGGGATCAAGCACAACGTCAACTTCCTCGACGAGTTCCACGTCCTCGACCTGCTCGTCAGCGAGGACGGCCGCGCCTGTGGCGTCGTCGCCCTCGAGCTGCGCACCGGCGAGATCCACACCATCCATGCCAAGTCCGTCCTCTGGGCCACCGGCGGCTTCGGCCGCATCTTCAGCGTCACCTCCAACGCCATGGCTGGCACCGGCGACGGCTTCGCCGTCCCCTTCCGACGCGGCGTGCCGCTGATGGACATGGAGTTTTACCAGTTCCACCCCACCGGCATTTACAAGTACGGCATCCTCCTCTCCGAGGCCGCCCGCGGCGAAGGCGGCATCCTGCGCAACGGCCTCGGCGAAGCCTTCGCCGAGCGCTACGCCCCCACCCTGAAAGACCTCGCCCCCCGCGATATGGTCTCCCGCTTCATCTACCAGGAGATCAAGGAGGGCCGCGGCGTCGACGGCAAGGACTACGTCTACCTCGACGTCTCCCACCTCCCCGAGGAGGTCATCGACAAGAAACTCCCCGACATCACCGACTTCGCCCGCACCTACCTCGGCGTCGAACCGAAAACCGACCCCATGCCGATCCAACCCACCGCCCACTACGCCATGGGCGGCCTGCCCACCGACCTCGACGCCCGCGTCCTGCGCGACGCCGACGCCAACACCATCCCCGGCCTCTACTCCGCCGGGGAGAACGCCTGCGTCTCCGTCCACGGCGCCAACCGCCTCGGCACCAACTCCCTGGTCGATCTGGTCGTCTTCGGCCGCCGCGCCGGCAAGGACATGCTCGACTACGACCGCCTATCCGATCTGCCGCCCCTCCCGCCCGATCCCGAGTTCCTGGCCCGCGCCGAGATCGCCGAGATTCTCTCCCGCCCCAAGGCCGAGCGCATTGCCGACGTCCGCCAGGACCTGCAAGTCATGATGATGGACAAGGCCTCCGTCGTCCGTAGCGCCGAGAGCCTCACCGACGCCAAGCGCGCCATTGCCGAGTTCCGTTCCCGGTACACGCACGCCGGCATCGACGACCACGGCTCCACCTTCAACACCGACCTCACCGAAGCCCTCGAGCTCGGCGCCATGCTCGATTGCGCCGAAGCCGTCGTCGAAGGCGCCCTCGCCCGCCAGGAGTCCCGCGGCGCCCACTACCGCGAAGACTTCCCCGAGCGCGACGACGCCAACTGGCTCAAGCACACCATGCTGAAAAAGACCTCCGGCGGCCTCGAGCTCTCCAAGAAGTCCGTCTCCATCACCGAGTTCCAACCGAAAGAACGCAAGTACTAGAGGAGCCCCCGTGGACTACACATTTCGGATCAAGCGGTACGATCCCGACGTTGATGTGAAACCCCATTTCGAGGAATACGTCCTTGACCTCGAGCCGACCGACCGCGTCCTCGACGGCCTCAACGAGATCAAGTGGCGCCATGACGGCACGCTCACCTACCGCCGCTCCTGCGCCCACGGCGTCTGCGGCTCCGACGCCATGCGCATCAACGGCCGCAACTACCTCGCCTGCAAAACCCTGATGAAAGAGTTTGGCCGCAAAGTCACCATCGAGCCCATGATCGGCTTCCCCGTCATCAAAGACCTCGTCGTCGACATGGACCCCTTCTTCGCCGGCTACAAGAGCGTCAAGCCCTACCTCATCGCCGGCGAAGCCCCCGCCGCCGAGCGCTTGCAAACTCCCGAGCAGCTCGAACGCTACGAAGACGCCACCAAGTGCATCCTCTGCGCCGCCTGCACCACCTCCTGCCCCATCACCTGGACCAACGAGAGCTTCGTCGGCCCCGCCGCCATCGTCAACGCCGCCCGCTTCATCTACGACAGCCGCGACGAAGGCGCCGCCGACCGCCTCCGCATCCTCAACACCCAATCCGGCGTCTGGCGCTGCCGCACCGTCTTCAACTGCACCGAAGCCTGCCCCCGCGACATCGAAGTCACCAAGCACATCGAAGACATCAAACGCACCCTCCT
>CALMZR010000373.1 GCA_937870845.1 uncultured Chloroflexota bacterium
ATGCCGCGGCCGCCGCCTCCACGCTCCCCAGGATCGCCGCCACACTCTCCCCGCCCACCAGCTCCGGCACCGTCTCCGGGTACGCGCGCAGCGCCAGCTCCCGCACCGCGGCCAGATCGTCGCCGCCGATGCCCGCGCCGTCTCCAACCTCTGTCGTGACCTCCGCCTCCATGGCGCCTGTCTCCTTTCCTCGCGCTGCCTGCCACGTTCCGGCTCCGCATTACGCCATTCCGCCCAACCTCCTACAATCGCCGCGCGGCCGGGCAACGGACCCGGCGCCGACGCGATAACTACGCCAAGGGGAACAACCGCCGATGCCGACAGCGCCCGTGCCCGACCGCTTCCACGATCTGCTCGAAAGCGCCGCGCTCGGCCACCTGGCCACCGTCGCCGCCGCCGGCCGGCCGGAGGTCAACCCGGTCTGGTTTCTGTGGGACGGCGAGCACGTCCTGATCAGCGTCCGCGCCAGCACGCGCAAATACCACAACCTGCGCCGCGATCCGCGCCTGGCCATGTCGCTGCTGGACGAAGAAAATCCCCAGCGCTACGTCGAAATCCGCGGCGAGGTCGTCGCCTTCGAGCGCTACGACGACCTCACCTTCGTCAACCAGCTCTCCCGCAAGTACACCGGCGGCGATTACCAGTACGGCCACGCCGGCGAAGAGCGCTACAAGCTCACGATTCGCGTCGACGCCTGGACCGGGCAGGAGTAACATCCTCCCGCCTCCCGCCTCCCGCCTCCCGCCTCACGTTCCCCGCGCCACCCGCTCCCGCCAGTCCATCCCGTCCAGCACCGCGGCCAGCGCCGCGCTCATCACCAGGTCGTCGTGGCCGCGCCCCGGCGGCACGCCCCAGCGCAACGCCTTGGCGGGACCGGGCGGCGCGGCATACGTCACCGCCGCCAACTGCGACCGGAACAGCCGCGTCAGCCGCTCCCCATCGTCGGCGTACTCCCGGTAGCGCCCCGCGTCGATCAACCCGATCCAGTCCCAGCCCAGCGCGCTCTTGCTGGAGGCCGTGAAGACGAACGGCACGACCGGGATCGCCCGCCCGCCCCGCCGCTCCCCCAGCGTCGCCGCCAGGAACGAGGCCAGCCCCGCCCCCACCCCCGTCGCATCGACCACCACCGCGCTCGCCCGCCACACCTCCCGCGCCAGATGCGCCAGTTGCGCGTGCAGCGCCGTGTGCCGAATCCCGGTCCAGGCCATGCGGTCGACGACCCGGTAGACGGCGAGACGGCGAGACGGCGAGACGGCAAGTGAGGGTAAGGGCGCATGGTCTATCGGCCAGACTTCCGCCTCTTTCGGCACATCGTCCGTCCTTGCCGCCTGGCCGTCTGGCCGTCTCGCCGTCTCCACGTCCACATCGACCACCGTCACCGCCGTGCTATCCCGCCGCGTGTCGTCCCGGAACCCGGCCGGGCCGGCCAGCCCCTCTTCCTCCCCGGCCACGTCGATGAGCAGGGCGTACCGCTTCCCCGGCTCGGCGGTATGCCGGCGGGGATGGTCGCCCTGCATGGCGGCGATGCGGCTCGGCGGGAAGAGCCCGCCCTCGCCCTCGATCTCCTGCAGCTCGTACTCGGTGCGGATGAACGGGTGCGTCGGGCCGAACTGGGCGATGCGGGCGCGCACCCGCTCGCCGTAGGCCGGGAGCGTCTTCGCCACCTCGCGCCACGGCACGGTCCACACCCGGTGGATGCCGTCTCGCCGCTCCTCCTCGCGCAAGAACGCCATCTGCCGCGCCAGCAGCGTCTCCCGGCTCCAGACGGTGCCGAGGAAGAGCGTTGTCGCGTTCGTGCTGGCGGCCATCGGGTCGAAGACGGCGTCCCAGACGTCCGGCAGGATGTCCTGCGCCTCGTTCGCCACCAACAGCAGATCGGCCGTCTGGCCGCGGGCGTTCGCGTCGGGCGATGCGGAGAGGAAGCGCACCGCGGCCCGCCCCAGCGTCACCGCGTACCCGTCGCGGGTCGCCGCCGCGCTCCCGCCGAAGTCGGCCAGCAGCGGATCGTGCAATCGGTCGAGCAGCCGATCCCGCATCAACGCCGCCTGCGGCCGAAACGTCGGCGCCGCCACCACCGCGCTCCCGCCCCGCTCCTGCCACCGCAGCAGCAGGAACGCCAGCGTCTGCGCCAGCACCTCGTCCTTCCCCGCCTGCCGCGAGAACACCACGGCGAACGACCGCCCCGCCTCCTCCTCCACACTGGCGACGACCGCCCGCGCCGGCTCCACCTGGTAGCGACGAAGACGATGACTTCGGAGGAGGATGCGCGAGAAGTCGCCGATGTCGCGGAGGACGAGACCGGCCGCCCGCGTCGTCGGATCGTCGCAAGGCTCCGTCATCCCAACCCTCCCCGTGCGCGGGCAGAGCGGCGGTTCGCGTCATCATCCCGGCATCTCCTCACATCCCGCTCCGTCTCCTCCCTGGCGCATGATTGCGCTCGCTGGCGGCGACGATCGCCGGCGACCCCTCCGCGTGTGGCCCCTGCCTCCGCTCGTGCCGTGTCGTCCCATCGCCCGTTCTCCGCGGCGACGTGTACACTGGGGATGCGACACGCCACGTTTCCCTCCGCGAAGCAGCACGGCGCTGATAGCCGGCGGCGGCGCCTGGCGCACGGAGGGGTTCTCATGCCGCGCGGTCCTCTGGTCCCGGTGATCGCCTTCGCCGCCGCGTTCGTCCTCCTGTCCACCGTCTCCGGCAGTCCCCTGCCGCCGTCGACCGCCGCGCAAGCGGCTGCGCTGGCGGCATCGCCGTCCGCGGCGAGCGGCGACTTCGCGGGATTGGTCGACGTCGGCGGCCGCGACATCTATCTGGAATGTCACGGCACGGGCAGCCCCACCGTCGTGCTGGTGACCGGCTACCGCGCGTCGGCCCGCTACTGGAGCGACGATCTCCTGCAGCCGGACGCGCCGAGGAGGATGGTCCTGCCCGGTGTCGCCGAGTCCACCCGCGTCTGCGCCTACGACCGCCCGGGGACCTACGCCAGCATCGGCGAGGATGACCTCGTCAGCCGCAGCGACGCCATCGCCCAGCCTCGCACCGCCCCGGAGGTGGTGGAAGAGCTCCACACGCTGCTCCAGGCCGCGGAGGTCCCCGGCCCCTACGTCCTGGCGGGCCACTCGCTCGGCGGCTTCTTCGCCCGGCTCTATGCCAGCGCCTACCCCGACGAGGTTGTCGGCCTCGTCCTGGTCGACGCCTACTCCGAGCTGCTGGAGGACGTCATGCCGCCCGACCGCTGGCAGGCGCTGGTGCGGCTCAACCAGGGGCTGGGCACGGACGAGGTCATCCCCATTCCCGGCTACGGCGACGTCGAGACCTTGCTCTGGGGCGCGGACAACGCGGTCGTGCGGGAGGCCGTCGCGGCGTCGCCCCTGCGGCCGATGCCCCTGGCCGTCCTCGTCCACGGCCGGCCGTTCCCCCTGCCGGCGGACGCCCAGGGGTTCACCGCCGATGAGCTGGAAGCGTTCATGCGCGCGGCGGACGAGGCGAAGGCCGCCCTGGTCCCGCGGGCGCGCCTCTCCGTGGCCAGCGAGAGCGGCCACGACATCCACCAGGACCAACCCGAGCTGGTCACCGAAGCGGTCCGGCAGGTCGTCGCCGGCGTGCGCAGCCCGGACACGTGGTACGACCTCTCCTCCTGCTGCGCGGGGTGATCGGATCGCGTTGGCCGATCGTTGGCACGCGGCGTCCCTCGCGGGGTGGCGCGGCCTGTCGCCGCATCTCCCTACGACCCCCGATCCGCCAGCCGTAACGCCACATCCAGCAGCAGCGACCCCGCCACCATGAACAGCAACCCATTCAGCCGCGCCTTGATCTCGCGCAGCTCCTCGCTCACGCTCACCACCATCTGCCGCGTCACCGCCTCGTACGCCGACGCCGGCTCCAGACTGACCGTCTCCCGCCCTGGCATCGCCGCCACGCGCTCGCACGCCGCCGCCTCAACCCGCGTCATGCCCCATCACCTCCGGTCTCCTCCGCTCCTCCATCTCGGCGTCGATCTCCGCCAGCACCCGGCGCAACGTCGCCCGCGTCTCCTCGTTGCTGCCCCCCGGCCGCAGCCGCGCCGCTTGCATCGCCACCCCCGTCACCCGCGCGATCCCGGCCGCCAGCCGCGAGGCGTCCCCCTCCTCCTCCAGCAGCCGCGCCAGCGCCACCCGCAGCGCCCCCACCTCCGCGTCCACCCCCGGATCCGCCCCCACCCCGCGCAAGCCCGCGCGCAGCTCCGGCCCCACCAGCGCGTCGGCGTCCCCCGCCGCCAACCGCGCCCGGAACGCCGCTATCCGCTCCCCGCCCCGATCCTCCTCGCCCCCAACTTCAGCGCCCAACCCATGCCGCCTGCAGAGATCCTCACCAGCGCGGACCCAGCGGCCACACCCCCGCGCCGCGCATCGGTTCACGGCTCTCCCTCCCTTCCGGTTGTGTTTGTCCCCCTCACCCATAAAGACATATTCAGAGAGGCAAAATGGGACACCTTTCCAAAAATTGGCGTGAGCACGCGGCGTTTTCGGAGCAGCCAAGAACCAACGCCAACGCCTGCCCGCCCACCACGGTAGACTCGACGTGAGCGGGGATGCGCCTCACGTCAGGCTAGGAGGTCCCGATGGCCGTCGCCCAGCGCATGAGCGAGCAGGAGTACGAACGCTTCGTGGAGTCCCATCCCGACGGGCAATGGGAGCTGCACGATGGCGTGCTGGTGGAGAAGCCGGGGATGAGCTGGAGACACCTCGATGTCATTGGCGAGCTCGTCCATCTCCTCCGCAGTCAACTCGATCGCTCGCAGTATGCCGTGTTCGCAGAAGGCCGCGCCCGGCGCCCCACCGACACGATCTTTCTCCCGGACGTCATGGTCCTTCCCGCCGCCTACGGCCGGGACATCGCCGATGATCCGGGCTTGGCCATCTTTTCCGAACCCCTCCTCCTCGTGGTCGAAGTCTGGTCCCAGTCGACCGGGGACTACGATCTCAACGCCAAGATTCCGGTGTACCAGCAACGCGGCGATCGCGACATCTGGCGCCTCCACCCCTTCGAGCGCACGCTGCTGCGCCGGGTCCGGCAGCCGGACGGCTCCTACATCGAGTCGATCCACCACGGCGGCATCGTCACCCTCGCCGCGCTCCCCGACGTCGAGATCGACCTCGACTGGCTCCTGGGGGGCGGGCTCCCGGCGCGGTAACGATCCGCGCGGCCCTCGCCGCCGCCGGCGCCGGGGCTCCTCCAGCCAAGGGCAGGCGGCCGGCATGCGGCTGCCGCCTCCCGTCCAGCGTTTCAGCCCCTCACCTATAAAGACACATTCAGCGAGCCGAAATGGGACACCTTCTCGAACATTGGCGTGAACACGAGGGTTTTTTGAGACGTGAAGAGCCGCTGGAGACGCCTGCGCCGGCTCATCGGCAGCGGACGCGGCCCACCTTCCCATGCCCGATGGCGCCGCCCGACCCCGGTGTCCTGCCAGGCGAGGCGAGGCATCTCGTCCCCGCAATGCAGCAACCCGCGCAGATCGCGACGTGTCGACTCCAGGCCCCGAGCGGCATCCGGATCGAAGCCAACGCCGGCGCCGTCACCCTCGGCGCCAACACCGTCCCCGCCCCGCCCGGCAACGAGCCGGACGTCCCCGAAAACCGGCCGTGCGCGTTCGTGCGACGGGGTTTAGTCGAAACGCACGGCGTCGGCATCGCGCTGACCGTCGGCGGCCAGCGGAGCGTCGGGAGCGCGCACGGTCAGCCGCGCCGGCCGCGCCGGCTCCCGGTTCCGGCTCATGCTGATCTCGATGTCGACGTCGAGCCGGCGCACCAACTCGATCAGCTTCTCGAGCGAGAAGTCCCGCAGTTGGCCGCGGGTGATGCGGGAAACCTGCGGCTGGTCGATGCCCATCTGCGCGGCGAGTTGGACCTGCGTGAGCCCGCGCTCGCGCATGACGGCCGTCACCTGTTGCGCCAGACGCGCCTTGGCCAGCCGCAGCTCGGCATCAGGCATGCCAAGGTCGGCGAAGGGATTGCCGGAGCCTCGGGTGAAGAGCGGCTCGTCGCTCTCGGTCATGGGAACTCTCCTCGCGCATGAAGATCGGCAGCCGCGCCGAGTCGTTGCCGGATCAGATCCAGTTCAGGCTTGGGCGTTTCCCGGCCCTGTCGGGATTTTTTCTTGAAGGCATGGAGCACGCAGATTACCCCGGGCATCCTGGTGGTGTAGACGACGCGGTACGCATCCGTCTTGAACGGGATACGAATCTCAAGGACGCCTGCCCCATGGAAGCCCTTCATCGGCACGGCATCGTGGTGCTTGAATCCATCGACAGCTTCGAGCAGCGCCTGGGCCGCAATGTCTTGCACGTCCACTGGAAAGGCGTGCAGATCGCGCTGGCTCCGACCAATGTAGATGACCTGCCGCGTCATGCCGCCCCCGGAATGTAAATACTTGCATATCCTCCGTGGCTCGTCAAGGTCGCCACCGGTGGCCATCGGCGCCAACCCCGTCCCCGCCCCGCCCGGCCACGAGCCGGAGTTCCGCAACGACCGAGAGTACGCCCGCGGGCGCAGCCGGGGCGACGAACAGATGGCGCCGTGCCGGACGCGCACGCCGCGGAGGCGTCGCCCCAGGACATGCCGTGCTCGGCACGACGCCGGCCGAACGCATCAGCGAGGCAGCGATTGGGCCATGCCGTTCCTCGCCGGCGAAGAACCCCGGCTCCCCCGGACGTTCCCGAAGTTCCCCAAGTTCCCGACGTTCGCGGCAGGCCCGCTCCGGCACGAAGGCCCCCGTGGCGGGGATGACACCGTATTTCCGTACATGCCCCTCTAGCGAAACGTCGCGCAGCAGCGTAGGATGCGCGTACCCAGATGCTGTGGCCCGCATGAAAAGATGTTTAC
>CALMZR010000374.1 GCA_937870845.1 uncultured Chloroflexota bacterium
TGCCCGATCGCATAGAGCGACCAAGTCCGCCGGCGGAGCGGGGGTGTGGGAATGCCGCCGCCTCTCGACTCACGGAAACCTGGATCGCTCCAATCCGGCACTGGCTCAATGCTCATGGGAGAGGATCAGCGGCCTGATCGCCGTCGCGCTGCTCGTCTATCTGGTCTACGCCATGGTGCGCCCGGAACGGTTCTGATCGGCCAGCGGCTGTGAGCGATTGACTCCTGCCGAGCAGCCAGGGGCTCGCCGCGCGACGCCGATCATGATGCGCCATGCGCGGGACTCGGGATGGTGTCGGTTGCGGAGCGATTGCTGGTCGACGCGATGCTCGCGACCCTCGGCGCCGCCGCTATCCACCTGGTCGAGGCGCGGCGCGGTGGGTGAACGCCCGCACGGCAGGGCTCTAACGCTTTTCTAACGGCAAGCGCCCCGGTTCTTACGCCGTTCTAACGCACCCCCACGTACCCTCTGCCGGGCCCGGCCTCGGAGCCCCGTGAGGACGCGTTATGGATCTTCGGCGGTGGGCGGCGTCGTCTGCATCCCCGGTCGTGCTCGTCCGGAATGGCGCCGCCGCCTGCTGCTTTACCCTGGACAGCGAGATCCGATGGAGCAGGAAACCCGAGTAGCCTCCTCGCCAACGAATGGACTCGAAGAACCGCGACCACAGGCTCCGCGGCGCGACGAGGTGTATCTCGACGACACCGGGCTGTCGTGGCGGGAGGTGGTGCGCGGTAGCCGGCTCGGCAACCAGTACATCCGCGTCAATCCGCACCCCGATTTTCAGCGGCTCGGCCCGGGGGTGATCACCCAGCGACCCGAGACGCTGGAGCCGCACACCCCGACGGGGCACGTGCGCCGGTTTTTGCTGGGCAAGCCGATCCCGAGCGCCTCTGAGCTGCTGGAGCGGGTCAGCGTGCCGCGGGGGCTGGCCATCTTCGCCTCGGACAACATCTCCTCCTCGGCCTACGCCACGGAAGAGATCATGCGGGTGCTGATCCTGGCCGGGGCCGCGGCGCTGACGCTGACGCTGCCGATCACCTTCGCCATCCTGGCCATCCTGGCCATCGTCGTCATCAGCTACCGGCAGGTCATCCGCGCCTACCCCAACGGCGGCGGCAGCTACGTGGTGGCCCACGAGAACCTGGGCACGCTGGCCGGGCTGACCGCCGGCGCGGCGCTGCTGACCGACTACATCCTCACCGTGGCCGTCTCCGTCTCGGCCGGCGTCACGGCCATGACGTCGGCATTCCCGGCGCTCTTCGATCGCCGCGTGGAGATCGCGCTGGTGGTCGTGGCGATCATGACCGTCATCAATCTGCGCGGCATCAGCGAATCGGGGCGGATCTTCACCATCCCGACGTACGTCTACGTCTTCGCCATGCTGGGGTTGCTCGCGTATGGAATGATCCGGATGCTCACGGGGACGCTGCCCGCGTACGCGCCGCCGCCGGCGTGGCTGGAGGCGCACGAGGCGGCGCCGCTGACGCTGCTGCTGATCCTGCGCGCATTCGCCTCCGGCTCGGTGGCGCTGACCGGGACGGAAGCGGTATCGAACGGCGTCCCGTCGTTCAAGCCGCCGGAAGTACGCAACGCCCAGATCACGCTGGTCGCCATGGGCGCGCTCTTCGCCACCATCTTCCTCGGCATCAGCGTCCTTGCCGGGCGGCTCGGCATCGTGCCCGACCCGGAGGAGGTCGAGAGCGTCAACAGCGTGCTGACACGGATCCTGGTTGGAGAGGGGCCGTACTTCTACCTGGTGCAGTTCGCGACCGCGCTGATTCTGGTGCTGGCCGCCAACACCGCGTTCAACGGCTTTCCCCGCCTGGCCTCGATCCTGGCGCAGGACCGCTATCTGCCGCGGCAGTTCTCGTATCGGGGCGACCGGCTGGCGTTCACCGGCGGCATCGTGCTCCTCTCCGTGGTTGCCGGGGTGCTGATCTGGCTGTACCAGGCGAGCGTCACCGGGCTCATCCCGCTCTACACGGTGGGGGTTTTCCTGGCCTTTACGCTGAGTCAGGCGGGGCTGGTGCGCCGTTGGTGGACGAGGCGCAACGAGGAGCGGGGCTGGCAGCTCCTGCTGCTGCTCAACGGCGCGGGAGCACTGGCGACCGGGGCGGTGATGCTGGTCGTGGGGGTCTCGAAGTTCACGCTCGGCGCCTGGATGGTGCTGGTGCTGATCCCGCTGCTGGTGGGGATGATGTGGAAGATCAACCGGCACTACGCGGGGCTGACCGCGGCGGGGGCGGGCCTCGCGGAGACGCCCCTGCACCCGGAGACCGTGCGCCTGCGTACGATCGTGCCGATCGCCGACCTCTCGGTCCCGGCGCGGCAGGCGCTGGCCTACGCCATGGCGACCGCCGACGCCGACCACGTGACGGCGGTGCATGTCACCGACGAGGAGGAGTCGGCGCGGGCCTTGCGCGCCGCCTGGGAGGCGTCGCCGTATCGCCGCGCCCATCTGGTCGTGATCGAGTCGCCGTTCCGGTCGCTGCTGAGCCCGCTGCTGGCCTACGTCGACGCCATGCACGAGGCGCACCCGAGCGACGTCATCACCGTGGTGCTGCCGGAGTACGTGCCGGGCCACTGGTGGGAGCACCTGCTGCACAACCAGACGGCGCTGCGCATCAAAGGGGCGCTGCTGTTCCGCCGCGGGGTGATAACCGCCAATGTGCCCTATCACCTGCGGGGCGATTGACGGCGGCGTCAGCCCCGCCCCGGATCTTCAACACCTTCAACATCATCACGCCATTGCGTGCCTTTTGTCTGGCTCCGATGGCGCATCGTTCCGAGTTCACCGCCCCTGGCACGCAATTCGCGGACATCTCCTCCATGGACGCCCCGTGCCATAATTACCAGACGATCTGGTGAGGCTGGCTCCGCGTGGCGCCGGACCCGAGCCACCCGGGATGTCCAGCCCGGGCGAATTGAGTGGACAGGTGATGAGCGACCTCAGCGCGTTCCATGGACCGAACGCCGGCTACGTCCTCGAGCTGTACGACCGCTACCGCGATGATCCGAGCAGCGTCGATCCCGAGACGAGAGCCATGTTCGACCGGGTCGACCCGGTCGAGGTCGAATCGCTGGCCACGGCCAGGCCGCGCGCGGGCGCGCCGCCGGTCGCCACGTCCGCTCCCACCGGTCCCATCTACGATGTCTCGGCGGTGGTCGGGGCCGCCGCGCTGGCGCAGGCGATCCGCGACTACGGCCACCTCGACGTCCAGCTCGACCCGCTCGGCACGCCGCCGCACGGGGCGCCGGAATTGCACCCGGCCTTTTACGGGATGACCGAAGACCAACTGCGAACGCTGCCGGCCGAATCGGTCCCGTTCCCGGTCAGCCCGGATGCCCGCAACGCCAAGGAGGCCATCGACGGCCTCCGTCGCATTTACAGCGGCGGCATCGGCTACGACTTCGATCAGGTGCAGATCGCCGAGGAGCGCGCCTGGCTGCGCGAGGCGGCCGAGAGCGAGGCCTACAACGCCGAGCCTTCCCCGGAGATGAAGAAGCGGCTGCTCGAGCGCCTGACCGAGGTGGAAGGCTTCGAGCGCTTCCTGCATCAGACCTACCTGGGGCAGAAACGGTTCTCCGTCGAGGGGTCCGACGCGCTGGTCCCGATGCTCGACACGATCATCAGCGACGCGGCGGCGGGCGGCGTGCGCGAGGTGGTGCTCGGCATGGCCCACCGCGGCCGCCTCAACGTGCTGACCCACGTCCTGGGCAAGCCGTACGCGGCCATCATCGCCGCCTTCGAGGGGAGCGTGGCCCGCTCCTCGTCGCCCTCCGACTCGGCCATCGACAACGGCGTGACCGGGGATGTGAAGTACCACCTGGGGGCGCGGCGGGCGAAGAACGCGGACGGGGCGACGGTCGAAGTGCCGCTGGTGCTGGCCCCGAACCCGAGTCACCTGGAGTTCGTCAACCCGGTGGTGGTGGGGATGGTGCGCGCCTCGCAGGACATCTGCGACCAGCCGGGGCCGCCGCCGCACGACCGCAACCGGGCGATGGCGATCCTCCTCCACGGCGACGCGGCGTTCCCCGGGCAGGGGATCGTGGCCGAGACGCTCAACCTCTCCGGGCTGCCCGGCTACTCCACCGGCGGCACGATCCACATCATCGTCAACAACCAGGTCGGGTTCACCACCGACATCCGCGATTCGCGCTCGACGCTCTACGCGGGGGATCTGGCCAAGGGGTTCGAGATCCCGGTCGTCCACGTCAACGCCGACGATCCGGTCTCCTGCCTGACGGCGGCGCGGTTGGCGACGGCCTACCGGCAGCGTTTCGGCAAGGATTTCCTCATCGATCTGGTCGGCTACCGCCGCTGGGGGCACAACGAGGGGGACGAGCCGGTCTTCACCCAGCCGCGGATGTACGCCAAGGTGAGCGAGCACCCGACCGTGCGCCAGCGGTTCGCCGAGGCGCTGGCCGACGAAGGGGTCGTCACCGCCGAGGAAGCCGCCGGGATGCTGCACGCCACGCTCGATGGGCTGGCGGCCACCCGGCGGAAGGTCGTCGACGACGGCAGCGCGCTGGCGGCCGGGGACGGGAACGGCCGCTACGATCTGGCGCCGGAGATCGACACCGGCGTGCCGAAGGAGGCGCTGCGCGCCTACGACGCGGCGCGCCGGACGCTCGCCTTCTACGCGACGGTGCGCACCTACCGGCCGCTGTTCGAGCTGCACGGCTTCGGCGAGCAGGCCGCCGCGGTGGGCGACGCGTTCCGCGCCGGCGATCTGGCGGCGGTCGCCGCGGCCGTGAGCGACGAGATGGTGGATACCTACTGCGCCGTGGGCTCCGCCGACCGGGTGCGGGCCAGGGTCGCCGAGGTCGCCGAGCGCGGCGACAAGATCGCGCTCACGCCGCCGACCTACTTCCTCGACGGCGGGCTCATCGGCGAGTACCAGCGGCGCATCCTGGCCGAGTTCGGCCGGCGCGACTGACCCGAGGCGTCCGCTGCTTCTGGCTACTCGGCGCCGGCGGGCAGGCGAGCGCCGACGAACTGCACGAGGCCGGAGACGCGCTGGCGAATCTCGGCAAACCCGCGATCCGCGAGCGCGCCGGTTATCTCGTCGGGCTCGAAGACCCGCATCCCGCTCAGCCTCTCCACGACCGGCTTCATGGGCCGCACCGTGACCTGGCGCCGCACCGAGGTCATGACCGCGATCCGGCCGCTCGGCCGCAGGACGCGGCGCATCTCGTCGAGCGCGGCGAAGGGGTCCGCGAAGAGGTGCAGGGCCGCGAAGCAGCAGGCGCAGTCGAACGTCGCCGCCTCGAAGGGCATCGCGCTGGCGTCGCCACGGATCAGGGCGACGTTTCCGGCGTGCGCCCGGGCGTTGTCGGCGGCGCCCCGTGCGAGCATCGTGGGCGAGGCGTCGATCCCCGCGGCCAGCCCCTCCGGCCCGACCGCCTTCGCGAATTCACGCGTGAAGTTGCCGGGGCCGCAGGCGACGTCGAGGACGTGGTCGCCGTGCGTCAGGCCGAGGAAGAGGCGCGCGATCCGCACCTCCTCCGCCATGCCGGGGCCGGTGAAGCCCTTGAACGCCCGGCCGAGCGCCGGGCGCCACCAGCGCTCGTAGATGGTGGGCACGAAGCGGGTGAGCATCAGGTTCTGCGTCGCGCCGGTGGACTCCGGCTGCTCGTCGAGCAGGTCGAGGTAGCCGGCGCGCCAGCTCTCCTCGAGCCGGGCGCGGGATCGGGCCTCGCCGGCGAGGAGCGGCTCGAGGCGCTCGCGCGCAGCGGCTGCGGGCGCGGCGGCGCTCATCGCGCGCTTCGCGGCTCGCCCGAGTGCGCCGCAAGCTCGGTCAGCCGGGCGACCTGGCGCTCCCCCTCCACGCGCGCGGGGTGTCCGGCGGGGAGAGGCGCGATCAGCTTGGCGATGCGGTTGCGGATCTGGAGCGCGAAATGCGGGGTGGCCGGGCCGGCGAGCGAGCGGATGTCGTCGACCGTGATCTCGCGGCCGCTCAGCCGGTCGGGTCGCTCGCTCTCGCTCATCGTTTGGGCTTGCGGTCGTCGTTCTGCTTGGTTTCCGCGTCCTGCCCGCTCTCGGGCTCGGGCGTCCCCGGTGCGGGGCCGAGCAGGGAGTCGCCGCTCCCCGACCTTATCGGTGCGACCTCCGCGATCTCGTCGACGGCCGCCTGGAAGTCGACCGATACGGCGGACTCGTCACCGACGATCCAGATGTGGTTGTAGACCGCGCGAGTGGGGTCATCCTCATAGCCGGGCTTCAGGTCGAGCAGGTACCCCTCGAGGTCCGGAGGCGGGGCCTCCGCGTCGTCCGTCACGAGCAGCGGCCCCCAGGTCCCGCCCGCGGAAAGCGCGGCGGCGGCTCCGGCGTCCGCGGGCCGGTCCGCGCTGGCGATCACGAATCCGTGCCCGGGGTCGTTGATGTTCCAGCCGAAGCTTCCGTCCACATAGCGGGCGAAGGCCACGGCGTTCGCCACCGGATCGTCCTCCTCGGCGGCGCGGGTGACCGGCCCCTTCGCCGCCTCGTCGAGCTGCCGTTCTGCCTTCTGCGAGATGACATCCTCGCCGCCGAGGATGTAGACGCGGGTGTTCTCAGCGTCCGCGAGGACGTCGAGCGTGGGCTTCGGCACCGAGTTTCGCTGCGCGAAGAGCACGGGGTCCCCCGAGCGAGCCGCCCACGCCGCGGCGGGCATCGCGAACGCTGGGTCGTCGGAGGATGCCACCACGACGTGATCCGGCGCACCGGCCAGCTTCGCGCGCAGCTTGGCGACCTCCGCGGCGATCTCGGCCGGATTCGCGCCGTCGACGTCGAGCGCCTTCACGCCATCCGGAGCGGGGGTCCCAATCGCGAAGAGCTCGTTGCCGTCGGTGTCCGGAGATCCGCTCGGGGCGAGGGCGTCGAGGGCCTGCTCGGTCAGGTCGGGCAGGTCGTCGCCGTCGGTCAGCAGCAGGGGTGCGCCCACCGGCGTGGCCACGAGCGACGAGGCGGCGACTCCCGCCGGCCAGTCGGTGGCGTCGACGAGCGCCACCGCGGGCGGGCCCTCGACACCGCCGGTCGAGGGGAACGCGGCGAGCGCGACCCCGGCGGCGTTCGCGATCGGGTCGATCCCGGAGACGCGGGTCGTGTTCCGGGTGGCGAAGGCTGGAAAGCCGAGCTGCTCGGTTTCCTCGGGGGCCTCCTCCGTCCTGACGATCACCTCGGGCGCCGGCGACGTCACCGGTTCCTCGTTCCCGCCAAGCTCGCCCGCGGCGAAGAGCGCGACGACCACCGCGGCGGCCACGACCGCGACGGCGATCCCGGCCTGGCCCGCGTGCGTGCGGATCCAGTGCAGGACGTCGGCCAGGAAGTAGCGAATCCGGCTGAGCACGGCGCGAACGTTATCCCGGCGCCCGCTCGGGGGCGCCGCGCCGGGTCCGAGCCCGAAGAGACCGCGCGCGCCGAAATGGGCGTATACGCACCCCCTTCCGCGCGCGCGACCCGCGGACGAGCGCCCAGCGCAGGTCGCGGGACGTTCGCGAGGTCTGCCGGCTGAAATCCCCTGCTTGCAAGGTGAATTGCAGGGCTTGGGGGAATATTAAGGAACGCTTGCAAAGCTGCGCGGCGCTGGTACCCTGCGACGCACTTCGCCGTGCCTGGAGCGGGCAGGAACTCGCCTGGGCCGGGGGAATCATCAACCGAGCCAGCCGGCCGGGCGGGCTGCTGTCCGCGATCCACCCATGACGAGCCACTTCCGCAGCCACGAAACGACACGGCGCGCCCTAGGGGCGGCGGTCGTCGTCGCCTTGCTGGCGATCGGTGGCGGGAGCGCTCTCGGGCAGGACCTCCAGTCCGAGCTCGATGCGAAGCGTTCGAAGCTCGAGGTCGCGAAGGACCAGGAGGGCGTCCTCACGACGGAGCTGCAGCGTTTCAACGAGGAGATCGCGCAGCTCGAGGGGGAGGTCGCCACCCTGCGAAACCGGGAAGCGATGGTCGAGCAGCAGCTGGTGGAGACGCAGGCACGACTGGACGCTGAGGTCGCCCAGCTCGAGCGGCTTCGCGCGCGGCTGAAGCGCTCCGAGAAGATCCTCGCCGAGCGGCTCGTCGACATCTACAAGTCCGACCAGCCCGACGCGCTCACCGTGCTGCTCGACTCCGACGGCTTCGACGACCTGGTGAGCCGCTACGACTACCTGACCCGGATCCAGGACCAGGACGCGGTGATCGTCGGCAGAGTCCGGGATCTGCGAAACCAGACGCACGGGATCGTCGAGCGTGTGCGCGCCGCGCGCGATGAGCTCGCCGCCAAGGAGGCTGAGCTGGAGCGCACCCGGGTTCAGCTCGAGCAGCGCCATGCCCAGCTCGATGGCCTGCGCGATCAGAAGGCGTCCGCTCTCGCCAGCATCAAGGACCAGGTCCAGGAGCTCGAGGGGGACATCTCTGGCCTCGAGGACCGGATCCAGGCCCAGCTCGAGGCCGCTCAGGCATCGACAACCACTTCCGATCCACTGCCGGCCGGGCCGATCCAGTCGGCTGGGGGTGGTTGGATCTGGCCCGTCGACGGGACGCTCACGTCGCCGTTCGGTTACCGCTGGGGGCGCCTGCACGCGGGTATCGACATCGCCGTGCCGGAGGGGACGCCGCTGCGCGCCGCGAATTCGGGGACGGTGGCGATCGCCGCCTACACCGGCGGGTACGGCAACTACACGTGCATCGACCACGGCGGCGGAACCACGAGCTGCTACGCCCACCAGTCCGGCTTCGCCGTGTCCGCCGGCGACAGCGTTTCGCAGGGCGACGTCATCGGCTACTCGGGCAACACGGGGAACTCGACCGGACCCCACCTCCACTTCGAGATCCGCGTCAACGGTCAGCCGGTCGACCCGCTCGGGTACCTGTAGACCCGCCGCGCCCGGCGGCGCTTGCGAACCCCGTTCAGGACTGGGACTACCTGCTATCGGGTAGACGCTAAAGGGACTTGACCGCTTCGCCGATAGGCGTAAGGTCCGGTCCCATCAGCATTGGATGCTGCCTGGACAGCTCATGGAATCGGCGACGGTAGACATGGAGGGGCCCAGCGCCGCTCGCAAGACGGACCTGCGAACGGCACTGGCCGGCGGCGGCGCGACGATCGCGCTCGTCGCGGCGGCGATCATCGTCTTCGCCGGAGCGGCTGCCTTCGTTGGGTTCAACGGCCTCCCATTCGGCGCCGACGACGCGGGTGACGGAACGGTCGGCGTCGCGGCCGCCCCCGCGGCCGCCGCCCAGGCGGCGCGCTCGACGGCCGGCGACGTCGCTGCCGCGCCGGCGACCCCATCGGACGCTGCGCTTGCGGAGATCGCCGCGGCCGCGCCGCCCTCGACCCTTCCCGCGCCGGGCACCTCCGGCACCGCGCCGGGCGCCGGAACCGGGTTCGGCGATCCCGGTGACGGGGGCGGGACGGTCCCGCCCGGCGAAGGGAGCCAGTCAGGAGTTCTCGGAAGCACGGTGGACGACGTCGAGAGCGCGTCCTCGGGTGCGGGTGTCGACCTTCCACTGGGCGAGCTGAGCGACGACGTCACCGGTCCTGTCGACGACGCGGTCGATGGCGCCCTGAACGGAGCCGGCGGAGGCCTCGCCGATCCCAAGCTGGGCGACCGGGTCAGCGGCGCCGTGAATCAGGTCGCGGGCAGCCCGCTCGGCGGTCGCTGAGAACGCCGCCCCGCCGGTCGGCTCAAACGCGCCGGGTGAGCCACGCGAGCGCCATGGCCTGAAGCTCCGGATCGTGCTGGATCGAGCGGTGATGGCCCCCCGGCATCACGATCAGCCGGTTCGGGTCGGGCTTGCGCAAGGCCAGCTCCTCGGAGAACTCGCTCGGGATCCGCTCGTCACCCCGAGCGTGGAGCAGGATCAGCGGCTTGGCGCCCATGAGCTCCACCGCATCCCGGAGGTCGTGCTCTCCCAGCCAGGCCTCGAGCGACGCACGCGCCCGCGGACCCGCCCTGACGTCGAGCTCGCCCGAGCGCAGCCCGCGGAGCAGGTGCGCCTCGCCCGCCGGGCAGATCGCGATCGCCCCGGCGATCGCCTCCGAGGTCGCGGCGGCGTGAATCGCCCAGAAGCCGCCCATGCTGGATCCCCGCACGCAGATCCGCGCCGGATCGACGTCGTCGCGCGCGGCCAGCATCGCGGCCATGCGGGCGACGTCGCCGAGGGCGGCGGGCTCCAGCTCGTCCACCGACTCGCCGTGCCCGCGCTGGTCGTAGGTGAGAGCGACCCAGCCATTGGCCGCGCAGACGCGCGCGAAGTCCGCGTGATTCTCCTTCGCCGACCCGGCGCCGTGCAGGATCACCATCGCCGGGCTCCGACCCGAGCCATCCTTGGCCGACCGCCAGAGCCAGAACGGCCGCCCCGCGTGGACGCCGCGCTCGTCGGGCGCCGCCGGCGCCGGTCCCGCGGACGGGCTCATGGCTTGCGCGCGCGGGCGCCCGCGCGGTCGGACCTCGTCATCCCCTCCATAATGACCCGCCCCATGAACTCCGCGACGACCACCGACCCGATCGCCGGCTCCGCCGTCTACCCGCGCGGCAGTCGCGTGAACGAGCGCGGGCACCTGGAGATCGGGGGCTGCGACGTCGTCGACCTGGCCCGGGAGTTCGGCACGCCCGCGTACGTCTACGCCGAGGCGGATGCCCGCGCCCGCGCCCGCGCCTACCAGCAGGCGTTCGCCCGTCATACGGACGACTTCGAGGTGCTCTTCGCCTCGAAGGCGGCGCCCTTCACGGCCTTCTACCGCCTCTGCCTCGAGGAGGGACTCTCGGTCGACGTCGCGTCGGGCGGCGAGCTCTCCCGCGCGGGCGCGGGTCCGATCAGAACGGCCCGGTCCGCGTCGCGCACGTGCGGTGCGGCGGCGTCGGCCTCCGAATGGACGGCGACGGTCGCCAGCCCCACCAGGGCCAGCAGGTGCCACACGATCCGCATCAGCGT
>CALMZR010000375.1 GCA_937870845.1 uncultured Chloroflexota bacterium
CGTGAGCAGGCCGTAGCTCCAGGCGATGGCGTCGCGCATGGTCTGCTGCCGGGCGGGCAAGTCCCGGCCGCCGCCGGTCAGCAGCGGCAGCCGCCGCTCCAGGCGCGCCAGCAGAGCCGCCGGCGCCAGCACCTTGGACCGGGCCGCCGCCAGTTCCATCGCCAGCGGCAGCCCGTCGAGGCGGCGGCAGACCCCGGCCACGGCCGCGGCGTTCTCGGCCGTGAGGGCAAACGCCTCGCACACGGCGTGCGCCCGCGCCACAAACAGCCGCACCGCTGCCGATTCCGCTACCGTCGCCGGGGTCTCCCCTTCGTCCGGGTCGGGCAAGCCGAGCGGGGGCGCCGCGTGCTCGCGCTCCCCGGACAGGCGCAGCGGCGCCCGGCTCGTGGCAAGGATGGTGAGGTGGGGGCCGGCGCCGAGCAGATCGGTCACGATCGGGGCGGCGTCGACGACGTGCTCGAAGTTGTCGAGCACGAGGAGGAAACGCCGCTCGCCCACCCACGCCGTGAGGCGTTCGGCCGGTGAGTCCGTTCCCGCTCCGCGCAGGCCGAGGGCCTGGGCGATGGCCGAAGGGACCAGCTCCGGATCGGATACGGGCGCCAGGCTCACGAACGCGGTTCCATCCGGGTACTCGCCGGCAAGCTGCGCCGCCACGGCGAGCGCGAGCCGGGTCTTGCCCACCCCGCCGGGACCGGTCAGCGTCAGCAAGCGGGCCTCCGGGGCGCGGAGCAGCTCGGCTAGCGCCGCGACTTCCCGCTCCCGGCCGATGAGCGGGGTCAGCGGCGCCGGCAGCGAGGCAAACGAGAACGGCGGTGCATCGGCCATGGCGTGGCAACCGTAACAGAAGCCGCGGGCGGACGCCGGTTCGCCGCGGCTCGCGGCCGGATGGCGCGCGGGAGGTGACGAGAGGGAAAAGATCGGAGAGAATCGCATCCGGCCATCCGGCGGAACCGCCGCCCTCGGCGATGAGGGCGCATAGAGGAGGAAGCGCCATGCGGCTCAGCATCAGATCCAGACACGGACACGGGACCCGCGCCCGGCTCGGCGTCGGCGTCGCGATGATCGCCGCGCTGCTGCTCGGCAACGTGGCCATCGCCGTCGCGGCGCAGGACGCCACGCCGCTGGCCGAAGCCACCCCCACCGTCCCCGACGCCTGCCAGACCGAGACCCCCGCCGAAGAGCGGATCACCGTCGGCTACGCCGGGCTCTCCGGCGAGTTCCCCTTCGTCCAGGACGTCAACAACGGCTTGCAGCGCGTCGCCGACTGCCTCAACGTCGAGCTGATCATCCTCGACAACGAGTACGACCCCCAGGTGGCGCTGACCAACGCCAACACCCTGGTCACCCGCGGGGCCGACGTGGCCATCGAGTTCCAGACCGACGTCGGCGTGGCCCCGGCCATCTGCAACATCTTCGACGCCGCCAGCATCCCGGTCGTCGCCATCGACATCCCGCACGACCCGTGCGCCGTCTTCTTCGGGGCCGACAACCTGGAGGCCGGCAAGATCGGCGGCCGCAACCTGGGCCGCATGGCGCAGGAGCGCTGGGGCGGCGACGTCGATGCCCTCGTCCTGCTCGAGCTGCCGCAATCGGGCGAGCTGCCGCAGCAGCGGATGGAAGGGGCGGCCCTCGGCGTGCAGGAGATCTTGCCCGACCTGACCGACGACATGATCATCCGCGTCGACGGCAAAGGGAACCTCGACGACAGCCGCACCGTCTTCCAGGACGTGCTCACGCGCCTCACCGACGCCGACCACATCCTCGTCTCGGCCATCAACGATCCCAGCGCGGTCGGCGCCCTGCGCGCCGCCGAGGCCGCCAACCGCACCGACGACATCATGATCGCCGGCCAGAACGCCACCATCGAGGCCCGCACCGAGATTTGCCGCGACAACCCGGCCTTCATCGGCTCCGTCGCCTACTTCCCGGATCGCTACGGCGACTACCTCGTCCCGCTGGCCATCGACCTCGCCGCCGGGACAACCCCGCCCGAGCAGGTCCTCATCGACCACCTCTGGATCGACGGGACGAACATCGAGGAGTACTACCCGGGCGAATGCTCGGGGTGACGGGGTGTCGGGGTGTCAGGGTCACAGGGGATGACAGTCGTGGGTCGTGGGTCGTGAGTCGTGGATGAGCCATCGTCCTTCACCCCGTCACCCCGTCACCCCGTCACCCTGACACCTCGCCTCCGCCTTGCGGACATCGCCAAAGCCTTCGGCGGCATCCAGGCCGTGCGCGGCGTCTCGCTCGACGTCGGGCGGGGCGAGATCCTGGCGCTGTGCGGGGAGAACGGGGCCGGCAAGTCGACGCTGGCCAAGATCCTGGCGGGGGAGATCGCGCCCGACGCGGGGACGGTCGCGCTGGACGGGCAGGAGGTTCGTCTGCCCGACCCGGCGACGGCGCATCGGCTCGGCATCGCCATCATCTACCAGGAGCTGAACTACGTCCCGACGCTGACGGTGGCCGAGAACGTGCTGCTCGGCCGCCTGCCGCGGCGGGGGCCGATCGTCGCCAGGGAGGCGGTCTACCGCGAGGCGGGGGCCATCCTGGCCCCGCTGGCGCCGCATCTCGATGTGCGGCTGCCGGTGGCCGCGCTGCCGGTGGCCGAACGCCAGGTAGTCGAGATCGCCCGCGCGCTGTCGCTCGACGCCCGCGTCATCGTCATGGACGAGCCGACGGCCGCGCTCAGCCAGCAGGAGGTGGCGCGGCTCTTCGCCCTCGTCCGCCGCCTCGCCGCGGGCGGCGTCTCGGTCGTCTACATCTCACACCGGCTGGACGAGGTCTTCGCCCTGGCCGACCGCGTGGCGGTGCTGCGCGACGGGGCGCTGGCCGGCGCCTGGCCCGCGGGCGGGACGAATCGGGCCGAGGTCGTGCGCGCCATGGTCGGCCGTAGCGTCGATGAGCTCTATCCGCGGCGGGCATCGACGCCGGGCGAGACCCTGCTCGAGGTGCGCGGGCTGACCCGCGGCGACCGGCTGGCCGACGTCAGCTTCGAGGTCCGCGCCGGGGAGATCGTCGGCGTCTTCGGATTGCTCGGCTCGGGCGCGGACGTGCTGGTCAAGGCGCTCTTCGGGGCCGTGCGCGCCGACCGGGGCGAGGTTGTCGTCGGCGGGCGCTCGCTCGGGTTGCCCACGCCTGGCAAGACCCGCCGCGCCGGGATCGCGCTCGTGCCGGGGGAGCGCAAGGAAGAAGGCCTCGTGCTCGGTATGACCGTGCGCGAAAATCTCTCCCTGAGCACCCTGGGCGCCATCAGCGAGTGGGGCGTCATCCGCGGCGGCGAGGAGCGCAGCCGCGCCGCGGCGATGGTGCGCGAGCTGGACGTGCGCACGCCGGGGATCGAGACTCCCGTCGGCCGCCTCTCCGGCGGCAACCAGCAGAAGGTGGTCCTCGGCCGCTGGCTGCAGGCGCGCCCGCGCGTCTTCGTCCTGGAGGAGCCGACCCGCGGCATCGACGTCGGGGCCAAGGTCGAGGTCTACCGCCTGATGGAAGAGCTGGCCGAGAGTGGCGCCGCCATCCTCCTCGTCTCCTCCGAAATGCCGGAGATCCTCTCCATGTCCGACCGCATCCTGACCATCGCCGACGGCCGCCTCACCGCCGAGTTCCGCCGTGGCGAGGCGACGCAGGAGGCGGTGCTGGATCGGGCCATCGGGGAGGCGAGTCGTGGGTCGTGAGTCGGAAGTCGTGAGCCGGAAGTCGGAAGTCGGAAGTCGTGAGTCGTCAGGCGTCGGTGGCCAATCGCCGACGGCAGCGCCAGCCTCGTCCGACGACTCACGACTCACGACTCACGACTCACGACTCCGTCTCGGCGCTCTCTGGGACGCCGGGATCGGGCTGCTGGTCGTCTACGCGGTCATCGTGCTCGTCTTTTCGCAGCTCTCGCCGTTCTTTCTGAGCAAGAACAACTTCCTCAACATCCTCGTCGGCGTCTCCATCCTGGGCATCGTCGCCGCCACGCAGACGATGGTCATCATCGCCCGCGGGTTCGATCTTTCGGTGGGATCGACGGTGGCGCTGGCCGGCGTGGTGACGGCGGAGATCCTCACCGCTGGCGGGTCCGATCCGCTGGCGGTGGCGGGGGCGATCGGGGTCGGGCTGGCCGTGGGATTGGCGAACGGGCTGTTGATCACCGTCATCCGCGTCAACCCGCTGATCACCACCCTGGCCACCCTCTCCATCGTGCGCGGCATCGCCTACGTCTGGACCGACGCGCTGACGCAGGTCTTTCCGGGGCCGAACCTGCGCTGGCTCGGCACGGGGCGCGTCTTCTGGGACATCCCGGTCTCGGTGCTGATCATGCTGGCCGTCTTCGTGGCGGTGTGGCTGACGCTGCGCTTCACGACGTTTGGCCGCTCTCTCTTCGCCGTCGGCGGCAACCCGCGGGCGGCGCTGCTGGCCGGCATCGACGTGGGGCGGGTGCAGCTCGCCGCCTACGTCATCTCCGGGCTCTCCGCCGGCTTCGCCGGGGCCATCCTGGCCGCCCAACTCAGCGCCGGCAGCCCGCAGGCGGCGATGGGGCTGGAGCTGAACGCGGTGGCCGCCGTCGTCCTCGGCGGGGCGAGTCTGGCCGGCGGCCGCGGCCGCGTCTGGGGCACCCTCCTTGGAGCATTAATCATGGAGACGCTGCGCAACGGCCTGGTGCTGACCGACGTCTCCTCCTTCTACCAGATGATCGCCTGGGGGGTGGTGCTGCTGCTGGCGGTGGTGATCGACCAACTGCGGCGGGGGGAAGGGTCTTGATCCGGAAGCACGAACCTCGCTGCGGATCGCCGGGGCCAGGCTTGGATGTAGGGGCACCGCATGCCGTGCGCTCGGCGGGAACAACGCGCATCTGCGAAACCCCCGATCGGCGACCCTGGGCACGGCATGCCGTGCCCCTACATCAGCGCGGACGCCCGAGG